>CBHFOL010000074.1:0-26767 GCA_965995405.1 uncultured Saccharothrix sp.
CGTCCGGTGTCGGCGGACCGACTCCCGGTGCGACCGGGTACCCGAGTGGGGCCGCGACGTCACCGGGCCCGAAACGCCGGTGAGCGTGGATCCCGTCATAGCGGCCATCGTGGAGAGTCGCGGACCGGGCCGCAAGGCGGTGCCGTACAAACAATCGATCGAAATATTGTTCCGCCCGGTGGTGTGATCAGCATCGCAGGCTCACGGCCGGCGTGTCGGCGACGCACTTCGCCACAAAAACGACCTCGGATGTATACGGCGCGTTCAGGGTCGGTGTCCAAACGATCCGCTGCCGACCCGTGAACCGACCGCCGGACGAGGAACGCGTCCCGTCACAGACTCGCCCTACCCGCCACCCAACCCGCGGGATCGCGGCGAGTCCGGACGACACAGCCCCTCGGGCAACGGGACGTCCCCGTGCAGGTTGCCCACTTGCAGAAGGCTCTCGAACTCCCCGATCGCCTCGTTGCCGACTGCCGCGTGCCCGGTCTGTCGACCGGATGATCCGCCGCCGGGACAGCTCATCGCCCGAGGGTAGCGTGAGCGACCCCGATGCGGACCAGCCGCGAATCCCGGTCGACCCGTACAGATCGCCCGATCGATGATCTGTTCCCGGGTCGGGGGAATGACCGACCGGCCGACGTGCCGGTCGGTCACCATCGACGCGTGACGCCCTGTCCCCGGTCGAACGCAAGGGCCGTCCTCCTGGTGGGAATGGTCGACAGGTGATCATCGTGCTTCGATGATTGCGACCAGGTTCGAGTCGGGGGAGGCAATGGGATGGGCACCGAACTGAGTCGCCGGTTGTTCCTCGTGGTCGCCGGTCTGCTGGGGCTCACGGCGTGCGGCTCCGACACCGGACGTGAGGGGTCGGCCAAAGGGACGTTGCGGCACTGGTACCACGCCTACGGCGAGGACGGCGTCCAGGACGCGGTGCGCCGCTACGCCGCCGGCTACCCGGACGCGAAGGTCGAGGTGCAGTGGAACCCCGGCGACTACGACTCCAAGATCGTGACCGCGCTCCAGAACAGCGCGGTGCCGGACGTGTTCGAGGCGCAGGTCAAGGTCGACTGGGTGCGGCAGAAGCAGGTCGTGCCGCTGGACGACCTGCTCGGGGACGCCCGGGACGACTTCGTCCGGACGCTGCTCCAGTCGCAGACGGTCGACGGCAGGCTCTACGGCATCCCGCAGGCCATCGACACCCAGGTCCTCTACTACCGGCCCAGCCTGCTCGCGAAGGCGGGCGTCACCCCGCCCAGGACGGTGGACGAGCTGATCGACGCCACCAGGCGGCTCACCGCCGACGGCGTGCGCGGCCTGTTCGCGGGCAACGACGGCGGCGTCGCCGTGCTCACCGCGCCGCTGCTGTGGTCGGCGGGCCTGGACCTGGTGTCCGAGGACGGCAAGGCACCCGGCTTCGACGACCCGCGCGCGGCCACGGTCTTCGGGAAGTTCCGCGAGCTGCACCAGAGTGGCGGCCTGCTGCTCGGCTCACCGACCGACTGGGCCGACCCCGGCGCGTTCGTCGGCGGGCTCGCCGCCATGCAGTGGACCGGCCTGTGGAACCTGCCGAAGATCACGAAGGCGCTCGGCGGCGACGTCGGCGTGCTGCCGTTCCCGCGCCTGGACGCCGCCGGCAGGGAATCCGTGCCGGTCGGGGCGTACAGCGCGATGGTGAACGCGCGCAGCGCGGACGTCGACGCGGCCAAGGCGTACGTCAAGTGGCTGTGGGTGGAGAAGGCGGACTACCAGACGGAGTTCGCCACGGCGTTCGGCGCGCACCTGCCCGCCCGGGAGAGCCTGGCCGCCAAGGCCGAGCCGCTGCGCGACGGGCCGGGCAAGGAGATCGTCGGGTTCGTCACCGGGAGCGGCCGGATCGCGAGCCCCGCCCGGTGGCCGGCCCGCGCCAACACCGCGCTGTCGGACGCGGTCTCCCGGATCGCGCGGGAGGGTGCCGAGCCGGCGGGCGAGCTGCGCGCGGCGGTCGACGTGGCGCGGGACGAGATCGCGCGGCTGGACCGTTGAGCCGGCGGCGTGCCGCGCTCGCGTTCTGGCTGTTCGTCGGCCCGTTCGCGGCCGGGCTGCTGGTCTTCACGTACGTGCCGATCGGGTGGAGCGCCTGCCTGAGCTTCTTCGACGCGCGGAACACGGTGACGCCGACGGAGTTCATCGGGTTCGGCAACTACCTGGACGTGCTCACCGACCGGGCGTTCCTGGACAGCATCGGCACGTTCACGGTGTTCGCCGCGTTCGTCATCCCGACCACGACGGTGCTCGCGCTCGTGCTCGCCCTGCTGGTGAACCAGGTCCGGGTGGCGCGAGCGTTCTTCCGGTCGGTGTTCTTCCTGCCGTTCGCGTGCTCCTACGTGGTCGCGGCGCTGGTGTGGAAGATGTCGCTGTTCTCCGGAGTGGACGGTGGGGTCGCGAACACCGTGCTCGGCTGGTTCGGCGTGGAGCCGCAGGCGTGGGTCGGCACGGTCGACCCGCCGCTGTACTGGGTCGTGCTCGTCACCGCCCGGCTGTGGCTGCAACTCGGCTTCTACCTGATCCTGTTCATCGCGGCGCTGCAACGGATCCCGGCGCACCTGTACGAGGCGGCGTGGACGGACGGGGCGTCGCCGGGGTGGCAGACGTTCCGGCACATCACGCTGCCCGGCCTGCGCGGCGCGCTGGTCGCCGTGCTCACCCTGAACCTGATCAACGCGTACCAGGCGTTCGACGAGTTCTACAACATCCTCGGCGACTCGCGCGGCTACCCGCCGTTCGCCCGGCCGCCGCTGGTGTACCTGTACTACACGTCGCTCGGCTCCGGCGGGCAGGACCTCGGGCGGGGCAGCGCGGGCGCGGTCGTCCTCGCGCTGGTGATCGCGCTGGTGACCCTGTTGTCCGGTCGGGTGTTCCGGAGGGCGGACTGATGCGACCCGTGGGATACCGCCGCACCCCGGCCGGCCGCGTGGGTGCCGTCGCGCGGTGGGTGGCGCTCGTGTTCGCGGCGGTGCTGTTCCTGCTGCCGTTCTTCGTGCTGGTCCGGGACGGACTGGCCACCGGGTGGTCCACCGTGGCGGAACTGTTCTCCGATGTCGAGATCCCGTTCGCGCGCAGCCTGGTGAACTCGACCGTGGTCTCCGTGTTGCAGACCGCCGGGCAGTTGCTGCTGTGTTCCCTGGCGGGTTACGGGCTGGCGCGGGTCCCCTACCGGCGCGCGCCCGTGGTCCTGTACGCGATCGTGGCGACGCTGATGGTGCCGACCGCCGTGACGTTCGTGCCGAGCTTCGTGGTGGTGTCGAGTCTCGGTTGGCTGTCCGATCTGCGCGGACTGGTGGTGCCCGGGTTGTTCAGCGCGCTCAACGTTTTCCTGTTCCGGCAGTACTTCCTGGACTTCCCGGTGTCGCTGGAGGAGGCGGGCCGGCTGGACGGCCTGTCCCGGTGGGGTGTGTTCTGGCGGGTGGTGGTCCCGAACTCGACGGGTTTCTTCGCCGCCATCGCGGTCATCGACTTCATCGGGAGCTGGAACCAGTTCCTGTGGCCGCTGGTCATCGCGCAGGACTCGGACACGTGGACGGTCCAGGTGGCGTTGTCGAGCCTGCTGACGGCGCAGAACCCGAGGATCACCCTGCTGTTCGCGGCGGCGGCGGTGTCCATCCTGCCGATCGTGCTGGTGTTCACACTGTTGCAGCGCTACCTGGTCCGGGGCGTCACCGAAACGGGGCTCCCGGGGTTAAGCCGGTGAGCCCGGACGGCACTCCCCTTCGTCGCCGGCGACGCTAAAATCTCCAGCAAGCTCGAAGTCGATCCCACGTGACACCGCCCACACCGGCCGCCCCCGGTATCCCCCGGTGCAGCGAACGGGAGTTGTGATGGCAGCGCGGTTCCGGTTGTTGGGCGGCGTCGAAGCCGAGTGCGACGGCGTGCCGGTGGAGCTGGGTCATGCGAAGCAGCGCGGGGTGTTCGCCGTGCTGCTGGTCGAGGCCAACCAACTCGTCACGATCGACCGGCTGCTGGACTGCGTGTGGGGCGAACCGCACCCGCCCCGGGGTCGGGACACGCTCTACAGCTACCTGTCCCGCCTGCGTACGGCGCTGCCCGTGGCCGACGAGGTGCAGTTGGTCCGCCGCTCCGGCGGCTACCGGCTCGCCGTGGACGAGCAAAGCGTCGACCTGCACCGGTTCCGCCACCTGATCGCCCAGTCCCGCACAGCGGACGACGAGCAGACGGTGTCGTTGCTGGAGCAGGCACTGGAGCTGTGGCGGGGCGCGCCGCTGGGCGACCTGGACACCCCGTGGGCGAACGGTCTGCGCGCGACCCTGCAACGAGAGTTGCTCGCCGCCGAACTGGACCACGCCGATGCCGCGTTGCGCCGGGGCCGGCACGCCGACCTGCTGCCCGCCCTGGCCGAGCGCGCGCAACGCCATCCGCTGGACGAACGGGCCGCCGGACAGTTGATGGTCGCCCTCCACTGCGGAGGCCGCCAGGCCGACGCGCTGGAGCACTACGAGCACGTGCGCACCCGGCTGGTCGAGGAGCTCGGCACCGATCCCGGCTCCGGGCTCCAGCGCCTGTACCGGCGGATCCTGGCCAACGACCCGGATCCGGCCGCGTCAGCGGATACCACCGCACCGGCCACGACGGCACCGTCGTCGGTGCCCCGCCAACTGCCCGCCCCGCCCCGGCTGTTCACCGGCCGGACCGGCGAACTCGCCACGCTGACCACCGCCCTGGAGTCCGCAGCGGCCGGGGAGGGCCCGACGGTGGTGATCTCGGCGCTGTCCGGGTCGGGCGGGATCGGCAAGACCTGGCTGGCGCTGCACTGGGCACACCACCACCTGGACCGGTTCCCAGACGGACAGCTGTTCGTGGACATGCACGGGTTCAGCCCCACCGGCCGGCCGATGGCCCCGGAGGACGCCCTGCGGGGGTTCCTCGGCGCGCTCGGGGCCACTCCCGACCGCGTCCCGGCCGACCTCGACGCACGGGCCGCCCTGTTCCGCAGCCTGTTGGCCGGCAAGCGGATGCTGGTCGTGCTGGACAACGTCGCCGGCGCCGGGCAGGTCGTGCCGCTGCTGCCCGGCAGCCCCTCGTGCACCGTGCTGGTCACCAGCCGCAACCGCCTGCCCCGCCTGATCGCCCGGCACGGTGCCCGCCCACTGCCCCTCGGCGTGCTCACCGACACCGAGGCGCACGCCCTCCTGACCACGTCCCTCGGCACCGGGCGCGACACCCCCGACGAGGCCGCGGTGGCCGAGTTGATCGGCCTGTGCGGCGGTTTCCCGCTCGCGCTCGGCCTGATCGCGGCCCGCACCCGACACCACCTGACACCGGCCGAGGCCGTCGCCGAACTACGTCAGTCGGGCCTGGACGCCCTGGACGCCGACGACCCCACCGCGAGCCTGCCCGCCGTGCTGTCCTGGTCCCTGCGCCACCTCACCGACGAGCAACAACGCGTGTTCGCGCTGCTCGCCATCTCCCCCGGTCCGGACATCGGCCTGCCCGCCGCCGCCGGCCTCACCGGTCTGCCCGCACGGGAGGCGCGCGCCGTGCTGCGCGCGCTGGCCGACGCATCCCTGCTCAACCTCCGCCCGGACGGTCGGTACGCGATGCACGACCTGGTCCGCGCCTACGCCACCACCCTGGCCAACGACCTGCCCGAACCCGTCCGACGGTCGGCGCTGGCCCGGGTCGTGGACTTCTACCTGCACACCGCCCACACCGCCGACCGCCTCCTGGAACCCCACCGCCAGCCGATCCGGCTCGACCAGCCCGCCCCGGACACCCACCCGCTGGCCGACATCCCGGCGGCGCTGGCCTGGCTGGACACCGAACACACCAACCTGCTCGCCGCCCAACACACGGCCGCCACCCACCAGCGGCACCAGGTGGTGTGGCAGCTGGCCTGGACCCTGACCACGTTCCACTACCGCCGGGGGCACCACCACGACGACGTGACCGTGTGGCAGACCGCGCTGGACGCCGCCGAACACCTGCCCGACCCCGCCACCCGCACCCTTGCCCACCGACTCCTCGGCACCTCCTTCGCCGAGCTGGGACGGCACAAGGAGGCGACCGGACACCTGCACCAGGCCCTCGCCCTGGCCGAACGGCAACACGACCCCGCCCAGCAGGCCCATACCCACCACCTGCTCGCGCGTGCCGGAGAGCGACAAGGGGACGACCGGAAGGCCCTGGAGCACGCCCGGCACGCCCTGGACCTCTACCGCACGCTCGACAACCCGGTATGGGAAGCCTTCGCGCTCAACGACGTCGGCTGGTACGCCGCCCGCGTCGGCGACTACGACACCGCCCGCGAACACTGCCGGGCCGCCCTCGCCCTGCACCGACGGCACGACCACGCCGAAGGCGAGGCGAACACCCTGGACAGCCTGGGCTGGATCGACTTCCGCACCGGCCGGCACCAGGAGGCCGTCGACCACTACCGGCGCGCCCTCACCTCGTTCCGCGCCCTCGACCACACCACCGAGGTGGCCAACACCCTCGACCACCTCGGCCACCCGTACGCCGCCCTCGGCCGGACCGACCAGGCCCGCGCCGTGTGGCAGGAGGCGCTGGAGCTGTGCCGGGAGCAGGGCCGGGACGCCGACGCCGTGCGGGTGCGACGGCAACTCGACGGCCTCGACAACCCGTCTCCGGCCGGCACCTCCTGACCCGGTGCTTCAGTCCGCGGGCAGCCAGTCGCCGACGGCCGGGTGCCGCCGGAGCGCCACGAAGATCGACCTGTCCCGGCTCGGGTGCTCCGGGTCGAACAGCACCTCCGCGAGGCCGGTTCCATTCGCCAGGCCGACTTCCGACGTGCGGCGCACCACCCAGTGCCGAACGCCGGCCAGGTCCACGAAGGACACGGTGACCACCGCGCCGACCGTCCGGCGACTGCCCGTGTCGTCGGTCGCGGTGCGCAGCGCCACCTCGACCACGTCCGCCGGCACGCGCCGGCCCGCCGCCAGCAGCCGATCCCGTTCCCGGACCATCCCGGCGTGCCGGACGGCCTGCCAGACCGTCCCGAACACCGCCAGCCCGGTCAGCACGAGCATCAACGCCGGCAACCACCAGTCGGAGTAGTACATGAACCACGCCCAGAGCCCCCACTCCTCGTCCTTGTGGAAGACCGGGTCGACCTCGGTGCCCACGGCGAGCGGCGGGAGCCAGCCCCGGGACGACACCCAGGTGCCGACGGTGGCCGCCGCGAACGCCAACACGACCGGGAACGCCGGGGCCGACGGCCACCCCTGGTGTCGCTGCACGGCACGAGCCGCCGCCTTGCCCGCGAAGATGCAGCCGATGAAGCCGAACGTGCCCCACACGAGCAGGTACGGCGGCTGACCGTCGCCCCGGTCGTCGAAGATGCTGTCGACGGCCGCGGTCCGGAACTGCTCGACCAGCGCGCCGATGCCGATCCCCGCCAGGTATCCCGCGACCAGGGTGGCCGCCGAGGCCAGCACCGCGCCGACGAGCATCAGCGGGCTGCCCCGCCGACGTTCCAGGCGGTCGTGCCGGGCCTGCGCCGGGTCGACCGTGTTCACGGCGTCCACCTCCAGTCGGGGCCTTCCTGGCCGGTCAGGCGATCAGCTCGAACACGGCGACGTTGGCCGGGTTGCCGGGGTCGATCCGCACCTGGTGCCTCGTGCCCGGGGTGTACTGGGAGAACGTCATGCTCGGCACGAGGTGCGTGATCGTAGTCTGGTACGTCACGCCGTCCGCGCGGGTGACGTCGAGCAGCGAGGTGTACTGCTGCTGGCCCACGACCATCGTCCCGGTCGGGTCGAGCGTGCGGATGACGGCGGTCGCGGGGTGGCCGGTCTCGTGGAGCCGGCGCAGCTCCTGGCCGTACGCGTTGGCCACGTGCTGCTGGCGCAGCTGCTCCTGGGCGGGCAGCGCGAGGAACGCGGCCATCCCGGGGTCCTGGTTCATCGTCTGGTACGCCTGCGCCGCCATGTCGTGCGTCGGCATCTGCGGCCGGATGTCGTAGCCCTGCCGCGCGGCGTCCTGCTGGAACTGCGCCGCGTGGCGCTGGAAGTCCTGCTCCGCCTGAGCCGTCGCGTGCTGCGTCGCGGTGTTGATCTGGTCGCGAATCTTCTTGAACACGGTGCCCCGCCTCCCGAACCGCTGTCGTTGTGACCACATCGTGCAAGCCGGCTGGGCCCTACCGATCACAGGTTTCGCCCGGCGGCGGGTACGTCGAACGGGTTGTCGTCATCGCCCGTTCGCCGCGGGAACTCCGGGGCGTTGTCGTTCGTTGTCAAGGGGAAGCGGAAATGCCGTTACCGCCGGGTAGAGCGCCTGTCCACCCCCCGAAGGCAGCGGGTCCGTTCGGCGGGTGCGGGCGAAGGCGCGAACGGATCAGTGCCGGAGCCGTCGAACGGGCGGTTTATTCGTAATGTTTTCCGTGTTGCGCGCGATTATTCGATGTCGCGGCGGTAACGCGGCTGTGTCGCCAGGTGCGGCGATGCCCCCTGTCTCGGGGAAGTGCGCTGATAGGCGCGGTCGGGTGGAAATCTATATTCATTACCGCACCGTCCGTTCACACACCCGGCCAGGAAGGTTCGGGGCGTTGACGCG
Organism: uncultured Saccharothrix sp.; assembly: GCA_965995405.1. Taxonomy (GTDB): domain Bacteria; phylum Actinomycetota; class Actinomycetes; order Mycobacteriales; family Pseudonocardiaceae; genus Actinosynnema. The sequence goes on from CBHFOL010000074.1 coordinate 8,569, forward strand.
GCGCAGCGCGCTGCCTTCACTACTGCATGTCATCGGCTGCCGACTCGTGTCGATGGGGAGTAGCGGATGCGGACGAATCCCTCCGAGTTGGTCGTCGCGGTCAACCCGGCGCACCACCCGGCACCCCGGCTGACCGCAGCCGCGGCCCGGGCGGGCGTGCTCGGCGTGCTGGAGTTGCCCACGGGCGACCGGCGCGCCGCCGCCGACGTGCTGGCGCGCGCCGCGCGGTGGACCACGGGACGGTTCGGCGTGCGGGTGCGGCCCGGCTGCGCGGTCCCCGACCTGCCCGACGCCGTGGACACCGTGCTGCTCGCCGACCCGGCGCGCACCGCCCGTGCGTTCCCCGGCCGGCGGGTGCTGGTCGAGGTGGTCGACCTCGCCGAAGCCCGTGCCGCGGTAGCTGCCGGTGCGGCGGGCCTGGTCGTGCGTGGGCGCGAGGCAGGCGGTCGGGTCGGTGGGCTGAGCACGTTCGTGCTGCTGCAACAAGTGCTCGCCGCCGTGTCGGTGCCGGTCTGGGCGGCGGGCGGCATCGGTCCGCACACCGCCGCGGCGGCCGTCGTAGGCGGTGCCGCCGGCGTCGTGCTGGACACCCAGCTCGCGCTGTTCGCCGACGCCGGGCTGCCGGTGGAGCTGACCGCCGCGCTGGACGGCCTGGACGGCTCCGAAACCGTGCTGCACCAGGGGTATCGGGTGCTGCGGCGGCGTGGACCGGGCGTGCCCGAGCTGCCCGCCGACGGGATCGCCGACCGGCTCGGACCCGACCTGCGCACCCAGTTCCCGCCGGTCGGCCAGGACGTGGCGCTCGCCGCCGCGTTCGCCCGCCGCTGGCGCACGGCGGGCGCGGCCCTGCGCGGTGTGCGGGACGCCGTCCTCGCGGCGGTGGGCGACGACGCGGCCGTCCGCGTGCTGGGTCCCGGTTCGACCGGTGCGCGGCACCTGGGCACGGCGCTGCCGGTCGTGCAGGGGCCGATGACCCGGGTCAGCGACCGGCCCGAGTTCGCCGCCGCCGTCGCCGACGACGGGGGTCTGCCGTTCCTGGCGCTGGCGCTGTCCGGCCCGGAGCAGACCCGTGACCTGCTCACCCGTACCCGCGACGCGCTCGGCGACCGGCCGTGGGGCGTGGGCGTGCTCGGGTTCGCCGCCGAGGAGGTGCGCGCCGCCCAGCTCGCCGTGGTCGAGGAGGTGCGGCCGACCCACGCGATCATCGCGGGCGGCCGGCCCGCGCAGGCCGCCGAGCTGGAGGCGGCGGGCGTTTCGACGTTCCTGCACGTGCCGTCGCCCGGTCTGCTGCGCCAGTTCCTGGCCGCCGGGACGCGGAAGTTCGTCTTCGAGGGCGCGGAGTGCGGCGGCCACGTGGGTCCCCGGCACAGCTTCCCGCTGTGGGAGTCCCAGGTCGACGTCCTGCTCGACCACCTGGGCGCGGGCGGGGCGGCCGACGAGCTGACCGTGCTGTTCGCGGGTGGTGTGCACGACTCGCGGTCCGCCGCCATGGTCGCCGCGCTCGCCGCGCCGCTGGCCCGCGCCGGGGTCGGCGTCGGGGTGCTGATGGGCACCGCCTACCTGTTCACCGAGGAGGCCGTGCGGACCGGGGCGATCGGTCCGGTGTTCCAGCGGCAGGTCGTCGCCGCCGACCGCACCGACCTGCTGGAGACCGCGCCCGGCCACGCGACCCGGTGCGTGCGCAGCGGTTTCACCGGGGACTTCGCCGCGCTGCGGGACGACCTGCGGGCGGCAGGTGTGGCCGACCGCGACGCGTGGGAACGGCTGGAGCGCTTCAACGTCGGCCGCCTGCGCGTGGCCAGCAAGGGCATCGAGCGCGTCGGCGCGGACCTGCGGCCCGTGTCGGAGGACCGGCAGGCCGCCGAGGGCATGTTCATGGCGGGTGACGTGAGCGTGCTGCGCGACGCCGTCACCACGATCGCCGGGCTGCACGACTCCGTCGGCGCGGCGGCCGGGAGCTGGCTGGCGGATCGGCTGGCCGCGCTGCGCGCCGACCTGGTCGAGCCCGCTGTCGAGCCGGAGCCCGCACCGCTGCGGGTCGCGGTCATCGGCATGGCGTGTGTGTTCCCCGGTGCGACTGATTTGGCCTCGTTCTGGGCCAACGTGCTGTCCGGGACCGACTGCGTCACCGAGGTTCCGGTGGAGCGGTGGGACCCGGAGCTGTACTACGACCCCGACGGGACCGGCGAGCGCACGCCGTCGCGATGGGGCGGGTTCCTGCCGCGTATCCCGTTCGACCCGCTGGCGTACGGCATCCCGCCCGCGTCCCTGGGTGCGATCGAACCCGTGCAGCTGCTGGCGTTGGAGACGGCTCGGCGGGCGCTGGACGACGCGGGCTACCCGTACACGGCCGCCGACCACCGCCGTACGTCCGTGGTGTTCGGCGCGGAGGCCGGCAGCGACCTGTCCAACGCCACCACGTTGCGGACCGTTCTGCCGTCGTACACGGGTGTGCTGCCGGCCGCGCTGGACGCGCAGCTGCCCCGGCTCACCGAGGACTCGTTCCCCGGGGTGCTGGCGAACGTCATCGCGGGACGGGTGGCCAACCGGCTCGACCTGGGCGGGGCGAACTACACCGTGGACGCGGCGTGCGCGTCGTCGCTGACCGCGGTCGACGCGGCCTGCAAGGAACTCGTCACCGGCACGAGCGACCTGGTCGTGTGTGGCGGTGCGGACCTGCACAACGGCATCAACGACTTCCTGATGTTCTCGTCCGTGCACGCCCTGTCCGCGAGTGGGCGTTCGGCGACGTTCGACCGGTCCGCCGACGGCATCGCGCTCGGCGAGGGTGTCGCGTGCGTGGTGCTCAAGCGCCTGGACGACGCGGTCCGGGACGGCGACCGGGTGTACGCGGTGATCGACGGCGTCGGCAGCGCCAGCGACGGCCGAGCGCTCGGGCTGACCGCGCCGCGTCCCGAGGGGCAGCGGGCCGCACTGACCCGTGCCTACCGGATGGCCGGTGTGTCGCCCGCCCGGGTGGGGCTGGTGGAGGCGCACGGGACCGGGACGGTGGTCGGTGACCGGACCGAGCTGCGCACGTTGACCGAGGTGTTCGTCGAGGCGGGCGCGGAGGCCGGGTCGTGCGCGCTGGGGTCGGTGAAGTCCCAGATCGGGCACACCAAGTGCGCGGCGGGGCTGGCCGGGCTGATCAAGGCGGCGCTGGCCGTGCACCACGGGGTCCGGCCGCCGACGCTGCACCTGAGCTCGCCCGACCCGGCGTGGGAGCCTGCGCGGAGTCCGTTCGCGTTCCACACGGCCGCCCGGCCGTGGGTCGCGCCGGCTGCCGAGCGGGTGGCCGGGGTGAGCGCGTTCGGGTTCGGGGGCACCAACTTCCACGTGGTGCTGCGGGCCCACGACCAGGCTCCGGCCGCACATGCGCTGGACCGGTGGCCGGCGGAGCTGTTCCTGTTCCGGGGAGTCGACCGGGCGGGGGCTGTTCGGGCGGCTGCCGGGTTGCTTGAGCAGGTCGACTCGGTGCCGGCGGCGCGGCTGCGTGACTTCGCCCGCAGTGCGGCGACCAAGGCGGACGTGGCGGCGCTGCGTGGCGACCGGGTGTGGCTCGCGGTGGTGGCCCACGACGTGGATCAGCTGCGGGACCGGCTGCGGCCGGCCGTTGCGGGCGGTAACGGCGACGGTGTGTTCGCTGCCGACCCGGTTGTTGTGGACGGCACCGGCGGTCCCGCAGGTGCCGAGGGCTCCGTCGCGTTCCTCTACCCCGGCCAGGGCAGCCAGCGGCCCGGGATGTCGGCCGATCTGCTGGTGGCGTTCCCCGAACTGCACCGGTACCTGGAGCTGGGTGCGCGTTGGGCCGACGCGCTGTACCCGCCCACCGCGTTCGACTCCGACACGAAAGCCGCGCAGCGGTCCCGGATCACCGACACCGCCGTCGCCCAGCCCACGCTCGGCGTGGTGGAACTGGCCGCCACGGAACTGCTCGCCTCAGTCGGCGTCCGGCCAGACGCGGTGGCCGGCCACAGCTACGGCGAACTGGTCGCGCTGACCGCCGCCGGCGTGTTCGACCCGGCCGACCTGCTCACCGCCAGCGCCGCCCGCGCCGACGCCATCCTGGGCGAGGTCCGCGACGGCGATGCCGGCGCGATGGCCGCCGTGACCGCCCCGGCCGACGCGGTCGAAGCGGTGCTGCGGGACGCGGACCTGCCCGTGGTGGCGGCCAACCGGAACTCGCCGAAGCAGACCGTCGTGTCCGGGCCGACCGCCGCCGTGGCGTCGGCGGTGGAGGCGTTGCGGGCCGCCGGGTGGTCGGCCAAGCCGCTGTCGGTGGCGTGCGCGTTCCACAGCCCGCTGGTGGCGGGCGCGGGCGAGGTGTTCCGGCGGGTGCTCGACGGGATGCCGGTGCGCGTGCCCGCCCTGCCGGTCTGGGCCAACCGCACCGCCGGGACCTACCCGGATTCCGCCGACGCCGTCCGCGCCGAACTGGCCGCGCAGATCGGCGCGCCGGTCCGGTTCGCCGAGCAGATCGAGGCCATGCACGCCGCCGGGGTGCGGGTGTTCGTCGAGGTCGGACCCGGTCGCGTGCTCAGCGGCCTGGTGCGGGCGGTGCTCGGCGACCGGCCCCACCAGGTGGTGCGCCTCGGCGAGGACCTGCCCGCTTTCCTCACCGCCCTGGCACGGCTCGCGGTCGCCGGGGTGGACGTGCGGACCGGGCCGCTGGTGCGCGGCCGGGACGCCGTGGACCCGTCCGCCACGCCCAAGCAGCCCGGATGGACCGTCGACGGCCAGACGGTGCGGCGCGCGGACGGCACCATCCAGCCCGGCGCGCTGCGCCCCGCCCAACGGATCACGGAGCCGATCGTGCCCGAACACCCTGCCCCGCCCGTGTCGTCCGACGCGCTGGTCGCCGACTTCCTGCGCACCAGCCGGGAGATGATCGCCGCACAGCGCGACGTGCTGATGACCTACTTCGGCGCGACCGGAGTAGCCGCCGCACCCGCCCCGGTCGCGGTGCCGGCACTGGCCGCGCCCACGCCCGTCGCAGCCGCGCCCGTGGTGCTGGAAGCGGCGGTCGTGCCCACCCCGGCCGTCGTTCCGGCCGCACCGCCGGAGCCGGTCGCGGTGGACGTGCTGCGGACCGTGGTCGACGTGGTGGCCGAGCGCACCGGCTACCCGGTGGAGATGGTCGAGCCCGGCCTGGACCTGGAGGCCGACCTCAGCGTCGACTCGATCAAGCGGGCCGAGATCGCGGGCGAGATCGCCACCCGCCTGGGACTCGACGTGAGCGCGGGGACCGCCCTGGAAGCCCTCAGCGCCGCCCGCACCGCCGCCGCCATCGCCGACCTCATCGAGGAGCAGCGCGGAAGCGCACCCAAACCCGCCTCGCCCGAACCGACCGGCCCCGAACCCGTCGGCTCTGCACCAGCCGCCGCCCGACCGGCCACCTCGGAAGCGCCTGCGGATACCGCGCCGGAACCGGTTGCCGCATCCGCCAACGCCACGCCGTTCGTCATCGCGCCGCAGCGCTTGGTGTTCGAGCAGCACGACCTTCCCACGACCACCGTGGACGTGCGCGGCACGCGCGTCGTTGTCGTCGGCGCACGGGACCACGTCGTGGCCGAGGCCCTGCGAGCCGCCGGGGTCGAGGTCGTCAACACCCAGGACGACGCAACGGCCGGGACACAGCCGGTCGTCGGCAACGAGGTCGCGGGCGCGTTCGTGGTGCACCTGGGTGCGCTCGACGCCGACGAACCGCTGCTGCCGGAGGAGTTCCCGCGCATCCAAGCCCTCCTCGCCGCCGGCCCGCGCGGACTGCTGGCGGTGGACCGACGCGAGGTCGGAGCGGTCACGGGGCTGCGCGGCTTCTTCCGCACCCTGTCCCGCGAATACCCGGACCTGGCCGCCACTCTCCTGGAGGTCCCGGCCGACGCCGGGCCGGACGCCGTCGCCGCCGCCGTGCTCGCCGAACTCGCCGCCGGCCACCACGAGCCCGTGGTCCTCGCCGGCCCCGGCACCCGACGCGTCCTGCGGCTGACCGTGACCGACCTCGGCCCGGTGGCCGCCGCCGGCGCCGGACCCGCGGGCGACGGCGCGGCCGAAGCCGAAGCCACCGGCCTGGACCGGGACGCCGTCGTGCTGCTCGCCGGCGGAGCACGCGGCATCACCGCGCGGTTCGCCCGCACCCTGGCGGCGGCCGGCCGCTGCCGCCTGGAACTGCTGGGCCGCACCCCCGCGCCACTCGGCCCGGAGGACCCCGACCTCACCGCCGCGGCCGACCGGACCGCGCTGCGCGCCGCGTTCCTCGCCCGGGGCATGACCTCACCCGCCGAGATCGAGCGTGCGGTGTCCACGGCGCTGGCCGAACGGGAAGTCCGCACCACCCTCGCCGACCTGGGCGACCTGGCCCGCTACCACCAGGTGGACGTGCTCGACGCCGAAGCCGTGCGCGCCACCGTGAAGCGGGTGCACGACGAGCACGGCCGGCTGGACGCCGTGGTGTACGCGGCGGGCGTGATCGAGGACAAGCTCGTCGCCGACAAGTCGGTCGAGTCGTTCCGGCGCGTGTTCGGCACCAAGGTGGACGGCGCGCGCACCCTGCTCGACGCGGTCGACGCGCTGCCCGACGGCCCCCGCTACGCGGTGCTGTTCGGCAGCATCGCCGCCGCCCTGGGCAACCGGGGCCAGTGCGACTACGCCGCCGCCAACGACGCGCTGGAGGAACCCGGCCGGCGCTGGTCCAGGCCGGGCCGACGCGGGCTGACCGTCCACTGGGGACCGTGGGCGGGCGGCGGCATGGTCTCGCCCGAGCTGGCCCGCTCCTACGCCGCGCGCGGCGTCGCGTTGATCGACCCCGAGGAGGGGCCGATCGGCCTGCTGCGCGAACTCGCCTGGGGTCCGGCCGACGTGCACGCCGTCGTCAGCTCGGCCTCGGGCTGGTGACCGGGGTGGAACCGGTCGCGATAGTCGGCATGGCGGTGCTGTTCCCGGGCGCGCCCGACCTGGACTCGTTCTGGCGCAACATCGTCGGCGGCGTGGACGCCATCACCGACGTGCCCGCCGACCGCTGGGACGCCCGCTTCCACGACCCCGCCGAACGCCGAGCGGACCGCGTCTACACCCGGCGCGGCGGGTTCGTCGAGGCGTCGGTGGACGTGGCCGCGTTCGGCGTGATGCCCGCGTCCGTGCCCGGCACCGAGCCCGACCAGCTGATCGCGTTGCAGGTGGCGGCGGACGCGGTGGCCGACGCGGGCGGTGCCGGCGTGCTGCCCGGCGACCGGCGGCGGGCCGGGGTGATCCTCGGCCGGGGCGGCTACCTCACGCCCGGCCTGGTGCGGCTGGACCAGCGGGTCCGCAGCGCCAACCAGGTCGTGCGCACGCTGCGCGAACTGGTGCCCGAGCTGGACGACGACCGGCTGGAACGGGTGCGGGCGGCGTTCGCCGGGCAGTTGGGGCCCGAAGCACCCGAATCGGCGATCGGTCTGGTGCCCAACCTCGCCGCGTCCCGCGTCGCGAACCGGCTCGACCTGCGCGGGCCCGCCTACACGGTGGACGCGGCGTGCGCGTCGTCGCTGGTGGCCGTGGACCACGCGGTGCGGGAGCTGGACAGCGGGCGGTGCGACGTGGTGCTGGCCGGCGGCGTGCACCACTGCCACGACATCACGCTGTGGAGCGTGTTCAGCCAGCTCGGGGCGCTGTCCCGGAGCGGGCGCGTCCGGCCGTTCCACCGGGACGCGGACGGCGTGCTGATCGGCGAGGGCACCGGCGTGGTGGTGCTCAAGCGGCTGGCCGACGCGGTCCGGGCCGGCGACCGGGTGTACGCGGTGGTCGACGGGACCGGCGTGGCCAGTGACGGCCGGTCGGCGAGCCTGCTCAACCCCGACCCGGGCGGCCAGGCGCAGGCGGTGCGGCAGGCGTGGGAGGCGGCGGGCCTGGACCCGCGCGACCCGGACGCGCTGGGCCTGCTGGAGGCGCACGGCACCGGCACGCCCGCGGGTGACCGGGCCGAGCTGCGGACGTTGGCCGACGTGTTCGGCCCGGCGACCGGCCCGCGCGCGGCACTGGGCTCGGTCAAGTCGATGATCGGCCACACCATGCCGGCCGCGGGCGTGGCGGGGCTGGTGAAGGCGGCTCTCGCGCTGCACCACGGCGTCCTGCCGCCCACGTTGCACTGCGACGACCCGCACCCGGCGCTCGCCGAGACCCGCTTCGCGCCGCTGGCGGAGGCCCGGCCGTGGGAGCGTCCGACGAGCGGCGCGCCCAGGCGGGCGGGGGTCAACGCGTTCGGGTTCGGCGGCATCAACGCGCACGTGGTGCTGCGCGAACCCGCCACCCGCACGGCACCGGTCGTGGTGCGGGAGCCGACACGGGTGCTGCGGCTGGCCGCCGCCACCCCGGCGGCGCTGCTGGCGGCGTTGACGGACGACGCGGTGGCGGGCCTGGACGAGCGCGAGCCGACGCGCCCGGGTTCGGCGGCCCCGGCGTACAGCGCTCCCACCGGGCTGGACCGACCCGCCGACGTCGGCGGGTCGAGGCGCAACGACGGCATCGACCCGACGGCCCTGGCCGGCGGCGCGTCCACCGGTCTGGACGAGCGCGGCGACGTGCACGGTCCGGTTCGCCTGGGCATTGTCGACCCGACGCCGCGCAAGCTGGCCCTGGCGCGCAAGGCCGTGGCGAAGGGCGTGCCGTGGCGCGGGCGTGGCGACGTGTGGTTCAGCCCGGCCCCGCTCGGCGGTCGCACCGCGTTCCTGTTCCCCGGCCTGGAGGCGGAGTTCGAGCCGGAGGTGGCCGACGTCGCCGCCCGGTTCGGGCTGCCCTGGTCGGCCGACGAGGTGCGGGTCGGCGACGTCGGACGGCACGGCGCGGCCGTGTTCCAGGTCGGCCGGCTGCTGGACGCGGCGCTGCGGCGACTCGGCGTCGTGCCCGACGCGGTAGCCGGGCACAGCGTGGGCGAGTGGACCGCGATGGCGGCGGGCGGCATCCACTCGGCCGAGGAGGTGGACGCGTTCCTGGCCGCGTTCGACCCGGAGGCGCTGCGCGTCCCGGGTGTCGTGTTCGGTGCGATCGGCGCGTCCGCGGACCGGGTCGCCGCCGTGCTCGCCGACCACCCGGACGTGGTGCTCTCCCACGACAACGCGCCCAACCAGGCCATGGTGTGCGGCCCGGAGGCGGCCGTGGACGCGGTGATCCGCCGGTTCCGGGCGGACGCGGTGATCAGCCGTGTGCTGCCGTTCCGCTCCGGGTTCCACACGCCGATGCTCGCGCCCTACCTGGCCCCGATCCGCGACGCCGCCCAGCGCTACACCCTGCACCGGCCGACGACGCCCGTGTGGTCGGCGACCACCGCCGCCCCGTTCCCGGACGATCCGGCGGCGGTGCGCGAACTGTTCGTGCGGCACCTGCTGGAACCGGTCCGCTTCCGGCCGTTGGTGCTTGCCTTGCACGCGGCCGGGTTCCGCACGTTCGTGCAGCTCGGCGCGGGTTCGCTGGGGTCGCTGGTGGGCGACACGCTGGCCGGTGAGGAACACCTGGTGGTGTCCGCGCACGGCGGCCTGGCGCAGCTGCGGCGCGTGGTGACCGCCCTGTGGGTACACGGCCGCCCCGCCGACGCCGGACCGCTGCTGCCGCCGCGCCGGAACGCCCGGACCCGCCTGGACCTCGGCAATCCCCTGGTGTCCCTGCCCGCCGGCGAGCGGATCACCCTGACCTCCGCGCAGCGCACCCCGACCGCCGCAACCGATCCAGCGAGCACAGCCGGTCTGACCAGCCTTGCCGGTCTGGCCCACGACCCGCTGGCGGCCGAGCTGTCCGCCCTGTTGCAGGACACGGCGGGTCTGGCGGCCGACCTCCTCACCGCCCGCACCGCCACACCGGCCCGCCTTGCGGCCAACGGGCTCGCCACCGCGCCGGCCGCCACCGCTCGCCCCGCAGCACCCACACCCGCCGAATACCTGCCCTCCCAGCCCACGCCCGGCGCACCCGCCCAAAACCCACCCAGCCAGGCTGCACCCGCCCAGTCGCGGCCCGACCGGCCCACTCCCGCCTCCGCCCCCGGCCAAGCCGTGCCCACCCAGCCGCTGCCCACCCAGGCCACGTCAGGCCGGCCCGCACCCGACCACAACGGCGGCGACAGCGTGCGGCAGGTCCTGCGGGTCGGACCGGTCGACATGCCGTACCTGCGGGACCACTGCTTCTTCCGCCAGCGCCCCGGCTGGCCCGACGAGGCGGACCGCTGGCCGGTCGTCCCCGCCACCACGGTCATCGCCCACCTGATGGCCATCGCCGAACGCACCGCCCCCGGCACCCACGCCGTCGCCGTCCACGACGTGCGGCTGCTCAAGTGGATCACCGCCACCCCCGCCACCGACATCCCGGTCACCACCCGCCGCCACTCCCCCACCGAGGTGGAGGTGGGCCTGACCGGCTTCTCCCAGGTCGTCGTCACGCTCGCCGACCACTACCCGCCCCCACCACCGCCCTGGCCCGCCGACGAGCCCGAGCGCACCCCCGACCTGCTCGCCCGGCAGCTCTACGACGAGCGCTGGATGTTCCACGGCCCCCTGTTCCAGGGCGTCACCGAGCTGACCGCCATCGGCGCGCGGCACGTCCGGGGCACGCTGGCCGCCCTGCCCACCCCGGGCGCGCTGCTGGACAACGTCGGCCAGCTGTTCGGCTACTGGGTGATGGCCGTCCTGCCGAACCGCACCACGGTGTTCCCGGTCCGGATCGACCGCATCACCTTCCACGGCCCGCAACCCGCACCGCACCGCGAGCTGCACTGCCACGTGCGGATCACCGCCGTCACCGACTCCACCGTCACCTCCGACATCCAGCTCCGCGTGGACGACCGGGTCTGGGTGGAGATCACCGGCTGGACCGACCGCCGCTTCGACACCGACCCCGGCATCCGCGCCATGGACCGGTTCCCCGGCGCGCACACCCTGTCCACCGTCCACGACGAAGGCTGGGCCGTCGTCCACGAACGCTGGCCCGACCTGGCGACCCGCGAGCTGGTCATGCGCAACGTCCTGGGCGGCACCGAGCGCACCGCCTACGAGACCCGGCCGCCGAACGTGAAGCGCAGATGGCTGCTCGGCCGCATCGCCGCCAAGGACGCCGCCCGCACCCTCCTGTGGCGGGAGGACGCGGGCGACATCTACCCGGCGGTGGTCGCGGTGGACGACGACGCCGGCCGCCCCCGGCTGCGGGGCGTGCACGGGCGGGACGTGTCCGGCGTCCACGTCGACCTCGCCCACTGCGCGGAGGTCGGCGTGGCCATCGCCCGGCGCGGCCCGTGCGCCATCGACGTCCGGGAGCTCGACAGCACCCCGGAAAGCGACCCCGACGCCCCGCGCCGAGCCCGGTACGAGGCTGCCGTCGCCGCGGTCGCCAAGCTCGTCGGCACGCCCGGCCGGGTGGTGGCCGAGGACGGCGACCGGCTGCGGGTCGTGGCCGGCGGCCGGGAGCACACCGCGGGCGTGCGCGTCGTCGTCAACCCGCCCGGCCTGCCCGCACGGAAGTACGTGGTCGCGTGGACCCCGGAGGACTCAGCCCAGGCGGGTCCGGACCGGGGCAGCCCGATCGCGGAGGAACCAGGAGAGGGATCATGAGCACCGACACGACCGCAGCCGCCGCCGACCCGGCGACCGTGCTGGCCGACCTCACGGCGATGCTCCGCGACCTGCTTGAGGAGCACGGTCTGCCGGACGCCGACATCACCCGGGAGTCCACCTTCCACGGCGACCTGGAGCTGGAGAGCATCGACCTGGTGACGCTGTCGGCGTCGCTGCGCGAGCACTACGGCGACCGGGTCAACTTCGCCGAGTTCGTCGCCGACCTGGAGCTGGACGAGATCATCGCCCTCACCGTCGGCGAACTGGTGGACCACGTGGTCACCTCGCTGCGGGCGGCGTGATGGCCAAGGTCCGCACCGGCGACATCACCACCCACGTCCAACAGCTGCCCGCCGCCGGCGGGGACCCGGGCGCGCCGCTGGTGGTGTTCGTGCACGGCCTGCTCACCGACAGCCTGGCCAGCTACTACTTCACCATCGGCCCGCAGATCGCGGCGGCCGGCGTGGACGTCCTCATGTACGACCTGCGCGGCCACGGCCGCAGCGACCGGCCGGCCACCGGCTACCGGCTGGAGGACTTCGTCGCCGACCTGGCGCACCTGCTCGACGCGCTCGGCGAGACCAGGCCCGTGCACGTGGTGGGCAACTCGTTCGGCGGCACGGTCGCGACGGGCCTGGCGGCCTGGCACCCCGAGCTGGTGGCCACCGTGACCATGATCGAGGGCGAACCGCCGGTGGCCGGCTGGACCGAGCGCATGGCCGACGCCCTCTCCAGGGCCAAGGAACGCATGGTGCGCGAGGAGGTCCTCGACTGGATCGAGGCCACCTACGGCGTGCACACCGCGAAGCTGGCGCGGGGCGCGAGCCGCATCCTCCAGTCCACGACGGTGGCCGAGGACGTGCCGCGCAGCCGGGTGATCGACGACGACCTGAGCGCGCTCGTCCGCCCGGTGCTGGCGGTCTTCGGCGACGTGTCCGGCCTGTGCCGGCAGGTTCCGGGTCTGGAGGCGTCGCTCCCCGACTGCCGCACCGTCGTGCTGCCCGACCAGGACCACTCGGTGCTGGTGGAACGGCCGCACGAGACGCGTGACCTGCTGCTGGACTGGGTGCGCACGCACCACGCCGTGACCGGCGCGTCCCGGTGAGCCGCTTCGTGACGCCGCCTTGGTCCGCGCCGGCCGCTGCGCCGTCGTCGGCGGGTGCGCCCCGGTGAGCCGCTTCCTGTTCGTGGTGCCCCCGCTGGTCGGCCACGTCAACCCGCTCGCGGCGGTGGCGGCGGAGCTGGCCGGACGCGGCAACCAGGTGACCTGGGCCGGGCACGCCGAGCTGCTGCACCGGCTGGTCGGGCCGGACGCGCGGGTGGTGGACTGCGCGCTGCCGCCCACCGACCTGCTGCACCGGCCGCCGGAGCTGACCGGGCCGGCCGCGTTCCGGTTCCTGTGGCGGGACTTCTTCGTGCCGCTGGCCGACGCCATGGCCCCCGGCGTGGCCGCCGCGATCGAACAGGTGCGGCCGGATCTGGTCGTGGCCGACCAGCACGCGGTGGCCGGGGCGCTGGTGGCCGAGCGGCTGGGCGTCCCGTGCGTCACGTCGGCCAGCACGTCCGCCGAACTGGTCGACCCGCTGGGCGGGCTGCCCAAGGTCGCGGCCTGGTTGGCCGGTCTGCTCGCCGACCTGCGCCGACGCATCGGCGATCCGACCGCCGGCCACGACCCGCGCCACCCGCCCGCGGGCGTGGTCGCGTTCACCACCGGGGACCTGGTCGGCGACGTGCCGCTGCCGGCCGGGACCCGGCTGGTCGGGCCGGCGATCGCGGCCCGGCCCTCGGGCGACTTCCCGTGGGACCGCCTCGACCCGGACCGGCCCGTCGTGCTGGTCAGCCTCGGCACGGCGAACGTGGACGCGGGCGAGCGGTTCCTCCGGGTGGCGGTGGCGGCGCTGGCCGCGCGTCCGCGGGTGCAGGGTGTCGTGGTGGATCCCGGCGGTGTGCTGGGGGACGTGCCGGACGCGCTGGTGGTGCCGCACGTGCCGCAGTTGGAGCTGTTGGCCCGGTGCGCGGCGGTGGTGTGCCACTCCGGGCACAACACGGTGTGCGAATCCCTGTGGCACGGCGTGCCCCTCGTGCTCGCCCCGATCCGGGACGACCAGCCGCTCGTCGCCGCCCGGGTCGTCGCAGCCGGGGCCGGTGTGCGGGTGCGGTTCGGCCGGGTGACCGCCGAAGGCTTGGGCGCGGCCCTGGACGCCGTGCTCGACCCCGGTTCCGGCCACCGGGAGGCCGCGCAGGCGGTCGGCCGGTCGTTCCGCACGGCGGGTGGTGCGCCGGCCGCCGCCGACCACCTGGTTGCCCTGGCAACACGTACCCCTGCCACCGACCACCCCGCCGCACCGGCAGCGCCTGCCTCTGCCGCCGAACACCCGGCCACGCTCGCTGCGCACAGCCCCGCCGCCACGTCCTGACCGCGCACCACCCGCCTTGGGGAACACGATGACCAGCGCTTTCCGCGTGCTGCTCGACCACGCCCGCCCGTACCGCAACGTGCTGGCCGGCAGCCTCCTCCTGGTGCTCGCGGCAGGCGCGTCCGGGCTGGTGCAGCCACTGGTGGCGCGGGACGTCCTGGAGGCGCTGGGCACCGGCGGGTCCGTGCTGGGACCGGTGCTGCTGCTGGCCGGGCTGGTGGTGCTGGGCGCGGCGCTGACCGGTGTGCAGTCGTGGTGGCAGCAGCGCACCGCCGAGCACGTGGTCCGGCGGGTGCGGCGGGACCTGGTGTTCCGGCTGGTCCGGCTGCGGGTGCCGGAGCTGGACCACCGCCCGCCCGGCGACCTGACCGCCCGGGTCACCTCCGACAGCACCCTGTTGCAGAACGCCGCCACCGAGGGCCTGGTGCTCGTCGCCAACGGCCTGCTGACCACGCTCGGCGCGGTCGTGATGATGGGCGTGGTGCACCTCGGGCTGCTCGGCGTCACCGCCGGGGTGATCGTCGGGGTGGCGCTCGTACTGCTGGTGGTGCTGCCCCGGATCCGGGTCGCGGTGGCACGGGCGCAGGAGTCGGTGGGCGCGGTCGGCGCGGCGCTGGACCGGGCGCTGGGCGCGGCCCGCACGGTCAAGGCCAACGGCGCGGAGGCGCGGGAGACCGAACTGGCCGGGGCCGCCATCGACCAGGCGCACGCCGCCGGGCTGGTCGGCGCCCGGTACGTGGCCATCGTCAAGGTGCTGACCGGGGTGGCGATCCAGGGCGCGTTCCTGGCCGTGCTGGGCGTCGGCGGGGCGCTGGTCGCGGCCGGGTCGATGACCGCGCCGGAGCTGATCGCGTTCCTGCTCTACGTGTTCTACCTGGCTTCGCCGATCGGGTCGCTCGCGGCCGGGCTCGGGATGCTCCAGCAGGGTCTGGGCGCGGTCGGCCGGATAGACGAGGTGCGGCGGATGCCGGTCGAGGAGGACGTGGACCTCGCCGTGCCCGCACCGGACGGCCCGCCGCCCGAGGTCGAGTTCGACGGTGTCGAGTTCGCCTACCCCGGCCGCGGCCCCGCGCTGCGCGGCGTCTCCTGGACCGCACGGCCCGGCACGCGTACCGCGCTGGTCGGGCTGTCCGGGGCGGGCAAGACGACGATGTTCGCGCTGCTGCAACGGTTCTACGAGCCGAGCGCGGGCACGGTGCGGGTGGGCGGCGTCGACATCGCCGGCATGTCCCGCGCCGAGCTGCGGCGGCTCATCGCGTACGTGGAGCAGGACTCGCCGGTCATGGCGGGCACCTTGCGGGAGAACCTGCTCTACGCCAACCCGGACGCGACCGGCGAGGAGATCGCCGAGGCGCTGCGGGTGACCCGGCTGATCGGGTTCGTGGACCGGCTGGACGCGGGGCTGGACACCGAGGTCGGCGCGCGCGGCGTGACCCTGTCCGGCGGCGAGCGGCAGCGGCTGGCCATCGCGCGGGCCCTGCTGCGCAAGCCCCGGGTGCTGCTGCTGGACGAGGCCACCGCCCAGCTCGACGCCCGCAACGAGAACGCGCTGCGGGAGGCGGTGGACCAGGTCGCGCGCGGCTGCACGGTCATCCTGATCGCGCACCGGCTGTCCACGGTGACCGACGCCGACCGGATCGTCGTGCTGGAGCACGGGGAAGTGCGGGCGCTGGGCACGCACGCCGAGCTGGTGGAGCGGGACGACCTGTACCGGGAACTGGCCGCCACACAGCTGCTGGTGCCCCATGCCTGAGATCGGCTCACCCGTGCCCGGGATCCGGCCGCCCATGCCCGAGGCCGGGCGGGGCGTCCGCGCGAAGCGGACGCCCCTCCGGTCGTCAGGCCGCGCTCGCCAGACCCGCGGTCAGCGAGTTGAGCGTGGCGTAGTAGCCGTCGCGGTGGCCCGCCGCGTTCGGGTGGTAGGACTCGTTGATCTTGTCCCACTCCAGGCTGGTGAGCCACTTGGTGCCCTTGGAGCACAGGGTGTGCGGGTCGAAGACCGGCCGGGCGTCGAGGAACGTGAAGCCCGCCTCGGCCGCGCGCTGCGCCATGATCCCGGCCAGGGTGTCGGCGGCCGAGTTCAACGCCGTGCGCTCGGTGTCGCTGAGCCCGAGGATGCCGCAGGTGCCCCTGATCGTGTAGAGCCTCGGGTACCCGACCACGATGACCCGCGCCGATGGGGCCTTGGCCCGCACCTGCGCGTAAACCTGGACGAGCGCGGGCGACAGGTAGGCGTGCGCCGCCTGCTTGGCCAGCTCGACGCCCTTGAGGCAGTCCTTGTCGTCGATGGTGAGGATGCAGTTGGTGAGCACGTCTACGAAGTGGACGTCGTTGCCGCCGACCTGGATGGTCACCAGGGTCGTGTCGGCGGTCAGCTTCGGGATCTGGTCGCTGATCACCTCGGTCGTGGTGGCGCCGGAGCAGGCCGCCTCCACGAACGCCACCGACGGGTGCGCCGCCGCCCACAGGCGGGGGTACGTCAGCGGGCCGCGGCGACAGGGGTCGTTGGGGTTGTCGTAGGTACGGGTGCCGGGGGCGGTGGTGTACGAGTCGCCGATGGCGACGTACTTGCCCGCCAGCGGTGCCGCCTGCGCCGGGGTGGCGAGGACGGCCGTCGTGATCAGCGCCAGCAGTACGGGGAACAGGGCCCTTGGTGCGCGCATGGATCTCGTCTCCATGTGTCGGGGTGGAGCGGACCCCCCATGCGTAACAGGTGATCTTGTGGGTTAATACCCCACAATAGGTGCTAAAACGTGAACTTTTCACATACCTGCGAACTTCGGCCCCGGAAGGCCCACAACCCGCTCCTACCAGTGGCCCAGCCCCCGCCGCCGGACCGTCGGCCCACCCCGTCGGCCCCCGGTGCCGCCCACCGCCCGGGTCGCACCCACCCGGGTGGCACTCCCCGACGGTCGACGCCGCACAACGGCCACCGGGCACCCGTCCGGACGACACCCGCCCACCCGGTCGGACGACATCGGAATCGCACTGTCGGCCGGGCCCGGCCGACCCGGATATTCCGACCGACCCGGCATCGGGTTTTCCGCCGCCTTCTAACCTCAACGGCGCATTGCCCGGTCAACTCCCGCCGGTATGGTGGACGGAGTGGCGAACCGCCGTTCTCTGCCAGTCCTGATCGTCCTGCTCTCCGCACTGCTCGCCGGTACCGCCGGATGCGTCGGAGTCCCCTCGGAACACCGGAATTCACCCGGCCCGGCCGACCGGGTCGAAGGCGGACTCGTGTACCAACTCCAGAATTACGCCGAAAGGCGGCTGGACGCATTGACCCGCACCCCGTCGCGGTTCGCCGTGATCGACCTGGCGCGGGACGCCGGGCACTCCTACTTCGCGGCCGACGAGATCGCCGGACTGAAGAATTCCGGCAAAACGGTACTCGCCTACTTCGAAATCGGGTCGATCGAATCGTTCCGACCGGACTTCCCGGTGGTGGGCGCCGACCGCGCCGGGCTGCTCCTCAACGAGTGGCCGAGCTGGCCCGGCGAGCACTTCGTCCGCTACTGGGAGCCGAGCTGGTGGGAGCTGGCCGTCCGACCTCGGCTGGACCGTGCGCTGAACAGCGGGTTCGACGGCGTCTACCTCGACACGCCGCTCGCCTACGAGGAGATCGACCTCAGCCTGGTCGACGGCCTCGGCCGCGCGGAACTCGGCCGCCGGATGGTCGACCTGATCGTCCGGATCAGCGCCTACGCCAAGCGCGCCAACCCCGCCTTCCGCGTTTTCCCGCAGAACTCCCCCGAGCTGTCGGAGTACCCCGGATATCTCGCGGCGATCGACGGCATCGGCATGGAGGAACTGTTCTTCGAAGCCACCGACAAACCGTGTTCGGCGGACTACTGCCGAACGAACCTGGCCGCCACCAGAGCGTTGCGTGACGCCGGCAAGACCGTGCTCGCCGTCGACTACGCGACCGACCCGGAGAACATCACGACCGCCTGCCGCCGATACCGCGAGGAAGGGTTCGAAGGGTATGTGACGGTGCGCGCGCTGGACCGGATCAGCACGCCGTGCCGGTGACCGAGGAGCACACCGACCAGGCAAGGAGTCGAATGTGAAGGATGGTTCGCGCGAACTGCGTCGGATCGGAATAGTCGGAATGGGCTACGTCGGCCTCACCCTGGCCGCCGCGATGGCCCGGCGGGGGTACGAGGTGCACGGCGTCGACACCCAGCCGGCCGTCCTGGACAGCCTGTCCCGGGG
>CBHFOL010000075.1:0-26693 GCA_965995405.1 uncultured Saccharothrix sp.
CGCCACCACCCCGGTGCCACTCACAACTTCTCCAGACCGCGCACGCTCAGCGCCAACAGCACGAACACACCCACCAGCAGCAGCACATAGGCCAGATCGGCCATGAGCGTGCTCCCTTCCGACGACGAGCAGCCCACCCTCCGGACCGCGACGCCGGAAGGGTGCATCACAAAGTGGGTGGCGTCAGCGCGGCTGACGGGTCCTTGACACCCCCGATCGGGTCCTTTACGCGATGTTGACGGCCGGGCTACTCAAGTCCCACCCCGTGACCCGTTCGTGACGACTCGAAGGGGGGATCGCCGCTACTCCAAGTGACGTGAATGACGCGTCAAGATCCTGTCTGGAAATCCGATTAGTGCGGTACGAGGGCGCAACCTGGTGCGCGTGTCCCTGACCTCCACAGAACAGCCCCCGGATACCGCGCACGGCGAACGGCACCGGCTCACCGTCATCGGCGGTCTCGCCGCCCTGTCCCTGGACGCCATGGCGTCCGTCGCCTACGGCCCCGAGGCGATCGTCCTCGTGCTGGCCGTCGCGGGCGGCGCGGGACTCGGCTTCACGATCCCGGTCACGCTGTCCATCGCGCTGCTGCTCGCCGTGCTCACCCTCTCCTACCGGCAGGTCATCGCCGCGTTCCCGGACGGCGGCGGCGCGTACGGGGTGTCCCGCGCCTACCTCGGGCGGCGCGCGTCGCTGGTCGCGGCGGCGTCCCTGGTGGTCGACTACGTGCTCAACGTGGCCGTGTCGGTCGCCGCCGGCGTCGCCGCGCTCACCTCCGCGTTCCCCGAACTGCTCCCCTACACGGTGTGGCTGTGCCTGGGCGTGCTGGCCCTGGTCACCGTGGTCAACCTGCGTGGCATCGCGCACAGCGCGCGGGCGTTCATCGCGCCCACCGCGATCTACGTCGGCTCGATCCTCGCCGTCGTCGTCTTCGGTCTCCTGCGCGGCGAACCGGCGAGCGCGGTCGATGCCTCGGCGCAGGCGTCGACCGTCCAGACCGTCGGATTGTTGTTGCTGCTCAAGGCGTTCGCCAACGGCTGTGCCGCGTTGACCGGTGTGGAAGCCATCGCCAATGCCGTGCCGTCGTTCCGCAAGCCCCGGGTCCGGCGCGCCCAGCACGCCGAGGTCGCGTTGGGCGGCCTGCTGGCGCTGATGCTGATCGGCATCGCCGTGCTGATCGAGAAGTTCTCCATTCACCCGGTGGACGGCGTCACGGTGCTGTCCCAGGTCACCGCCGCTTCGCTGGGCGACGGATTCGGCTACTACCTCGTGCAGTTCTCCACCGTCGTGCTGTTGGCGTTGGCGGCCAACACCTCCTTCGGTGGGCTGCCCGTCCTGGCGCAGCTCTTGGCCCAGCACAACAACCTTCCGCACGTGTTCGCGTTGCGCGCCGAACGCCAGGTCCACCGGTACGGGATCGGGTTCCTCGCCGTCACGTCGGCGGTGCTGCTCGTCGTCTCGAACGGGCAGATGAACCTGTTGGTGCCGCTGTTCGCCATCGGCGTGTTCGTCGGCTTCACCCTGTCCCAGGTGGGCATGGTCCGCCACTGGCTCAGGCACCGGAACTCGGGCTGGCGCGGCCGGGCCGTGCTCAACGGCACCGGAGCGGTGCTGACCGGCGTCGCGGCGATCGTCGTCACGGCGACGAAGTTCACCGAAGGCGGCTGGCTCATCGTCGTCACCCTGCCGCTGCTCGTGCTCGCCATGGAACGGGTCAACAAGACGTACCGGCGCATCGGTGAACGGCTCGAACTCGACAAGATCCCGGCGCCACCGCGCGGAAACCGTTCGCTGGTGGTGGTTCCCGTCGGCGCGGTGTCGCGACTGACCCGGGACGCCGTCGCCGCCGCGTTGTCGCTCGGCGACCGAGTCGAAGCCGTCCACGTGACGCACCCGGACGACGACTCGCGCGCGTTCGTGAAGGCGTGGGAGGCGTGGAATCCCGGCGTGCCACTCGTGCAGCTGCACGACGAGCACCGCCGACTCGGCGACCCGTTGGTCGAGCACCTGCGGAACGTGCCGGAACAGCAGGTGTTCGTGCTCATCGCCGAGGTCGAGCCCGAGCACGTCTGGCAACGCATACTCCAGAACCAACGCGGCGGGGTACTGGCTCGCGCGATCCGCCGCCGCAGCGAAGCCGTGGTGTGCCGGCTCCGGTTCCGCGTCGAACCGCGCGATAGGAACACGTAAGTTCGGGCCCGGAATCCTTGTCCTGACTGTCGGAACAGGATTTGATCGGGAACGGGGAGATGACTGCGGCCCGTGTGCCGCTCCGAGGTCCAACCTCCCGGCACCCCTTCGAGCGGGGTGCCCGGCTCCAGCAGTCCGCGGCTGCTGGAGCCCCCGTTCCCCAAGGCCGGAAAGGAATCCTTCGATGCGCGACGCCTTCCAGCACCGGCGCGACGTCCTCGTCCTGGAGCTCGCCCGCATGTGCGATCTGGCGGGCACCGCGATCCGACAGGCGACGAAGGCGTTGCTGGACAACGACCTCGACCTCGCCGAACAGGTCGTGGCGGACGACCGGACGCTCAACGAGGCACGGTCGCGGACCGAGCACGACGCCCAGATCCTGCTGGCGCTCCAGGCTCCGGTGGCCGGCGACCTGCGCACCATCGTGGCCGTGGCGCACGGTGCCGAGAACGCCGAACGCATGGGCGACCTGGCGCACCACATCGCGCTGTCCGTGCGCCGCCGCCACCCCGAGCCGGTCGTCCCGACGTTGCTGCGCCCCAGGTTCGAGCAGATGGGCGGGATCGCCGTCCGGCTGGCCACCACCGCGGGCCGCCTGGTCCGCGAACCCGACCCCGCCCTGGCCCGCGCGCTGCAATCCGCCGACGCCGAAATGGACGATCTGCACCGCTCCCTGTTCACCGTCGTCGCCTACCGCGACTGGACCTACGGCGTCCCCGCGGCCGTGGACGCCATCCTGCTCAGCAGGTACTACGAACGCTTCGCCGACCACGCCGTGTCCATCGCCCGGCGCAGCGCGGTCGCGTTCACCGGCCATCTGTTGGCGTCCTGACCGGGCGGCGGGATCGGGCCAGGGCCAGCGCGCCGAGGGCCATGCCGATCAGCCCCACCACGATGGCCACGATGGCCCCGGCTCGGCCGTTGCCGGTGCCGAAGCCGCCGGTGGAGCGGGCCAGGTGCAGTCCGCCGAGGACCACGCCGGTCAACCCCACCACCAGGGCGGCGATGGACCCGAGGCGCGCGTTGCCGGTGCCGATCCGACCGGCGGCGCGGGCCAGCGCCAGTCCGCCCAGGAGCACGCCGACCAGCGATACCAGCCCGGCCACGATGGCCCCGAGTCGCCCGGAGCCGGTGGTGGCCGACTGGGCGTCGATCAGGGCGGCTCCGGCTGCGTCGCGCAGCGCTTGGACTGTCATCAGGGCTTCCGACGAGGTCATGTCCCGCTCCGTTTCCGTGGTTTGGATGTCGTCTGAAGCATGTCGCCGGGCGCGCCGCACGTCGTTCTCCGGACGGATGCTGTTCGTGCTGCCACGGACGCGGCAGGGAACCGGGCGACTACTGCGGGTGCGGTAGAAGTCCACTGGTCTCCGAGGACGAGTCGCCGGCGGCCGGATCGGGCTAACGTGCGCCCATGAACACAGGACGGCCCGATGTCCGGGATTGGGCGATCGCGGTCGGCGTGGCGGCAACGCTGCTGGTCGCCGGGCTGTCCGGGAAGCACCCAGCCACGGACGTCGGCCTCCTCGGCTACGTGCTGTTGGTGGCCGGCGGACTGGCGCTGGCCGCGCGCCGTCTGGCTCCGCTTCCCGTCCTGGCCGTCACCGGGCTGTGCGCGGTGGGCTACCAGGCCATCGGTTTCGACGTGCCCGCCGTCGCATTCCTGTTCGCCGTCTACGCCGCCGTGCGGGCGGGCCACCGCGTCGGCACGGTCGTGGCGGCGGTGCTGGTGCTGGCCGCGCTCCCGCTCGCCACCCTCGCCCTGTCACCGGACATGCCCGTGGGCGAGGCGTTCGACCGGGCGCGGGGTGCCCTCGAACTGGCCTGGCTGGTCGCGGCCGGTGCCGCCGGCGAAGCGCTGCGGCAGGCCGAGCGGCGGGCGGACGAAGCCGAGCGCACCCGGGAGGAGACCGCGCGCCGCCGCGCCGACGAGGAGCGGCTGCACATCGCGCGGGAGCTGCACGATTCCCTCACCCACCAGATCTCGATCATCAAGGTGCAGGCCGGAGTGGCCGTCCACCTGCACCGCAAGCGTGGTGAACAGGTGCCGGAGGCCCTGCTGGCGATCGAGGAGGCCGGTCGTGAGGCGGCCCGGGAGCTGCGGGCGACCCTGGAGGCGCTGCGCGACGACGGCCGGACCCCGCCGCACGGGCTCGCCCACGTCCCGGAACTGGTGGAACGGGCCCGCACGGCCGGACTGGACGCGACGCTGACGATCGACGGGCAACGACACGACGTGCCGGCCGCGGTGGACCGGACCGCCTACCGGATCGTCCAGGAGTCGCTGACCAACATCGCCCGGCACGCCTCCGCCGCCACCGCGTCGGTCCGGATCGACTACCGGCCGGACACCCTCGCCATCCGGGTGGACGACGACGGCAAGGCCACGCCGGACATCGCCGCGCTGCCCGGCATCGGGCTGCTCGGGATGCGGGAACGCGTCACCGCGCTGGGCGGTCGCCTGCGTGCGGAACCACGCAGCGAGGGCGGCTTCACCGTCCACGCCGAGCTTCCCGTGGACCGGACGCCGTGATCCGCGTCCTGCTGGTGGACGACCAGCCGCTCCTGCGCAGCGGGTTCCGCGCGCTCCTCGACGTGGAGGACGACATCGAGGTGGTGGCCGAGGCCGCCGACGGGCAGGAAGGTCTGGCGCTCGCCAGGCAACACCTGCCGGACATCGCGCTCATCGACATCCGGATGCCCGTGATGGACGGCATCGAGGCCACCCGGCGCATCGCCGCCGACCCGGCCCTGGCCCGGGTGCACGTCGTCATCCTGACCAATTACGGCTTGGACGAACACGTATTCAACGCGCTGCGCGCCGGCGCCGCCGGGTTCCTCGTCAAGGACATCGAGCCGGAGGACTTCCTGCACTCCGTACGGGTCGCCGCGCGCGGTGACGCGCTGCTCGCACCGTCGATCACCCGCAAGCTGATCGACCGGTACGTCGCCCAGCCGCTGCACCCCGGTGCCGACGCTGACCTGAAGTGGCTCACCAACCGCGAACGCGAGGCCGTCGCTCTGGTCGCCCAAGGCCTGTCGAACGACGAGATCGCCGACCGCATGGTGATCAGCCCGCTGACCGCCAAGACCCACGTCAACCGGGCCATGGCCAAGCTCCACGCCCGTGACCGCGCCCAGCTCGTGGTCCTCGCCTACGAATCCGGCCTGGTGACCCCGCGCAACCGCTGACGTCCACGGCCCGCAGTAGACCCGCGGTGCCGTGGACGTGGCGGGGAAGCCGGTTCAGCAGAAGACTTCCTCCAGCAGTGCCTGTCGGCCGACGACCGATCCGAAGTCCCAGGCCCAGCTCACCGAGAAGGTCATCCTCGTCTTCGTGTCCCGGCTGCTGACGACGGTGCTGGAGTAGCCGGTGAGTCGCCCGTTGTGGCCCCACACCTGGACTCCGCACGACACCTCGTAGAACGCGATGCCCAGCCCGGTTCCCTCGACGGCGGTCAGCATGTCCCGCAGCTGGGCCGGGCGCACCAGGCGGCCGTCCAGCAGCGCGTCGACGAAGCGGTTGAGGTCCGCCGTGGTGGAGATCATCTCGCCCGCCGCCCCGATGAACGACGGGTCGTACTCGGTGACGTCCAGGATCTCGTTGTCGAACCGGAGATAGGCACGGGCGTGCGGGCCGGGGATCTCCATCCGCGTGCCCGGCAGCGACGTGCCCCGCAGCCCGAGCGGACGCAGGATGCGGTGCGCGATCACGTCACTGTAGGGCCGTCCGGTGACCCGCTCGACCAGCATCCCCGCGACGACGTAGTTGGTGTTGGAATAGCCGGAAGCGGTGCCGGGCTCGAAGTCCAGCGGCTTGCCCGCGATCAGGCCGATCAGCTCGTCCGGCGTGAACGGGCGGGAACCGGCGTCGTCGGGCAACTCGACCACGTGGTCGGGCAGACCGCTGCGGTGCTGCAACAGGTACCGCACGGTGATCCGGTCGCCATGGGGCAGCAGACCGGGCAGGTAGCGCGACACGGGCGCGTCCAACTCCACCCGCCCCTCCCCGACCAGTTGCAGCACCACCGTGGCGACGAAGGTCTTGGTGATACTGGCGATCCGGAACCGGCCGTCGGTCGGCACCGGGTCCGGCGAGTCGACCCTGGCCGTGCCCGCACGGGCGGTGAACTCGTGCCGCCCGTCCACGACCCGCAGCTGCACGCCCTGCGCGCCGGTGCGGACCATCTCCTCCAGCACCTGCTGCACCACCGCGCGGTCGATCCGGCCCCCGTCCGGCGCGGCCACCGCCGTCCCACCGGCACCCGCGACCACCACACCCACCGCGGCGGCCAGGGCAATCCCCCTCTTGACCATCAACGTGTCCCTCCCAGTCGACGTCGAGGACACAAGAGTGCACGTCCCACGACACCACGTCGTCCACCACAGGTTGGGCGCTGTGGACTACTTCCGGCCGATCGCGCCGCCGTCGAGAGCTGCCAGTTGTTCCCGCACACGTTCGACCGCGCTGTCGCGCCCCTGTTGCCGGTACAGCTCCAGCGCCTCCTGCCAGACCTCGCGGGCCTCGTCGTATTCGCCCGAGGCGACATACGGCTGGCCGAGGTGTTCGAGGGTGCCGGCGACGCCGATGGTGTCGCCGAGGGTGCGGAACAGGATGAGGGCCTGCCGGTAGTGGCCGACGGCCTCCCGGAACCGACCGGCGTGGTGGTCGATCCAGCCCAGGCTGTGCAGGATGTCCGCCTCGCTGGCCGGGCTGTACTGCCGCCGGTTCAGGTCCAGCGCGGCCTTGCAGTGCTCGCGCGCGGTGTCGTAGTCGTTCAGACGGGCGGCGTACCAACCCACCTGGTTGAGCGCGCGGACCTCCCCCACCGGCTCGCCGAGGGTGCGGTAGATGCCCAGCGCGCTCCGGGCGTGTTCCAGCGCCTGCCGGTCGTCGCCCTGTCGTTCCCACGTCCACGCGAGCTGCCGGTGGGCGTTGGCCTGTTCGGTGAGGTCGTCCTGCTCCTCGGCCGAGGCCAGGGCCTGGTGCAGGTGCCCGACCGCCTCCCGGTGCCTCCTCAGCAACTCGTAGGCCGTGCCGAGAAGCCGGTGGACCAGGGTGCGCGCAGTGGGGTCGGGCAGGTGTCCGACGGCGTCCAGCGCGGCCTGCCACTGGGTCAGGTTGACGTTGTGGTGCCCCTGCCGGTAGCAGTACGTGTACCGGAACCAGGCCAGTTGCCACACGACCTGGTATCGCCCGCATGAGGCGGCAACCTGTTGGCAGGCCGACAGGTTGGCCTGCTCGGCGTCCAGCCAGGCCAGTGCCGCCGGGAGATCGGCCAGCGGTTGGGACCGGACGCCGTGCGCCGGCGGGTCGAGCGGAATCCGCCGGCGGTCGGGGTCCAAGAGGCGGTCGGCGGCGCAGGCGGTGTGCAGGTAGAAGTCGACCACCCGGTCCAGTGCCGCCTGCCGAGTCTGGTCGGTCAGGTCGTGGCCGGCGGTGGTGGTGGCGTAGTCGCGGATCAGGTCGTGCATGGCGTAACGGCCGTGCGCGTCCCGGTTGAGCAGGGAGGCGTCCTCCAAGGCGTGCAACGCCTTGCGGGTCCGCGTCGGGGACAGTCCGGTGAGGCTGGTGGCGGCGGCGAGGCCGGTGTCGGGACCGGGGGAAATGCCGAGCAGTGCGAAGACCTCACGCTGTTCGGCGGTCAGGTTGCGCAGGGAGCACGACAGCACGGTGGGCAGGCTGGCGGTCGGGTCGCCGTCGTCCAGGGCGTCCAGGCCCAGCTCGCGCAGTTCCGCCGCCAGGACGGCCAAGGGCAGCCGGGGCAGGGTGTGGGCGTACGCGGCGATGACGCTCAACGCGAGGGGAAAGCCGCCGCACAGCCCGATCAGCTCGGCTACCGCCGCCGGCTCGGCGTCGACGCGGTCGGTCCCGAGCCGCTCGGTGAGCAGGGCGCGGGCCTCGGCGTCCGGCAGGACGTCCAGCGGCAGGTGTTGCGCGCCGTGCCCGGAGATCAGGCCGGGCAGCCGGTTGCGGCTGGTCACCACCACCGTGCAGGTCTCACTGCCGGGCAGCAGCGGGGTGATCTGGGCGGTGTCGGCGGCGTTGTCCAGCACCAGCAGCATCCGCCGGCCCGTCACCAGGCTGCGGAACAGCGCCGCCTGCGCGTCCGGGGCGGCCGGCAGGCGGTCGGCCTCGATACCGAGGGCGTCGAGGAAACCCCGCAGCACCACCGCCGGGGACGCCGGCTCGCCGGCGGGGCTGAAGCCGCGCAGGTCCACGAAGAGCTGCCCGTCGGGGAAGCGGTCGCGGCGGGCGTGGGCCCAGTGCAGGGCCAGCCACGTCTTGCCGATCCCACCGGCACCGCCGATGGCCGAGATGAGCACCGTGGACCCCTGGCGGGCGGCGTTCAGCATGGTGTCCAGGCGGTCCAGTTCGTCGCGCCGGCCCACGAACGGCGCGGACGCGGCGGGTAGCTGCCGGGGTACCGGTGTCGCCGCCCGCGCGGACGTGGCCGGCACGACGGGTTCGGCGGCCAGGATCCGGCGGTGCAGTGCCTGGAGCGCGCTGCCGGGCTCGATGCCCAGCTCCTCCACCAGCCGCACGCGGAGCCGCCGGTAGCGCTCCAGCGCATCGGCCTGCCGGCCGTCCCGGTACAGCGCGAGCAGCAACTGCCCGGCGACGCGTTCGTCCAGCGGGTGTTCGGCGGCGCGCGCGGTCAGCACCGGGATCAGGTCCCGGTGTCGGCCGCACTCCAGCGCCCAGTCGATCCGGTCGGCTTCGGCGGCAGCCCGTTCCAGCCGCAACCGCTGCCGGAACGCCCGTGCCCACGGGGTGTCGGCCTCGGCCAGCGGTTCGCCCCGCCACAGGGCCAACGCCTGCTCGACCAGCGCCAGGGCACGGGCCGGGTCGTCGCAGTGGCGCGCCCGGTCGTGCAGGCTGCCGAAGCGGTGCACGTCCACGACGTCGGGGTCGACGGCCAGCAGGTAGCCG
Source organism: uncultured Saccharothrix sp. (assembly GCA_965995405.1). Taxonomy (GTDB): domain Bacteria; phylum Actinomycetota; class Actinomycetes; order Mycobacteriales; family Pseudonocardiaceae; genus Actinosynnema. The sequence continues at coordinate 9,122 of CBHFOL010000075.1, forward strand.
TTGTCCTGCCTGGTGATCGTGAGCCCGGTCGGGGCCAGCGCCCGCCGCAGGTTCGAGAGGTAGGTCCGCAACGCCGCCCGCGCCTGGGCCGGCACGTGCTCGCCCCACACCCGGTCGACCAGGTCGTCCGCCGGCACCGCCCGGTTGGCCTCCGCCAGCAGCACGGCCAGGACCGACCGCTGCCGGGTGTGCCCCAACGGCACCGGGGCGTCCTTCAGCCGGACCTCCACTCCGCCCAGCACCCCGGCCACGACTTCCGGTAACCCGCTGTGACCGTTCCCCTCGTTCACCTGTCATGTGTACCGGAACGGCGCAACGGGATCGGGCGCAGGACCGGTGCGGACTTCGGAATCACGCGGATGGACCGCCTACGCCAGTGCGACGAGGTCGTCCAGCATGACGACCAGACCGCCGATCACCGCCCCTCCCACCACCACCGCGACGGCGACGCCCCGATCGACGGGTGTGCCCGACAGGGAACTGGCGAGCCCGACGGCGGCCACCGCGAGCAGCGCCAGGTTCCGGCCGAGGTGGCGTCTGCCCAACGGTGCCTCGGAACGGCCGAAGCAGCGGCACGGCTCGCGGTTGCCACCGGCCAGCGCCATCGCGATGCCGGTGGTCAACACCGCCAGCAGCGCCGCGGCCGACCCGAACGCGAACACGCCCGCGCCCGGCGTCGGCACGGACAGCGCGAGCACGGTCACGATCTCGGCGGCCACGACCGCGATCGCCGCCGGGCGGACCAGCCGTGGCCGCACCACGTCCATGCGCTGGATCGAGGCGACGAACTCCGCGAACGCGGCGGGCCCCCGCAGCTTGCCGATCACCGCGACGACGAACACGATTCCGAGCAGTGCCCGGCACCCGATGGCCAGGTATGTCATGCCCTGCTCCTGGAGAGAGGTCGGACGGCCACGCCGATCAGGTGCGTGCCGTCGTAGTAGCCCTGCGCCCGGGAGTCGATGCTGGCGCTCGGGTTGTCGCCGAGCAGCACCAGCCGTCCCGCCGGCACCCGTTCGTCGGCACCCCGGGCCACGCCGGGCGGCACCCGGTCGCCGGGGACGGCCGCCACCCGTTTGACGATCAGCCGGAACTCCGTGTCCAGCACCACGACCTGTCCGGCCCGGACCCCGCCGACGGACGTGCGCCGCACCAGCAGCCGGTCGCCGGACCGCAGCGTCGGCTGCATACTCGGCCCGCTCACCGTGACCACCAGCCAGCCCAGTCGCAGCCACCCGAGCACGGCGATCGCCACGACGATGCCCAGGGCCGGCCAGATCACGCCGTCACCTCCTCGGCCCGGTAGTCGGCCTGGTAACCCGCTGCCTGCAACGCGAACAGGCGCGCGTAGAGCCCCTGCCGGGCCATCAGGGCCGCGTGGTCGCCGGATTCCGCGACCACACCGTCGGCCAGCACCGCGATCACGTCCGCGTCGCGCACGGTCGCCAGCCGGTGCGAGATGAGCAGGCTCGTGCCCGCGCTGCGGCGCTGGTTGATCCGGGTGTGCAGTTCGTACTCGGCCTCGGCGTCCAGCCCGGCACTGGGCTCGTCCAGGATCAGCAGGTCCCGCCGGTCCCGGAGGAACGCCCGGGCGAGGGCGAGCCGCTGCCACTGCCCGCCGGACAGCACCACGCCGGTCTCCGGGTCGTCCTTGTCGTCCTGGCTGAAGAACGTCCGGCTCAGCAGCGTGTCGTAGCCCTGCGGCAGCTTCGCCAGCACGTCGTGGATGCCGGCGAGCCGGGCCGCGGCCACCAGCCGGTCGTCGTCGGCGAGGGCGGTGAGGTCGCCGACCGCGATGTTCTCGCGTGCGGTCAGGTCGTAGTTGACGTAGTCCTGGAACACCGCGCCCACCCGGGCCCGCAGCTCGGCCGGCCGCAGCTGCCTGATGTCGACGCCGTCCCAGTGGATGCTGCCGACGGTCGGGTCGTAGAACCGGCACAGCAGCTTCACCAGTGTGCTCTTGCCCGCGCCGTTCAGGCCGACCAGCGCCACCGCCTTCCCGCACGGGATGTGCAGGTCCACCCCGCGCAGGACCCACGGGTGGTCGTCGCTGTACCGGAACCACACGTTGCGGAGCTCGATGCCCTGCCGCAACGGGGCGGTGTCCCGTTCCTCGGCCGGCTCCGGCAGGTCTGCCGGCGCGGAGACCACGTGCAGGTAGTGGGAGAACAGGAGCGTCTGGTGGTGGATGTCGGCGAACTGGCCGACCACCCCGGACAGCCCGGCCTGCACCCCGGCCACCGCCGCGATGAACACCGCCAGGTCACCCACCGTGAGCTGCCCGGCGTGGGCCGCCGCCAACGCCCACACCAGCCCACCGCCGGAGACCAGCGCCGCCGTCGCGGACAGCACGACCTGGGTCCGGGTGTGCCGCAGGTCCAGCGCCCGCCGCCGCCGGTCCGCGGAACGGCGCTCGGCGAGCATCCGGTCGCGGAGCCACTCGCCGAACCCGAACAGCCGGATCTCCTTGGCCGCCGTCACGCCGCCGAGCAGCTGGGCGTAGAAGATCTCCCGCCGTTCGGCCGGCCCGACCTGCCACATGAGCCCGGCGCGATCCCGGGCCAGGGACAGCTCGGCCACCAGCGTGGGCACCGCGGCGACGAGCACCACGGCGGTCATCACCGGGCTGATGACGGAGAGCGAACCGACGAACCCGATCACGGTGAGCAGCCCGCGCAGCAGCTGCTGGGTGTCGTCCACCAGTTGGCCGGACGCGCCGGTCGCCTGGTGCGCCAGCCGCAGCCGGTCCTGGAACGCCGGGTCCTCGAACCGGCCCAGCCCGGTGAAGCGCCCCACCGCGCCGAACAGCTGCCCGACCCCGTGCGCGCTGCCCGCCCGGCCGAGGCTGCCCCGCAGGTAGTCACCCCAGTGCGGGGTCGCCGCGGCGGTCACCCCGGCCACGACCAGCCCGGCGGCCAGGCCGAACAGCACGCCCGACGACCCGCCGGCCACCAGCTCGTCGATGGCCGACTTGGTCAGCCAGGCGATCACCACCGGCAGCAGCCCGGTCACCAGGGCCAGCGCCAGGTAGCAGCACATGACCAGCGGGGCCGCCCGCCAGAGCAGGGCTGTGACGTACCGGGCGGTCCGGATCATGCGGCGGTCCGCAGCACCTGTTCGGCGAGGTCCGCGGCGCGTACCCCGACCGAGACGACGACCCCGTCGCGCACCAGGCAGAAGCTCGGGAAACCCTTGACCTGGAACGCTTTTTGCAGGGCGTCCCCGGTGTCGCCCTCGATCACCACCCGGGCGACCCGCCCCAGTTCCCGCACGTGCTCCGCGCCCTCGCCGGCCGGGTCGAAGACCACGGCCAGCGCCCGCTGCCACCGCGGGGCGTGCGCGACGAACTCCGGGATCTGCTCCTCGCACGGGGCGCAGCCGGGCGCGAAGAAGCCGACCAGCGTCTCGCCGTGCCAGTCCGGCCCGCTCTGCCCGACGGAGGTGCCCACCGAGGCCATCGGCGGCTCGAACCGGGCCGGCGGCGCGGTGTTCCCGGCATCCGCCCGCAGCCGCCGCACCACGCCGAACGTCAACAACAGGTTGAGCACGCCGAGCGCCCCCACCAGGACAACCGCCGCTGTCAGCGCAGTCATGCTTCCTCCCGAAGACCTCGTTGGCCGGATGTTCTCCGGTGCACTGTCGGGTATCCGGGTCGGTGCGGTGCCCGATCCCGGACGCTCTCGGACGCCGCCCGTTCGCGGTCGTCCACCGGCCGGTACCGGGCCAGGGTCGTGGCCAGGAAGTGGGCGAGTTCCGGCCGGCCGTGGACGGCGGCGTGGGCCGTGATGAGCAGGAGGTTGGGGTACTCGTCCCCCATCCACCGCCGCGCCTGCTCGACGGTGTCCGGTGCATGGCCGGTGCTGCGGTCGCGGTCGGACCGCAGCAGGGACACCGCTGCCGTGGTGGCCTGGCAGTAGTGGTCGAAGAGGCGGGTCTCCGCCGCGCGGACCTGGCGGGCCGGTTCCCGGGAGTCGACCGCCTCGGCGGCGTAACCGCGGACCAGTTCGTGCAGCGAGTACCGGTCCTCGCGCGGCTGCTCGACCAACTGCGCGTCCACCAGCGCGCTCAGGTGCGCATGGGCGGCGTCCACGGTGATGTCCGCGAGCGCGGCGACCGCCGGGTACCCGATGTCCCGACCAGGGTGCAAAGCCAGCAGCCGCAACAACCTCCGCGCGCTGTCCGGCAGCATCCGGTCGGACTGCGCGATCGCCGCCCCGACCCCGCCCGACAACGCCAGCGCGACCGGCCGGGCGCAGTCGGCCACCTGCCAGTCCGGGTGGTTCCGCAGGTGCCCGCCGACGACCGATAACGCCAGCGGGTGGTCGCCAAGACACCCGGTGATCAGCCGTGCCCCGGCCGGATCGGTGTCGAGCCGGCCGGGGCCGGCGGCGGCCCGCAGGAGGTCCAGCGAATCGGCGGCGTCGAGGCCGCCCCGCCGGCGCGGGCCGGTGTTCTCCCAGCCCGGCCGGCTCCGCCGGCTGGTGACGAGGGCGAGGCAGCCCGGCCCGTCCGGCAGCAGCGGCGCGACGCTGTCCTCGTCGGCCGCGTCGTCCAGGTGGACCAGCGCGGGCACCTCGCGGAGCAACGCGCGGTACGCCTCGGTCCGCCCGGCCAGGTCACGCGGGATCCGGTCCGAGCGCATACCGAGGTGCCGCAGGAAAACCCCGAGTACCGCCGAAGGACAAGCCGGCGGGGCCTCCCCGGCACACCCGCGCAGATCTGCGGCCAAGTGGATCATGGGGCCGCGCCGGGAGTTCCCCAGACGGTGCGCCGTGTGCGCGGTCAGCCAGGTCTTGCCGACCCCCGCCATGCCGTAGACCACGACGGTGCCGCCGGCGGCGGCCAACTCGTCCAGCCGCCGCAGTTCGGCGCGCCGCCCGATGAAGCCGGTCGGTGCCGGGGGCAGGCTCGGCCAGGCATCGACGACCGCCGCCGCGGCGGCATTGCCCCTGATCGCGCGCAACGCGTCACGCCACCGCTCCGCGTACGCCGGATCGGCACGCAGCGCCGAGACGATCGCCACCAGCAGCTCCTCGTCCAGCCGGCGACGCCCGAACGTGAAGTAGCCGGCGACGGTGCTCTTGGTGGTCAGCTCACTGGCGGGCCGGCCCGCCTGCCTCCAGCGGTCGTTGACGATGCGGGTGATGGCCGCATACGACGTGTCGTGCGCCCACGCCTTCAGCAGCCGCAGTCGCGCCACCAGGTCGTCCAGGCACGTCACCCGTTCCGGGTCGGGTAATCGCATGTCGGTCCTCGTCGCGGGGAAGTCGGGGACGGACGCCGGCCGGTCCGTCCGAGAAGGTCCGAGCCCGCTCACGGCAGCGGACGGCGGGCGCAAGGTGTTGGCCACGTGCCGAAACCACGTTGAAGGAGGGTTCTGTGAATACCATCGAGCGGATGGCGGACCGGGTGCTTTCGGTGTTCGTGCCGCGCGCCACGGCCGCCGCGGCGGCCGTCGCCGGGTGCGAGGTCATCACCTACTGCCAGCCGTGCGGATCGAAGTACAAGCGGTGCTTCGCGCAGTACTGCGACGGCAAGTACCGCAGCGGGTTCTGCAACGAGAGCGGCTCCTGCTGACGATCCGGTAGCGCCTCCGACGGCCCACCTCGTCCGTGGGCCGCCGGAGGCACCCGCCACATCCCCGATCGGCCACGATTTCGTGCGGGGGGCCGATCGGGGCGGCGTGGGTGGGCGTACCGCTGATTCCATCGACTGCTCCAAATTCCGCGGGGTCCGCGCTCGGCGATCTCCCCGCTACCCCAGTGATCACCTGTCGTCCGCCAAGATCGCGGCGACGCGCCACCGGGCCGCAAAATGCGCGTAAAACCGCAGTACACGGCCGGTCTGCCGTGCCGGCCGCGGCGATGGCCGATCGGGCTTTCCGGGCTGCTTCCCCGTGAGAGCATCCAGGCATGAGCGACCTGACCGGGGCGGTGGGGCTGAGGGCGGCGCGGCCGGACGAAGCCGAGGCGTTGAGCGGGCTGACCATGCGGTCCAAGGCGTACTGGGGCTACGACGAGGCGTTCCTGGCCTCCTGCCGGGACGTTCTCCGGCTTCGGCGCGACGAGGTCGTCGCACGGCGCACGGTGGTGGCCGAACGGGATGGCACGGTCCTGGGTCTGGCCACTTTGGACGGTGAGCCGCCGGACGGCGCGCTCGGCCTGCTGTTCGTGGAGCCGGACGCGATCGGCGGCGGCGTGGGGCGGATGCTGTACCGGCACGTACTGGAAGAGGCCGGGCGGCTGGGGTTCGCCCGGGTGACGATCGAGTCCGATCGCAACGCCGAGCCGTTCTACCTCGCGATGGGGGCACAGCGGCACACCGACCACCGGCTGGACACACACCTGCCGGTGCTCGTGGCGTGGCCGATCCCGCCGGAGCCGTCCTGGTCGGTGGTGTGGAGCGCGGGCGGACCAACGGTCCACGTCGGCAATGTCGCCGAGTTCAACGGCCAGTTCGCCGGCGGCGTGCGCGGCCCCGACCACTACTCCTGCCTGGCCGCGTTCTGCGGCCCGCGCCCCACGATGATCGTGCTCCCCCAACGGGTCGAGGACTGGTGGGTCCGGGACGTCGGTGCCGTGCTCGGCTGGGGCGACGTGGAGGTGCACAGCGGGATCGCCGGCGACGGCCGCGTGTCCGAGGCGATCCTGGCCCGACCGGACCTGTTGGAGCGCCTCACCTCCCGAGGGGCACCCGTGCTGCCGTGGGGCCGGACGGCGGCGTTCGAGCCGATCGCCCCGTCGCCGAACGGTGTGGCGGAGGCCATCCGGCGATACGAGTCCAAGCGGCACGCGCACGCGTTGTTCCGTGCGCTGGCCTCGGACCACCCGGGAATCGTCGTCCCCGGACAATGGCCGGCCGGTTCACGTCGCGCGCTCGCGCGCGAGCTGGCCGGCGGAGCACGGGTGGTGCTGAAACGGGAATACGGCGTCGGCGGTTCCGGCACGCTGATCGTGCCCCCCGAGACGACCGGAATCCCGGCCCTGGCACGGAAATGGGCGGGCGACGCGCTGCTTGAGGAGTACGTGGAGGGTTCGGGCCCGTACCGCAATCCCACCTTCGACGCCGTGATCGACTCCGCCGGCGAGGTCCACCCGGTCGGTGTCGGACTGATGGACGTCGACCGAACCGCCTACTGCGGAGTCACCGTCGGCCCCGGCGTGCTGCCCGATCCGCTCGCGGACACCGCCATCGGGTTCGGCGTCGCGGTGGGCCGGGCCTTGGCCGAGGCCGGCTATCGGGGTTGGTACGACGTCGATTTCGTCACCGACCGGTCGGACCGCCTTGCCCCCGTCGAGATCAACCTGCGGCTCACCGGGCCGGCCGTCGCGTTCCACCTCCAGGCCGCCCTCGATCGCCGGCTCGGAGGACGTCACCTCGTCCGCACGCTCGACCGCCTGCCACTGGGTGCCCGGCTGCCCGCGCCGGCGCTGCGCGAACACCTCGCCCGCACTGACCGACGGTGCCGGGCGCTCGGCGCGACCGTGTTGGCCACCATCCCGACCGCCGCGTTCGATCCCGTTCCCTACGTGGGCGTGGCGATCGCGGCACGCACCAGGCAGGCACTCGACGAGGCGGAGGCCGCCGTCCGCGGTGCGAACGCGGCCCTGGGCGAGATGTTCGGCGATCTGGAGGTCAGTCTTCGCGACGCTCGCGGAACGCGAAGGCGACCAGCACTGCGGCGGCGATCATCAAGGTGATGTTGAACCCGTAGACGAGCGCGGCCTGCCGGCTCCAGTCCGTCTTGGCGGCGAGCCGGTAGAAGTTGTCCTGCGGCCACCAGGCGGCCAGCAGCCAGACGATCGACAGGTGGGCGAGCGTCGTCAGCCACGGCGGGCGTCCCAGCCGGGTCAACCGCCCGCGACCCAGGAACAGGAACACGACCCCCAGGCCGAAGGACAGGCATTCGGCCACGTACAGCCCGGTGAACAGGCCGGCCCACGGCTGGGGCACCACCGAGAGATCGGTGGAGCCCGGCCAGAAGGCGTCGGTCAGCAGGAACGCGGCCAACGCCACGAACCCGGCCAGGACCAGCGTGATCGACCCGAGCGGCACGTCATCGCCGGACAGCGATCCCTTGCCGCCGGCGGCCCGTCCCGGCAGCACCGGGAGCGGCAGGCCCGCGCGGTCCAGTTCACCGGAACTCGTGCGGGGCAGGGAATCCACCGTGATCACGGCCCGCGGAATCCGGTCGGACCGCAGGCGAGGGGCCGACAGGGACGCCCGGATCTCCGCCGGATCGACCTGGCCGGTGGTGACGACGTACGCGACGAGCGTGTCCTTGCCCGGCCCGGTCCGGATCCTGGTGACCACGCACTCCCGCACCTTCGGATGCGTGCGAAGTTCCGCCTCGACATCGTCATAGGCCATGCCGGATCTCCCCCAAGCGATGCGGAAGCACCATTCCACGTGATGTTACCCAGCATCGCGCCGCCGCTGTCTGCGGATCGAGCACCATCAGGCCGAATGCCACACGCCAGGCGAGCTCCCGTGCGGCGCGGGACGTCCACTGCGCCGGGCCGGTGCGCGGTAACAGATTTCGAGCAGCCCCTCAAGCCGGGATTGCGCGTTTCCGAACTCACGGGTTCCGGATGGATCGACCGGCGTGGGCATTCTACCCGAACCGAGTCGCGGGCGTCGGCGTGCGCGACCGCAATACCGGGCCCGACCGGCGCGCCAGCAGCGGAAAAAGGGGATTTCACAGACCGCCGGATCGACCGCCGCACTTTTACCCGCGCCACCGGGCAACGACAAGGTGATCACCGACACCTGTTTCACACTTTACCGGAAACAGATCGTCTATTTGGCGGCTCTTTCACAGAAAAGTCCACTGATAACGTCGGGGCAGCGGCGCTTCCGGGGGCAGGTGAAGCACGCCCTGGGGATTGTTCGCGCCGCGTTCACCACGCAGACAGGTGGAACGAACATGCATGTCCACAAGGACGAGACTGACAAGGTTGTCGGCCGGAGGAGATTCCTCGTCGGCGGTCTGGTCGGCGGCGGCGTCGCCGTGGCCGCCGGCGCGGGCCTGATCGGGCTCGGCGGGAACGCGCAGGCCGTGGCGCTGGAGGAGTTCGACGAGATCTACCTGGGACGACGGATCAAGGGGTGGGCCGTCAACAACGGGGACAACCCGACCAGTGAGGCGTCGGTGGACGGCGACGCCCTGCACGTCATGCGCAACGGCGACGGCACGTACACGACGTCGGTGAACCACTACGAGTCCTTCGATTCCCTCCGCTCCGCCGCGAGGCGCGCGGTGGAGACGCTCGGCGACCTGCGGCCGGAATCGCAATCGGCCCACCACGGCCGTTGAGTCGGGAATCGGACAGGGGGATATCATGGGAATCCGCAAGAACCAGGCAAACCTGACCGCCACCGAGCGGCAGAACCTCGTCAACGCTATCCTCGCGCTCAAGCGGAGTGGCCGCTACGACCTTTTCGTGCGGCTGCACATCGACCGGGCCAACGGGGACAGCGACTGGTCGACGCGCATCGGGCACCGGTCGCCGTCATTCCTGCCGTGGCACCGCCGGTACCTGATCGATTTCGAACTGGCGCTCCAGGAGGTCGACCCGTCGGTCAACCTCCCGTACTGGGACTGGACGACGGCGGGCAGCACCTCCACGTTGTGGGCCAACGACTTCATGGGCCCCAACGGCACCTCCGCGACGAACTGGCGGGTCAACTCCGGCCCGTTCGCCCAGTCCGGAGGCGCGTGGACGCTGACCGTGCGCAGCGACTCGGCCAACTACCTGCGCCGCAATTTCAGCTCCGGGGGACTGCAACTGCCCAACGGGACCGAGGTGACGTCCGTACTGGGACTCACGACCTACGACACCTCGCCGTGGAACAGCACGTCCACCAACAGCTTCCGGAACTACCTGGAGGGTTTCCGGGGCCCGAACCTGCACAACCGGGTGCACAACTGGGTCAACGGCACGATGGCCGGCGCGGGCTCGCCCAACGACCCCGTCTTCTGGCTGCACCACTGCAACGTCGACCGCCTGTGGTCGCAGTGGCAGGCCCGCAACCCCGCAGGCTCCTACCTGCCCACGGCGGGGACGGCGGACGTGGTGGACATCGACGAGCCGATGAACCCGTGGACCACCACCCCGCGCCAGACGCTGGACCACAGCAGCCAGTACCAGTACCAGTGACGGCAACACCCTCGTCCCTGGGGTGACCACCGCTGAACACCGATGGTCTCGCGCTCGGGCCCGATCGCGAGGCCATCGCCACGACCCGACCGGAAGCCGGTGTCGATCCCATCGGTACGCCGCGCGGAGTTCAGTCCAGCAACGACAGGTCGTCGGGCACGAGGGTGGTCGACCGCACCAGTTCCCGGAGCAGGTTGTCGTTGAGGGCGTTGCCGACCGGCTCGCCGACCTCCTCCCGGGTCAGGTACGGGACGCCGCGCCCGGACAGGCGGTCGCGGACGATGCCGACCCGGTGCTCCACCCGCTTGGCGGTCCAGCCGACGTCCGGCTGGAGCCGCGCGAGGCGCTGGCCGGCCTCCTTCCAGGTGAGCGGCTTGGGGTTGGGTTCGTTGAGCAGGTAGTGCCACCCCAGCACGACCAGCATCACCCGTTCCTCGGCGCTGATCGGGTACGGCCGGGGCGGGTCGGTGACGTCGTCGTGCCGGGAACGGGGCGTGCTGCCGTCCGGGCCGGTCACGAAGATTTCGAGCAGGTGTTCGCGGTCGCGTGAGCCCGGCACGTGCACGGGCGTGTAGCCCGCCGCCAACGGGATCGGACCCTCGTCGGCGAACAGCCACTGGGCGCGGGGCAGCCGGATGGGCCTGCGTCCGGTGTTGCGCAGCCACCAGCGGCCCTCGTGGTGGGTGAGTTCACCCTGCCGGCGGCTGACCTGCTGGTCGTCCTCGCCCAGGCAGACGTGCACGTCCGGACGATTCCGTCCGAAGTAGACGGTCCGGCCCTCGCGCGGCCCCACGGCGTATCCACCGCCCAAGGCGAGGGCGTGTATCGCGCCCGCCACCGTGCGCGGGACGCCGTGCGACAGGCTGTCGTGTTCCTTGGGCAGCAACAGGCCGCCCGCGTGCTGCAACTCCGGGTCCACTCCGATCTCCTCACCTGCGGCAGACCGCACCTCGTACGCCCTTCGACCGGCTTTCGACCACCTGTTCCCCCTTGGTGCCACGAACCAGGAAGCAGTACTTGCGGCCCGCCTCGACCGGCACCTTCATCGTGCGGTTTCGCTCCGCCAGCACGGTGTTGCTCTTCTCGCCCTCCACCCAGACGACGACCGCGAAGTAGAGCTTGTCGTCGTTCGTGGTCCACGTCAGCGAGACCTGGTCACCGAGATCGACGGGCTCGTCGAGCTCCAGCGTGATCACCGGCGCGGCGGTCTCCGGCGACGGTTGCTCCGCGCGGCGCGGCCAGAAGGCGAACGCCACCAGCACAGCCGCCACCAGCACCCCGGCCGCGACCACGTACCGCCCTCGGAACGACCTGTGCGGCGGACTCGCCGCGGGCACGTCCTCGGTCACCGGCAGCGAGCGTTTCGCGGGGTCGGGCGCGAGCAGGCGACCGATGGCCGTGGCCAGCCCGATGGGGACGTCGGGCCGGCTGATCGCGGGCACGGGATCGCCGAGCACGCGCAGGATGCGCTCGCCGGTGACCTCCCCGATCCGGCTGGGATGCGGCGGTTCCCCGGTCAACGCGAAGTGCAGGACCGCGCCGAGTCCGTAGAGGTCGGTCTGCGCGTCGGCCAAGCCGGTGCGCAACGTCTCCGGCGACACCCATTCGATGCCGTACAACGGATCCCGCCGGAACACCTGCCGCACGTGGCTGCCGAAATCCGCCAGCACCGGCTCGCCGGTCGCGCGGAACAGGACGTTCGACGGGCTCACCCCGCCGTGCAGCACGCCCACCCGACGGGCCGCGACCAGCGCACGCCCCAGGACACCGCCCAGCGCGCCCACCTCGTCCGAGGACAGCGGACCGTCCCGCCGCACCCGGCTCGCCAACGACTCGGCGCACAGCTCCATCCGAAACGCGTGCCTGCCGTTCACCAGTTCGACCCGCTCGACCGGCAGCACCGGGGCCGACACCTTGGCGAGCCTGGCCCGGTCACGCTCGATCGCGGCGAGCGCACGCCGGTCGAACCTGCCGGGAAACACCTTCAACGCACTCCCCTCGACGGCGTACACGTCGGCGACCGGACCACGACCGAGCAACGTCATCGAACCGCGAACACCGCCCTGACCCGTTCCCCGACCGGACGTCGCGCGAGCGTTCTGCGGATCTCCCGCACGGCCGTCCACGCGGCGGCCACATCGCCGTCGTCCGCGCCCGCACCCGACCACAGTGCCGTGTCCAGCCGGCCGGCCAACCGGTTCAGGTTGTCCACCACGGGTCCCTCGGACACCGCCGCCAGCTCGCGAGCGGTCATCCCCGGCGTGACCCGGGTGCCGTACGCCCGCAGCAGATCGCGGGCCTCCCACCAGGCGGCGACCACACCGGGTGCCCCGGTGAGACGTCTGCGACGCCAGGTCCGGACGACCTTCACCACCGGCACGGCGATCACGCCCACCACGAACAGCGCCAGCAGCCCGGCCACGACCCACAGCGCCAACGCAACCCAGTCGATCACCGGCCCCGGTTCCGGAACCGGACTCGGGTCGGGCAGCGGCGGGTCGGGCAGCTTGCCGTCCGGCGGCGGCAGTCCGGCCCGCGCCTGCGCGGTCACCTGTGCCAGCCGGGATCCGGCCGACGCGGCTCCGCCCGCCGCACCGGCCGGGTCGAGCGGAACCCAGCCGACCCCGGTCACCGCGACCTCCGGCCACGCCAGCACGTCCCGGTTCCGCACGACCACCCGCCCGTCGCCCGACGCCTGCGGCCCGCGGTACCCGACGGCCAGCCGGGCCGGGATGCCGACGATCCGGGCCAGCACCACGTACGACGCGGCGAACTGCTCGCTGGTCCCCCGCTTGGTGTCCAGCAGGAACTCGCGCAGCTGGGGCCAGCCGCTGCCGGTCGGCAGCCCCGTTCCGGTCGCGATCCGGTACTCGCGGCTCAGGTACTGCTCAAGCACCAGCGCCGTGCGGAACGTCGGACGTGCGCCGCCGGTCGCCGCACGGGCCAGCTCGGCGATGCCGGGCGGGACGATGCCGAGGTCACCGGGCGCGAAATCGGCCGAGACCCCGGCGTCGCCGAGCCGGTCGGGATCGACCTCCGGTTCCCACCACCGCAGGTCGTACTCCACCTGCCCGGCGCGTCCCGGCACCAGCAGCATGCCGGTGGCCTGGTCGACCAGTGGCGCGATGCCGGCCACCGACGCGGGCATGGCCTGGCTGGGCACCCACGGCCCGTCGCCGGGGACGGTGAGCCGCGCGGAGTGGGCCGCCGTCGGCACGGTCACCCCGGTCGGCGGGCTGATCTCCACGCCCAGCCTGCGGTACTGCTCCGTCGGGGTCCACGTGACGCCGTCGAACCCGTCCAGCACCACCAGCCGCCAGCGGTCGACCGGCGCGTCGCCCGTGTAGCTGAAGACCTGCGCGTCCGGGTTCGACAGCCGCGCCGCGACCTCGCTCAGCGGGCTGGCCGTGCGGGGCAGCGGCGCTTGAGCGGAATGGCTCTGCTGCAACGAAAACGCCGGCCCCGTGTCCACCGCCGTGACCGCTACCCCGGCCACGAGCCCCAGTGCGATCGTCGGGACGATCGCCGATCGCGCCCGGGAGACGAACATCCCGGCGACGACCACGGCGTAGCCGAACGCGACCAGCGTCGCCACGGTCCCCGACACGGCCACGAAAGCCTGGCTCAGCGCGACCAGCACCAGGCTCGGCAACACGGCGACGGCGGGCCATCGCAGCAGCTCGATCCCCACCATCGCGGTGCAGAGCACGAGCACCGGGACGAACAGCAGCAGTTCGGCATCCGGCCGCACCGGCCACGTCGACTGCAAGGTGAGCTGCCACGAGTCGGTGACGCCGGCGACCAGCGCGCGCAGACTGGCCGCGGTCGGCAGGCCGTTGGACGTCGTGTGGAAGAGCGAGACCTCGGTCAACGCCGCCAAGCCCAGGACGAGCGCGAGCGCGGGCCGTGCGGGCTGGAGCACGGGAACCCGGATGCACAGCTCCACGGCCGCGTAACAGGCCACCAACACCGCCACGATCGGCGGACCCAACGTCCCCAGGCCGAAAACCGGGGCGAACAGCAGACCCGGGACCGCAGTCGCGAGCAGGACCCAGAAAGCGCGGACTCTCATCGGGCGACCACCGTCTGCCAGCGCACCGTCGCGTCCAACGCGTCCGTCGCGCGCAGCACCCGGACCCCCGGGATCTCGGGCGCGGAACCGTGCAACGCCACCACGACGACGTCCACGTACCGCGGTCGCACCGCGGCGAGGGCGGAACGGTCCTCGGGCGAGCCGACCGGGGAGATCACGACCAGCATGCCCCCGCCGGCGTGCGCCAACGCGGCGGGCACGAGCGGCAACCCGGTGTGCCCGGCCCGTTCCACGACGCACAACTCGTCCAGGAACCGGCGCACCGCACCGGATCCGGGCGTGGTGCCGACGTCCAGGCCGCTCGACGCGACCAGCCGGCAACGGTGCTCCTCCTTGGCCGCCGCGACCACCAGGGACGCCGCCAGCTCGACCGCCTCCTCGAACTCCGGCTCCGCCCGGATCCCGCTCCGGTTGTCCAGCAGCACGGTGAACTGCGGCTGGTGCGGATCGGCGTAGTCCCGGATCATGAGCTGCCCGGTCCGGGCCGTCGCCTTCCAGTGCAGGTGGCGGACCTCGTCACCGGGGACGTAGGCACGCACCTCGCGGACGTCCAGCGACCCGCGCGGCGAGGTCTCGGTGGCCGCGCCGTCGTGGTGGTGCAGCGGGAGGCTGCCCGCGACCGATCGCACCGGGTGCGTGCGCGGGTAGACCCACAACGTCTTGGTGTCGCCCAGGAACAGCTCGGACCGGCCGAGGCCGAGCGCGTCGGCTCTGCGCAGGCTCAACGGCCCCACCTCGTGCTTCCCGCGTCGCCCGGTCGGCAGTTCGTTCAGGTAGGACTGTTCCGCGCCGGCCGCGAGCGACCGGACGGCGACGGTCAGCGTGAAGGTGCCGACCCGGTCGACCGCGATGAAACCGGCCTGGCGACGGGTGCCCGGGTTGTGCACGCGCAGCGTGATCCCCGCCTTGCCGCCGCGTTCGACCCGGTCGCGGAACAGCTCGCGGATGACGTCCACCCGGGGCCGCCGTCCCGCCACCGCGAACGCGGCCACGACGGCGCCGACCGCGATCGCGCCGAGCGTCAGCAGCAGTGGGTGGCCGGCGACCAGGCCGAGCGCGACCAGCAGGGCCGCGACCACGAGTGTGCAGACGCCACGCCGGGTCAGCCGCATGATCAGGCCCCCGCGGCGACAGGAACCGGGATCTTGGCCAGCAGGTCCGTCACGACGTCCTCGGCCTTGCGCTGCCGCAGTTCGGCCTCGGGGGTGAGGATCAGGCGGTGGTCCAGCACCGGGTGCGCCACCTGCTTGATGTCGTCGACCGTCACGAAGTCGCGCCCGTGGGTCGCGGCGATCCCCTGCGCCGCGCGGATGAGCGCGATGCTGCCGCGCGGACTGGCCCCGTACCGGACGTCCGAGTACTGCCGGGTGGCGGACGTGACGGTCGCCGCGTACCGCACCAGCGCGGTGTCGATCCGGATGCCGCGCACCTGCGCCACGGCGTTCTGCAAGGTCGGGATGTCCACGACCGGCGGCAGTTCGTCCGGGTCCACGCCGGCGCGGTCGCTGATGATCACCATCACCTCGGACTCCAGGTTCGGGTACCCCATGCGCAGCCGCATCAGGAACCGGTCGAGCTGCGCCTCCGGCAACCGGTAGGTGCCCGCCATCTCGATCGGGTTCTGCGTGGCGATCACCAGGAACGGCCGCGGCACGTCGTGGCGCACCGCGTCGACCGTGACCCGCCGCTCCGACATCACTTCGAGCAGCGCCGACTGGGTCTTCGGCGTGCCCCGGTTGATCTCGTCGGCCAGCACCACGTTGGCGAACACACCGCCGGGGTGGAACACGAACTTCTCGTCGTTCTGGTGGTAGACCTGGACACCCGTGATGTCGCCGGGCAGCAGGTCGGGCGTGAACTGGATGCGGTTCCAGCTGCCGCCGATGCTGCGCGCCAGGCACCGGGCGAGCGTGGTCTTGCCGACCCCGGGCACGTCCTCGAACAGCAGGTGCCCTTCACTGAGCAGCGCGGCCACGGCCAGCCGCACGATCTCCGGCTTGCCGCGCACCACCCGCTGCACGTTGGCGGCGATCCGTTCGTAGACCTCGCTGGCCTGGGTCAGGTGACTGGTCATCGGTTCACGTCCAAGGGATCGGGGTGGAGCGGGCGACCTCCTGGCCGGAGCGGGTGAGCACGGTGACCCACACGGACTGGCCGGGCACGTCGTAGTTCAGTTCGTTGTAGGTCGCGTTCCCGGCGGCGTCGGTGGTGAACGACTCGGTCCGGACGTTGCGGGTGGAGTTGGAACTCAGCCTCAGGTTGTAGGTCGTGTTGGGGTCGAGTCCGGACATCGTGGCTTCCACCCAGGCGCACGCCGGCCGGTGGCAGTTGTCCGTCTCGGACGGTCCGCCCTGCTTGATCGTCACCGTGGCGGTCGGTGCCGGCACGTCCCGGATCGTGACGGACTCCGGCTGCCCGTCGAGGAGTTGCCCGTCCGGTGTCCTGGTCACCGCGTGCACGGTGAACGTGTAGGCGGTGTCGGACTGCAACTGCGGGTAGACGACCTCGGTCGCGGTCACCTGCTGCGCGGACTGGCCGGTCGCGGTGACCACGTAGTGCACCAGCGTGCCGCCGTTGAGCGCCGGCTGTCCCCAGCTCACCCGGACGTCCCGGGTCGGCCGGTCGTCGACGTCGTAGTCGGCTCTCGGGCTGACCGGCGGATCGGCGGGCGAGACCGGCGCGATCGGCGTCACCGGGTTGGACGACGTGCCCGGACCGGCACCCACCTGGTTGGTCGCGGCGACGGTGATGACGTACCGCTCGCCGTTGGTCAGGCCGTCCACGGTCGTCTGACCCGCTTCCCCGCCGACCGTCACGGACCCGTTCCCGCCGCCGTCGCCCTGCCAGGACACCAGGTACGACACGATCGGGGCCCGGTTGTCCGGTGCCGCGCCCCACGTGACGAGCGCCGATCCGTTGCCCGCCTGCGCGATGACCGACGGCGGGGCACCGGGACGGCCGGGCGGCACCGGGGGTGGCGGCGGCGGTGTGGTGGTCTTCTCCTGCTGGTCCGGGATGCGCGGATCCGGGAGGTGCGGGTTCGGCACCGGGTTCTGCTGCCCGTCGGACGGTTGCGTGGGCTTGCCGGCACCCGGGTCGGACTCCTTCTCGGGCGGCTGCGCCTGCGGCGTGGTGACCGGCTTCCCTGCCACGTCCACGTCCTGCACCTTGCCGTCCTTGGCGACCACCAGGACCTGGGTGCCCTCGGAGTCCTCCACGTAGACCTGCTTGTCCTCCCCCTGCGCGAGCCGCGGCTCGCCGTTCTTCTGCTTGACCGGCTTCTCGTCCCGGCGCGTGCCGTCCGGGCCGAACGTCAGCA
>CBHFOL010000076.1:0-26546 GCA_965995405.1 uncultured Saccharothrix sp.
GACCTCGGCGGCCGGCCGGTCGCCCTCGTCGGCCTCCTCGGGCAGGACGGCGCGACCGGGTGGCAGAGGTACGGACAGAGTGCGGCCGGTGGAGTCCTCGAACAGTTGTCGCAGGTCGGCGGGCAGGGCGGGTTCTGCGCTCATACCCGCATCGTAGGTGATCACGTTGCGCGGCAAGGGGAATCGCGCCGACGGTGACCGGGCGCACTGTCCGATGTGGTGGTCCGGCGGCCGGCGTCACGGTGACGTGGTCGGGGACCGTGTCGGCGACGACCGCCAGGCCGACCGCGTGGACGGACGTGCTGCCGCCCGGCGGGCCGGTACCGGTGCGGACGTCGTCGAACCGGCGGTCCACGAAGGTCCAGTGGTCGAAGTGGCCCCCCGGCAGCGTGCCGCCCTGGAGCGGGCCGCGCCGACGAGATCGCCGCGTCGACCTCCGCGCTGGACTCCGCGTCGGCCGGGGCGGGTGCGGCGGTGGTGATCCGGTTACTGGAACGCGACGTCCACGGAGGTGGGCACTTCGTCGTCCGCGTACTGCGGTACGACGAATCCGTGGGCGTTGTAGCGATTCGTGCCCGAGTCGTAGTAGAAGGAGTCGCATCCGCTGATCATCAGGCCGATGTGGTGGAAGTAGTTGTCCATGCCTTTCCGGTATGGGCCGAAGTCCGGCATCGCGGCGTGTAATTCGACTATCTCCTGCATGGATTCGTCCAGCATCCTCAACGTTTCGAGACAGGCGTCGTCGAGCGAGAGTCCCCGCTCGTGTTGCAGCACGAGAACGATGTTCAGCGTCTCGTGCTCCAATGCCATCTCCTTGCGTATGGAGATGAGGTCGTTCTGGAGGAAGATGGCGACCCCCAGTAGCCACTTCAGGCGTTTGACGACCGGGTGTTCGTAGATTTCCACCGGCACCACGAAGTCGGTACAGGGCTCTATCATGTCACCGAAGGCCAGCATGCCGATGGAGTACGGACGGATGAGCATCAGGCGGGCAATGGGTGGCATCGTCCCACTTTGCCGGAAGGGGATCTCCTCCATCATGCCCCACGTCATGAAATGCCGGAAATTGACCGCGATCCGCTCGATCCAGAACTGCGGCATGCCCATCGCCGACCATTCCCGGCGCGCTGCGGCCATCTGACGCAGCACGCCGATCTCCCCCGGACGAGGGTCCGCGCCCATCATGACTTCGAAGATCCGGTCCCTGACCGGAATGAACTTGTCGAGCGGGGTGACCCCGAAGAAGTCGTCAACGTAGGTGATGTAGAGCGAGTGCCTACAGGCCGGTCGCATACGGTCGATGTCGGTCACGGTCGGATTCATGTAGGTGCCGACCCGTGCGATATGTTGCAACCTCATTCGCCCGATGGACTCCTGGGGAATGAAGTCCGCGTAGTCCTCGTCGATCCAGGTCAACTCCTCTTGGTCGAGAGCGTCCGCCAGCGGACTGGGGATGGTCGGCCACGGATAGCTGATCCGGGGAATGTGCAGTGTCTGGCGCATCGTGGGCGAGTCCTTACCGGGAGTATTGGCGTTGGCGGCCCTGTCGGCGGGTCGTTCGTGACCGGGTCGGCGACGTGTGGTCTGTGCTGAGAAATGCCTCGCATATGGGGTAAGGCGGCTACGCCGGTTCTGCGTGGACTGGACTTCGGTAGCGGCGCATACGTCCCAGTGCGAAGAAGAGGCAACTGATCGTCAGGCATGTCACGCAGATCAACATGGCGTTGCGCAATCCGAGCAGCACGCCCAGGTATCCGCCGAGTAGGCCGCCCAGGGGTGCGGCACCGTCGACGATCAGGCGGTAGGAGGCGGTGATGCGGCTCAGTTGATGGGGTAGCACTATTTCGGCGCGGATTGTGAGGGCGTAGATGTTGAAGACGGCCAGGCCGGCGCCGTGGAGGGCCAAGCCCACCAGCAGAATCGACACCGTGATCGGCGGGGCGCCGGTCGCGGCGGGAATGGCGAACAGCGCCACAGAACTCACCGCCATGGCGATCACGGTGGCTGCTCCGGCACCGGTGCGCCGGCCGAGGCGGCCGGCGGCCAGCGCGCCTGCCAGTGCTCCCGCGCTGCCCGCGGCCAGCAGGGCACCGAGAAGGCCGACTGACAGGCCGAGGATCTCGATCCCGTAGAGCAGGTACAACGTCAGTACCGCTTGCTCGAAGCAGTTGAAGACCGCGGATTGTCCGGCCAACGCGCGCAGGTGGCTGTTGCGCAGGACGACCCCCAGCCCCTCCCGGACACCGTGCCACGGCGACCGACCTGCCAGTCTCGGAGGGGTGGGCTCGGGCCGCTTGATGTTGGCGATGCCCAATGCCGCGAGCAGGTAGGTGGCGGCGTCGACCAGCAACACGAACGGGGCCGCGAACAAGCCGACCAGCAGCCCTCCGAGACCGGGGCCGCCGATCTCGGAAATGGAATAGGTGGACTCCAGCCGGGAATTCGCTCGCACCAACTGTTCGCGGTCGACCAGGGCCGGCACGTAGGACACGTAGCCGATGTCGAAGCAGACGGTCAGCGTGCCGACCAGGGCGCTGATCACCAGCACGGCCGACAGGCTGAGCCCGCCCATCAGGAAGAGCAGGGGAATCAGGCCCAGCAGCAGGGCGCGGCCCAGATTGGCCAGCACGAGCAGGGGGCGGCGCCGGTGGCCGTCCAGCCACACCCCGACGAGGAGCGCCACCACCAGCACCGGGGCGGTCTGCGCGGCCTTGAGCCAGCCCAGCTGCTCGGGCCCGGCGTCGAGGTGGACGATTGCGATGATCGGCAGCACGAGCAGGGTGACCTGGCTACCGATCTGGGACAGGGTTTCGCCGGCCCAGAGCTTGGTGAAGTCGGTGTTGCGCCACAAGCTCCGGGGAGCACCGGTACCTGTGGGCCGGCCTCCGGTCACCGCGGGTCCATCGTCCAGCCTCCGAGATCCCATTGCGGTCCCGGGACCAGGTTCGGGGCCGTCCTGGGGTCGTCGGCGTACCTGCGGTAGAGCTCGGAGTTGTGGCTCCGGATCTTGTCGGCGGCCTGGGCGAGTGCAACCTGCTCGGAGAGGTCCACCAACCACAGCGGCCGGAGTTCCGCGCCGCGGAACGCCTTGGAGACGGTGTTTTCGAGTCCGGCGTGCAGCCACCCGGCACCCGTTTCGACGCCGCGGTGGAAGGTGCTGTAGTACATCAGGTTGAAGTACTCGGAGGCGTCGCGCAGTAGTTCGTAGTCGAATCCCACCCACCGCACGAACAGGGAGTCCTGCCACGGGTAGTAGAGGCAGAAACCCGCCGTACGGCCGGTATCGGTGTGGCACAGGGCGACGGTGGCGTGGTCGGCGAGCAGTTCGGCGTGGTTGCGCAGCGCCGCCAGTTCGGTGTCCGGATCGGTCTGGTGGCCGTACCGGTTCAGGGTGGCGGCGGCGAGCTCACCGAGTTCCCGGTAGTGGTCGGCGAGTCGGGCGTGCGAAATGGTGTGGCCCGCTTCGCCGAATTTGCGGACGTCCTGCTTCACCATGCGCCTGCGGTTGGCGGACAGCGAGTCGAGCCAGGCGGTCCAGCCGCCGTCCGGGATGCGGATCCAGGCGTCGACGTCCAGCAGTACGGGTGGCGTGGTGATGCCCGCGTCGTGCAGCGCGCGGGCGTCGGCGGACGTCACGTACATGGCCACGCAAGCCTGGCCATCGCCCACCTGGCGGCGCAGCTTGTCCACCAGTTCGGTGACGGCGGCGGCAGGCGGGCTCGCACCCCCGGTCAGGAGATGAGTCTGGTAGCCCTCGCGGGATCCGACCAGCAGTCCCGCCTCGGGGATGCACGGCAGGCCGCGGTCTTCGAGCGCGGTGTTCCAGTCGTACCGCGACCAGGCCGGCAGGCCCCCGGCGGCGACGGTGGGCACGGCGCAGACCGGCTTGTCACCGTCGTGGACCACCACGGCCCGGCCCGGTGCGCCGTAGTCGACCTCGCAGAAGCGGAGCCAGCCGCTCGACGAGTAGAAGTGCGGCCCCGCCAGGACATCCCACTGATCGGCGGTCAGGCCGCCGAAGGTGTCGGTCACAGCGTCTCCGGCGGCGTGCGCTGGCACCGGGCGAGCCCTTCGTGCAGGGCGCGCAGCCGAGGGGTGCACTCGTCCGCGTCCGCGGCGGTGGCGGGATACCAGAGCGACCACAGCTTCTCTTCGTCGAAGCCGTACTTCCGCTTGAAGTCGTCGTTCCCCCGACCGAAGTCGATTCGGTGCCGGCCGCGCTCCTGGGCGGCCGAGAGCAGTTCGTACAGCAGGAAGAGGTACGGACTCACTTCGCGCGCCGTGTGGTCCATGCCGCCGACCCACAGGTGCAGGTGCCCCTGGTGTTCGAAGGCCAGGAAGCCGCCCACGGTGCGGCCGTCCCACTCGGCGCGGAACAACCGGCCGTACGGTGCGGCGAGCAACGCCCGCATGGTCGGCAGGTCGTAGAGCACCGGCCAGTCGTGGCGCGTGGCGGAACTGTTGGCGAGGTCGATGACCTCCTGGATGCTCTGCGTCGCAGGCGTGGTCTCCTCCACCATGCGCACGCCCGCTTCGGTGGCCCGCCGCCAGCGCCGCCGCCAGTCCGTACGTGCGCTCTTGGCCAGGTCTCCCATCACGGGATCGGCGCCTTCGCCGGGGTGGCGGTAGTAGGCGTTGTCCAGGCGCAGCGTGAGATCGGGTGCCCGGCAGGCGGCCCATTGTCGTGCGGCGTCCTCGCGCAGGTTGAACACCAGCAGCCCGTGGGCGTTGTGCTCGCGGGCGTGGCCGAGGGCGTCGTCCACGGCGCGGCCGGTGGCGTCCGCGTCGGCGGCGAGGTACTCCGGGCCGAACACCGAGTACACCGAGCCGATGGTGACCAGCGGGCGGGTCCAGGTCGGTTCCGCGTCGGTGTCGATCTCGTAGCCCCGCCAGAACGGCGAGTGCCGGAGCAGGTAGGTGGGCGGGTCGTGGTCTCGCAGGACCAGTTGGCGTTCGATCGCGGAGGCGGCCCAGGCCGTCGTCCACTCCCGGGTGTCGTAAACGCTGCGTGCCGCGCGGGCCCGGACTGCTCCGGCTTGCGTGCTCATGCACCACTCTCCTGGTGTCAACTCTGGCTGGCGAGCCCGCCTGCCGTCTCGCCGCCGTCGATCACGATCGCCTGGCCGGTGATGAAGGATGCTTCAGGCGAGGCCAGATAGGCGCCCAGCGCGGCGATCTCGGCGGGCCTGCCCCAGCGGCGCAGCGGGATCCTGGCCTCGGACGCGCGCAGTTCCTCCGGGCTGTACTCGGCTTCCTGCATGGACGTCAGCACGTAGCCGGGGCAGATGGCGTTGACCCGGATCCCCGGTGCCAGTTCGAGCGCCAGGGTCTGGGTCAACGAGAGGACGCCGGCCTTGCTGGCGTTGTAGGCGGCGTAGCCGGGCATGCCGACCATGCCGCTCACCGACCCGGTGTTGATGATCACCCCCGACCCGGCCGCCGACATGCGCCGGGCCGCTTGCTGGGCCACCAGGAACACACCGAGCAGATTCACCGAGAACGTTTCCCGAATCCGGTCCTCGGTCGATTCCAGGAAGGTGGCGCGGTCGCTGACACCGGCATTGTTGAACAGGACGTCGAGCCCGTTCCAGTGCTCGTCGAGTTCCGCGAACACCGACCGCACCTGCTCGGCGTCACCGACGTCGGCGGGCAGGCCGAATCGGATTCGAGGCTCTCCGGCCAGTGCCGCCCGCAACGCTTTCCGGTCGCGGTCGAGAATCGCCACGTCGGCACCGTCGTCGATGAATCTCCGGACCAGCGCGGCACCTATTCCGGATGCGCCACCGGTCACCAGGACTCGCACGCCGCCTCCTTTCCCGGAGGTCGACTTCCGCAGCCTGGGAACAACTTAGCACATCCGTCACCCGATGGGGCGTCGATCATGCCCGCCGGATTTCTTCGCCAGTCCTTTACCATGACCCCATGTCTTTCCCGGTCAGTGAACCGCTGGTGATCGAAAACCCGGAGCGGTACGGCGACGACCTCGGCCACCTCTTGTCGGAGTACCTGGAGTGGTGCCGGCGTGCACTGCTGCGCAAGTGCGCCGGCCTGTCCGAGGAACAACTCCGCACCCCGGTGCAGCCGATGAACTGGTCGATCCTCGGCCTGGTGCAGCACCTGGGCTGGGTGGAACGGCGGTGGCTGCAATGGGGTTTTGCCGGCCGGCAGGTCGAACCGTCCCCCGGTCGGGCCGGCAACGGAGACCACTCCGCCGAATTCCTCGTACTTCCGGGTGACAGCTCCACCACGGTGCTGCGGCGGTACCACGCCGAACTGGACATTTCGCGGGAGATCGTCGCGGGCGTGGCCCCGAGCACCGCCTCGGCCACCGGTGGCCGCTTCCGGGAAACGGACGACGTGCCCACCCTCGGGGACATTCTCTTCCACCTCGTGCAGGAATACGCGCGGCACGTCGGCCAGGTGGATGTGGTGCGGGAGCTGATCGACGGGCAGGTGGGTGAATGAGGCCCGGCTCAGCCGAGCCCGAGCATCCCTTCCATGCGGCTCATTTCCGCGTCGAAGGCGGTGCGGAAGGCGCGGCCCGCCGGCGCGGCCGAGCGGAAACCGGTCTCCACCTCCAGCCTGCCCGACTTCACCTGGAGGTTGACCCAGCCGATGGCGTCGTGCTCCCAGAACATCGGCAGCGGGTAGTAACCGAAGAGTCTCTTCACCGGCGGTGTGTACGCCTCGAAGCGGTACTGCCATCCCCACAGGTGCTCGAACCTGCGGCGATCCCACACCACCGGGTCGAAAGGGGCCAGGAAGCGGACTCGGCGCGCACCGGAGCCGGGTCGGCAGTCCTCCGGAGTCAGGTAGCCGACGCCGTCGACGACGTCCTCGCGCAACGCCCCGCGGTCCAGGAGGTCGGCGATGACGCGATCCTGGCCGGGCAGGGCACCCCCGTTGTCGCGCAATTGGGTGAGCGCCCGCCGCAGGCTGCCCGCCGCCACGGGCGCCAGGATGCGGGCCATCCGCAGGGTCAGTTCGCCGAGGCGTTCGACCGGGCTGAGGGGCTGTGGTGGCAGGGTGCGCGGAGCGTAGACCTTGCGGCCGTTCTGCCGGGCCGAGACGCGGGCGTGACCGTGGTAGTGCAGTGCTTCGAGGGCACGGGTGGTGGCCGAGGAAACACCGCCCCAGTCGTTGATCTCGCGGACCCGGCCGAGTGCGGCGGACGCGTCCTGAGGTGTCAGGCGGGAACGCTCGTAGAGCAGGTCGCGCACCGCCGCGGTGAGTCCGTCGGGCCGGAACGGTTCGCCGCCGGGTGTGGCGCGGGGGTACAGCAGGGCGCTGATGGCCGGCGACATGGCCCCGTAGGTGTAGAAGAAGTCCTCTTCCAGGGCGAGAGCGGGATAACGGCGTTCGAGATCGCCTGCCCGATAACCACGAACCCGCTGGTGGAGGATCAGGTCCTGGGCGCGAGCCGGTCGTCGGATGGGGTCGTACTGCACGAAGCCCTGCGCGGCGACCGCGGCTTCCAGCGTGGTGGGCGCGGACAGGGACAGGTTCACCGCTGCCGCCCGCAATCGCTGCGGTGTCGACCAGGAGGTCATGATCGCTCTCCTGCGCTCGCCGGCCGCCGGGCGGTTGAGCGTAGCGCTGTCTTCCGGGCACGGTGGAGCGCACCCGTCAGCCCGCCCGGATCGGGGTACCCGGCCAGGGCACGGCGGGGCCGTAGTCGGCGACCGGGTTGCCGTAGTACGCCCGGGCGACCGGCGTTCCCCATTCGTAGTGCCAGAATTCCCAGGGATAGGGCGAGAACCCGGCTCCGGTCATCGCCCAGTAGAGCAGCCGCCGCCGGTCGCGGAACACCTGACCGGCCGGACCCGGGTCGTCCTCGTAGTGCCGCAGCCAGGACACGTCGTCGAACTCGTCGAAATCGGCACCCAGGTCCAGCGGCTCGCCCCCGGTGTCGCACAGGGTGAGGTCCACGGCTCCCCCGGTGGAGTGGGGTGGCGGCATGGTGCGGAATTCCGCTTCGCTCTCGGGCGGTAGTGCCAGGTAGCGTTCCACCACTTCGTCGCGCCCCGCCTCCGGCAACGAGGCGCGGAACGAGGCGACGATCTCGGCCTGCGTCTCCAACGAGCGCAACCCGTCCCAGATCAGCAGGTCGGTTCCGGCCGGCAGCGCGGCAGTGGCCTGGCGGAGCCTGGCGAGCACGCCGGCGCGCAGTCGGATCCGGTCGGGCCCACCGGGGATACCGCGGGCGTGGTAGGCGGGTGCGACGTGGATGCCGTCGCCGGGCTCGACGGTCACCACGTCGTCGTGCGACTCCCTGATGCGGATGTCCTCGACGTGGGCACGGGGGCGAACGGGTGGGATGGCGGGTGCGGAATCCATGGGTGTCTCCTGCCGTCAGTCGAACCACACGTCGTCGAACACGGACCACAGCCTGTCGGGCAGTTCGACGACCTCCGGCGGGGGGAGACCTTCCGGCGTCGCCGAGTAGTGGAAGGCGTACGCGCCGACATTCGGGACCAGCAGCGGGGTGCCGGGATCGAGCGGCGGCAGCGGTGCCTGGCGGGCGAGGACGTCGAAGGAGTCCATCAACGGTCCCACCACGTCGGCGGGCCGGCCCGGGTCACCGTGCGACCGCGCGCGGACCATCGGCGGGTCCGTGCCGAGCGCGATGAAACACGACTCGAACAGCGTGGCGTAGGCGCTGGCATCCACGTGCACGAGGCGATGACCACCGAGTGACCGGTCCGCGATCACGCGGGTCAGCAGGATGGCAGTGGGTTCACTCAAGTACCGCCCCGGCTCGCACAGGAAGCGCACGTCGTCGTCGAACAGGTCCGCCACCCGGGCCGCGATGTCCGTGAAGAACTCCGGGTGGCGTCGGTGGAAACGGCGCTGGGCACCGGGGAAACCGCCGCCGATGTTGATCGTCGGCACGAACAGCCCTCGTGCCGCGAGCTTCGCGTGAAGCTCGGCGACCAGTTCGATCCCCAGCCGGAACGGCGTGCCGGCGGCCAGGTCCTTGCCCGCGGCACCGACGAAGAACGACAGGGCTTCCACGGTCGCGCCCGCGTCGGACACCCGGGCCGCCAGGTCGGCCAGCGCTTCGCCGGTGTTGCCGAAGCGCACGACGGACCTGTTCGACTGCCCTGGTGCCGGTGGCAGCACGCGGAGGGTGACCTCGGGGTGGTCGAGCACCTCGCGGAGCCGGTCGAAGCCGCGCTCGTCGTCGACGACGAACCGCGTCACGCCCAGGTCCGCGGCGGTGGCGAGGGTCTCCC
The DNA here is from genome assembly GCA_965995405.1 of uncultured Saccharothrix sp. Lineage (GTDB taxonomy): Bacteria > Actinomycetota > Actinomycetes > Mycobacteriales > Pseudonocardiaceae > Actinosynnema. The sequence continues at coordinate 9,237 of CBHFOL010000076.1, forward strand.
GCGGCAGTGCCGGGTGCACCAACGCGATCCGCGCGGGTTCCACACCCAGTTCGACCAGGGTGCGCAGGTGGGCCAGGTTGGTCACGTTGAACTCGTCGACCAGCCCGGCCAGGACCGCGAGCAGGCGGGGATGCGCGTTCGCCTTGGTGGCGAAGGAAATCCGCATCCCGAGCGATCGGCGCAGGCGCTCCACCGCACCGCGTACGGGTCCGGGTGCCAGCAGCAGCGCGGGACTCGGGACGTTCGCGGACTCGACCCAGTCGAACACCCGGTCGAGGTTGTCCGGTGCGGGCACGAGCGCCTCCTGGTCAGCTGAATTCGGGGCCGCGCAACAGGTAGCCGAGTTCCACCCCGGTCGAGTCGACGGTCTGGTCGGTGGTGACGAAGGCGGCCGTCGTCAGCCCGGCCTGGCCGAACAGCTCGTCCCAGAAGTCCTTGCCCGCCAGTTGCTGTTCGGTGAAGGAGTGGACGAGGTAGTACGGGTTCCAGAAGTTCGTCGCCAGCCCGTGCCGCATCACCGCCGGGTCGGCGATCGCGTCGGCGACCTCGATGACCACGATGTTCAGCGCGGGGAAGGCTTTGACCAGTCCCTGGAGCAGGTCGACCACCGCCGCCCGGCCCTGCTGCGCGAGCACCTCGTGCAGCACGAAGCCGAGCACGGTCAGATCGGGGTGGCAGCCCTCGGGCGGGGCCGCGAAGAAATCCGTGGCCGAAGCGTTGACCAACCGGATGCGGTCGGCCATCCCGGTGCTGTCGACCAGCGCCCGCGCCTCGTGGTGGCCGCCGGCATCCGGTTCGACGCCCCATGCGCGCAGCGACGGCATCAACCGGCAGAACTCCACGAGGTACAGCCCGTTCCCGCAGCCGAGGTCGAGGAACTCCGCGGGCGTCGCGCCGGCGCGGGACAGCAGTTCCAGGGTCATCGGCATCCCGTCGTACCGGGACACCTCGCAACTGCCGAGTCCGACGTAGCGCCCGTCCCGCGTGCAGTAGTCCGAGCCCCGGTGCAGCGCCGAGCCCAGCTGGGCCAGCGTGGAGGTGTAACCACCGATCATGATCGTGTACCAGGCCCGGAACTCGCCGTATGCCAGCCCGCGCGGGGTGAGTCGGGCGGCGTCCCCGTCGAAGGCGACGACGTTCTCGTTGGCCAGGTACCGGAGCAGGCCGGTCAGCCGCGCCGGCTCCAGCGACAACTCGTCGGCGAGTGCCGCCGGGGTGCGTCCGCCGAGACCGCGTTCCAGCGCGTCGAAGACGCCGGAGTCGAACAGGTGGTGCAGCGCCCCGGCCAGGAAGTGCTCGGCGATCGGCCGGATGCCCTCGATGAGCCGCTGTTCGAAGCCCGGGTCGGCGACGGGTTCGTGGTACTGGTGCGGTGGTCGCACTGGTCCTCCTCGGTGGCCGCTCGGTCAGGAGCCGGCCGGATCGTTGTCCTTGGAGAAGTTCCCGTGCCTGACCAGGTCGTACAGGCGCTTGCCGGTGGGCGCGGGGGTGAAGAGGAAGTCGGCTCGCTGGGGCTTGCCCAGCACGCCGTACCGGAAGAAGTCCCGCAGGGCGACCGCCCAGTACCGCGGACCCAACCGGGCCAGCAGCCCGGCGTAGTCGGCGAAGGTCATCGCCGCGCCGAACCAGTGGTTGAGCGAAATCGAGGGCGTGCGCGAGCGGATGTCGTGCCAGCACCCGCGGGGCATGAACAGCACGTCGCCGGGATTCATCGTGGCGGCCAGCAGGGTGACGTCGCGCAATCGCGGAAACCGGGCCAGGTCCACCGCCGCGAGGTCGACCTGGCTGTTGACCAGGTTGTCCGGGAACGGGTACGCGGCGGCGCTGTGCTGCCAGGGCAGCAGCACGACGTGCTTGCTGCCCCAGATCTGGCAGAACAGGTTGTCCTTCAGGTCCGAGTGCAGCATCGACCGGGTTCCGGCCGAACCGATCCACGCCCGGGTGTCGCCCGCGACGCCGGCTTGGTCGAGGAGAGCGGCGAAGTCGTAGTCGCTGTCGGGCAGGATCTCGGCCACCCGCTGGTACGCGAGGTAGCACGGTTTGTCGGGCGCGGTGGTCAGCATGGTTTCGACGAACTCCGCGAACGGCAGCGTGCGCTCGTAGTCGCTCTGCTCGTGGGGGAGCAGCACGCCGTCCGCGGGGAGGTCCATCAGCGCGGTGACCGTTTGCCGCCCGTACCGGTCGATCAGCGCCTGTGGCGTCCACTCGGTCCGGGCGGGCCAGTCCTCGGTCAGCCCGGTCAGGATCATCGGTTGCCGCTGCTCGGTGACGAGTTGCTCAAGTCGGGCCGCGGCCGGTCGGTCCAGCCGGGGTACGGGCCGGACGGTCAGGCCCGCGTCCCGCATGGCGGCTTCCAGCGGATCGGTCTGTGTTTCGGTCATGCTCGGTCCCCGGTTCGTGGTGTTCAGCGCAGGACGGATTCGGGCACCAGCGCTTCACCGCGGGCGACCAGGATCGGCCTGCCGGTCAGGCTCCAGCCGTCGTCGCCACTGGTGACGACGAGTTCGGCGTCCGGCACGAACCAGCGGCACCGGTGCGGCCGGAACCGCGTGTCCGCCCCCTCGGCCATGCCCAGTTCCCGCAGCACGAAGGCCAGGGCGATGACGCCCGAGCCGCAGGCGAGGGTTTCCCGATCGATGGCCCGTTCGTAGGTGCGGTACTCGACCGCGCCGTCGGCCAGGAGGCGGGCGAAGTCGAGGTGCACGCCCTGGGGGAACAGCGATCGGTAGGCGTCGTTGACGTGGTGGCCCAGGTGGTCGACCAGCGCGAGGGTGGCGCGGACCTCCGGTGTCGGGGGCCGGCCGATCAGCTCCGGACCCGGCGGGTGACCCGGCTCGATGAACAGCAGTTTCTCCAGCTCCGCGGGAAGGCCGTGGCCGCTGATCAGGGCCAGGTGCGGCTCGCCGGTGAACGTGAGGTGGCCGCCCAGCTTCAGGGTCGGCGGCAGGCCCTCGGCCCAGGAGGCGTCCGCGGGCAGCGGCACTTCGAGTTCCGCCACGTGGTCGATGCGGGAACTCGGCGGTGGCCCCCGGCGGACGAACAGCTCGGCCGGGGTGGGCCGGGGCTCTCCGACGTTGATCCAGGTGGTGCCTTCGCGCTCGCCGATGCCGAGCCGGACCGGCTGGGGATCACCGGTCGGCACTTCGGTGAGCACGACCGTGGCCCGCAGCCCGTACCGGGCGTGCAGGAACGCCGCGGTGCAGAGCAGTCCGTTGCCGCAGGACAGCGTCTCCGAGCCGTCGTGCTCGAAGATCCGGAACAGGAAGCCGGCGGTCTTGCCCGCGGTGTGCTCGCGCACCTCGGCGGCCTGCGCTGCCGGGTCGTCGGCCAACCGGGTGAGGTACAGGACGTTGTCGGTGCCACCGGGACCGAACTCGCCGTTGAGCAGCCACCGCGCCAGCGCGGCGCGCTCCCCGTCGCCGGGCAGCGGTGCCGTCGTCTCGTCGACGATGAGGAAGTTGTTCCCGAACGAGGTGTACTTCGTGAACTGGACGGGGATGGTCCGCACGGCGCGCCTCCCGCTCATGCCTGGTGGACGAGTGGGCCCACGGCGGCGGGGTAGCCCTCGTCCCCCTGGACGAGCGACTTCGCCCAGGCCTTGACCGGCGTGTCGGCGGGCGGGAACGCGGTGCCGAAGAAGTCCTCGCAGTGGCGGGCGCGCAGATCGCGGTCTTTGCCGGTGTACTCGGCGCGGCGGTGCATCATGCGGCTGTTGTCGATGACCGCCACCCGGCCGCGTTCCCAGTGCAGGTGCTGCTCCGCGGCGAGCGCGTTCCGCTGCACGGTGGCGGTGAGGTCCGGCGGCACCGGGGAACCGTCCGCGAACGACATCCCGTAGAAGGCGGGCTCGGTGGCGGCTTGCAGCATCGTGTTGCTGAAGCTGTCGGCACCGGCCGGCGTCCTGGTCACGATCGGTACCCGGTAGCTCAGGTAGAGGTCGCCGTTCGGCAGGATTTCGTACTCCAGGTGGGGGAAGGCGTCGAAGGCCGCGGCCAGTTCGTCCTTGGCCCCGCCGCCCAAGGCGTTCCGCCACAGCGCCGCATCCCACCGGCGGTCGAAGCGCAATTCGTTGCCATGACACATTTCCCGCCACGGTTCCGGCAGTTCGGCGAGTAATCGGACCCCGTCGACGACACCGGTCGGCGCGCCGCCGTCGCTGCCCTCGAAGACGCACAGGAACCACAGGGCGTCCGGCCGGTACGGGTTGTAGGCGTCCTCGGCGTGGAATCCCAGCGCCTCCCCGCCCGGCGGGTAGTGCACCGTCCTGGTGTTCGCGCACTCGCCGAACCGCGAGGAAAACGCCTCGAAGTCGGCCACCGTCACGTCGAATCCGGTGAAGGTGATCCACCCCCGGTCGGCGAGCAGCCCCCGAACCGAATCGGTATCGAGGTCCTGGATCTTCCCACCCTTGCCGGCGCGCACCTCGCCGCCGACATCCTGGTACTCGGTTCGCATGGGACGAGTCCCCCTCGAATTTGATCGATTCCTCGGTGAATTTTGCGCTGTAAATGCACACTACACCCGCGCGGAAATATCCGCCAACGGCCACCACCGTCCGTTGCGCAGGCGGTCAGCGGTCCTTTATGGACATTTTTGGCGGTAATTTCCTGATTCGATCAAGGAATTTTCGACCGATTTTGCGGTAAGGTTCTCCGGTGGCTGGCGTGGCGCTTGGCGCTGTGTTAGTGTCGGGAAATTCCGGTGTGCTGCGGGAAAAGTCGAGGCGACCGTCGGGTCGACAATTCTGCTCCGCCGGCCAATCGATCTTCTTTTTCGCCCTGCCCCACCGAACCGGTTGCGGCTGTCCCGCGATCCGGGCGACTGCCTGATCCTGGGTTTCCGGTTGCGCAGCGTGTTCGCCGGTATCGAGGTGGGCACGGCCGCCGCGATATCGCGCGGTACCCGGATCCGGGCGTGACCGGCGGAATGGGCCAAGGGCGGGCAGGCAGCCCGCATGGGCGACCACGACGACCTGTCCGATGACGAATGGTGCCATTCCTTCCGCACCGACGGCAACGACGACCTGAACCGCACATGCCCTTTGTCCGCCCGGCGACACCCGCGTTCCGGAAAGCCTGAGGGCGGCACAGTCGAGGGTGGATGACGATGAGCATCACGATCCAGGACAGACTCGACCACAGCCCCGTTCGCGCGGCGGTGGTCAGTTCGTACACCGAATGGGATTCGCTCGAAGAGGTGGTGGTCGGCAGGCTCGACGGTGGGGTGTTCCCCACCTGGCAATCCTCCATGGCGGCGGTCATGCCGGCCGGTATGCCGGACCTGCTGCGCGACCGCGGCGGCCGTGCGTTCCCCGGTGAGCACTTCGACGCAGCCCGGCGGGAACTCGACGACTTCGCCGATCTGCTGGTGCGCCGGGGAATCCGCGTTCGCCGCCCGGATTTCGTCGACCACTCGGCCGAGTTCTCCACCCCGCGGTGGCACTGCGCGGGCGGGCTCTACGCCGCCATGCCGCGGGACCTGCTGCTGGTGGCCGGCACGACCATCGTGGAGGCACCGATGTCGTGGCGCTGCCGGCACCACGAGGTGTACGCCTACCGCGAGCTGATCAAGTCCTACTTCCGGGTCGGGGCCGGTTGGCTCCAGGCACCGCAGCCGCAGCTGACCGACGACCTGTTCCGCGCCGAGTACGACTCCGAGTCGGGGGACTACGCGATCACCGAGTTCGAGCCGGTGTTCGACGCCGCCGACTTCCTGCGGTTCGGCCGGGACATCGTGGCGCAGCAGTCCCACGTGACCAATGCGTTCGGGATCCGCTGGTTGTCCTGGGCACTCGGGGACGAGTTCCGGGTGCACCGCATCGCGGTCAACGATTCGCACGCCATGCACATCGACGCCACGCTCGCGCCGCTGGCTCCCGGCATCCTCCTGGTCAACCCGGAACGGTATGTCCACAATGACCTGTTCCGGGGCTGGAAGATCATCGAGGCACCGCGGCCGGCGCTGCCCGCCGACTGGCCGATGTACTTCTGTAGCCCCTGGGTCAGCATGAACGTGCTCTCCCTCGACGAGCGCACGGTGGTCGTCGAACGCCGGGAAGAACCGCTGATCGACGTGCTCACCAGGGCGGGGTTCGACTGCGTCCTCGTGGACTTCCGGCACGTGTACAGCTTCGGCGGCTCGTTCCACTGCGTCACCGCGGACGTGCGCCGGGCCGGCGGCGCGGGGAACTACCTGACAGGGAGGAACGATGCGGACGATCCGGATCGACGGACCGATGAGCTGTTCGTCGGTGGACAGGCCGATGCCCGCCATCGACCGGGACTACGTGCTCATCCGGGTCCGGGTGGCACCGATGTGCAACGAGTACCCGGCCTACCGCGATGGGGTCTACCTGGAGCGGAACCGGCCGGACTCCCTGGGGCACGAACTGGCCGGTGAGGTGGTCGCCACCCGGCCGGGTTCCCGTCTCCGGGCCGGGGACCGGGTGGTCGCGCTGTGCGGGTTTCCCTGCGGGACCTGTGTTCCGTGCCGGGCGGGCTACTACTCCCACTGTCCGGCTCCCGATGATCCGCGCGTGGTCTGCGGCAGTGAATCGGGCGAGTGCGGCTTCGCGCACTACGCGATCAAGCCCGAACACCTGCTGATCCCCATTCCCGGAGAGCTGAGCTACGAGCACGCTTCGATGCTCTGCTGCGGTCTGGGCCCGACGTTCGGCGCACTCCAGCGCACCACCCTGCAACCGGCCGGTTCGGTGCTGATCACGGGCCTGGGCGCGGTAGGACTCGGCGGGGTCGTCAACGCCAAGGCCCGCGGCGCCCACGTGATCGGCATCGCGCGCAGCCCCTACCGGGCCGCCCTGGCCCGCAAGCTCGGCTGTGATGTCGTGATAGACCCGACGGCCACCGACGCGCGCGAAGCGGTTCTGGACGTCACGCACGGACTCGGGGCCCACGTCGTGCTCGAATGCTCGGCGCAGCAGTCCTACCAGGAACTCGCCCTGGACTGCGTGGCCCGGCTCGGCACCGTCACGTTCCTCGCCGAAAGCGGAGCGCTGCCCGTCCACATCGACCACCACCTGATCCAGAGGGGCGTGCGGATCCAGGGCAGCCTGGACATCAACCTGCACGACGCACAGCAGCTGCTCAGCCTGATCGGCACCATTCCCGACCAGCTCGACCGGTTCATCACCCACCGCCTGCCGCTGGAGCGGATCGGCGAGGCGTTCGAAGCCCAGATCGCCCGTGAATGCGGGAAAATCGTGCTGTACCCGTGGGCGGACGGGCCGGTGGAGCACCCGTGACCGCCGAGGACGAACTGGCCGCCCTCGCGGCGGGTTGTTCGCCGCCGATGCACAAGCTGCTCACCGAGTTCGGCGACCAGCCGCTCGGCGTGCTGCTGGACCACCTGCACGCACAACCGGCTCGTGGCTGGCAACCGCACGACGACTTCGTGCGGGTGGTCTGCCGTGAGGCCGCGTCTGTTTACGGTGCGGCGACCGCCGAGGCGGCACGCCGTGAACTCGGCTGTTCGGTTGCCGTGCCCACGGCGAACCACTTCGGCGTGGACTCCTTCGCCGACTCCGTCCAGGGCACGTTGCTGTTCGGCCAGAAACGGCCCGGCGCGCCCCGGCACGCGGTGATCGTGCTGGGCTTCGGCACGATCAGCATGAACAACCTCACCTACCCGATGGGGCTGCTGCTTTATGACGCGGAAGACGGTGCACTGGAGCGGATGCCCCATCGGCTGCCCGTGCTGCCGAATCGGCTGAAGCGGAAGACGGTCCGGACCGCCGCGCCGTTCACCCGCGACATGGTCGTCCGTGCGCTCGCCCGGCTGCGGAACGCCTTGCGCGACGGGGATCTCAGTCCATTCGCGGTTCGTTCGGCCACCGCGGTCCTGGCCGAGGAATACGACCGGGAGACCGTTCTCCGCCTGCCCACCTACGCCGAGCAGTCGGCCCGGATCAACACGGCGTTGTGGCACCGCCTGTTCCAGGACGAGGCGCCGCCACTGGTGAACCTCCAGATCGAGAACATCTGCACCGCACTGCTGATCGAGGATCTGCGCGATCCGGCCGGCCTGGTCGACCTCGTCCTGTTCACGCCGGCTGTCCGCGCCCGATTGCTGTCCGCGCTGGATGGTCGGCGAGGGTGCTGGGCACTCGGCGATCCGCCTGGCGGCACGGTGTTCTTCTGGGCGTTGGACGAACTGGGGCACCGGGTTCCGCTGACCATGACCACCCCGGAAGGCGCGACGGCCGAACTGGTCGACCGCGACGGCACCGGGTATGAGCTCAGTCCGGACGCGATAGCCGACGGCTTGCGGGCGGGCGTGCTCCTGCCCTCGTTGTTCACCTGTTTCCTGGTGCTGGCTTTCGCCCGCGGAATCCCCTGCGTCGGCGGCTACTTCCAAGCCGAGTACCTCCCGGTGATGCGGCGAGGACTGTTGCAGGCGCTGGCCGCCGCCGCGGAATTCTCGCCGGTGGCCGAGGCGATCGCCAGGGTTCCGGCGGACCTGTGCCTGGCCGGTCTGCAAGGCGTCACCCGCATCCACGGCGGCGTCGCAATCCCGGCCGGACCCGTGGAGATCGCCGGCGCGAACGGACTGTCCGCCGATGACCTGAACCGGCTTCGCGAACTGCCGGTCCGGGATGCCTGCCTGCTCGCGTTCACCGAGACACTGCCTCACGTCGTGCCGGTGGACCGGCTTCCCTCGGGCTGGCAACGGCGGCTCGCCACGAACAACGCCGCCGACCGCGGCATCCACCTGGCCTGCTCCGGTCGGGGATGACGCGCCGTCAGGTCCCCGACTGCGGGCGTTGACGGCCGTCGTCTGCGGGGATGCCAGCAGGCTGTGGCTGTGGCTGTGGCCTGCGCGTCAAGCCGCGGATTCGTACTCGTTGATCAGGCCGGCGGGTGGTAACGCCCACTGGCCGTGGCCCGGCTGCCCGACCAACCCCGTCCCGGACCTCGACGACCACGAGGGTGAACGGCCCGGGATCGGCCACCGTGCGGTCGGGATCGGACGTGGTCGCGTTGAACCGCTCACCGGGCCACCGGGTCGGCGCCGGTGAGGAACGCGTCGAGGTCGCGTCGGGTCGGCGCGCCCTCCCAGTCGCCGGCGTTCAGGCACGCGAGCGCGCCGCACGCGTTGGCCTCGCGCAGCCGTGTTCCGGGCGGGCGTCCGTCGAGGAGCGCGGCCAGGTAGCCGGCGACGAACGCGTCGCCCGCGCCGACGGTGTCGACCGGTGTGACGGGAAAAGCGTCGGCTTCGGTGAACTCGCCGTCGCGGTAGCAGGCCGCGCCCGCGACGCCTCGCTTGAGGACGACCTCGGTCGGCTCGGCTGCGGCGAGGGAAGCGAGGAGCTCCAGGTCGCGCTCGGCTTCCGGTCCGCCCCGCGCGAGGGTCAGTTCGTCGCGCCCGCCGAAGAGGATGTCGACGAGCGGAATCAGCCGCCGCAACTCCGCGCCCGCTTCCTCGCGACTCCACAGCGCGGAGCGGTAGTTGACGTCGAGACTCACGTGCGCGCCGTGCTCGCGAGCCATCCGCGCGGCGGCGCGGACGAGTTCCGCGCACGATGGCGACAGCGCCGGGGTGATCCCGGTCAGGTGCAGGAGCTCGACGCCCGCGAACAGTTCGGGCCGCAGCAGCTCCGGTGACATCGCGCTCGCCGCGCTCTTCGACCGGTAGTAGGCGACGCGGGAGGCTCCGGGTATCCGGGACTCCTTGATCATGACACCGGTCGGCCGCTCGGCGTCGACGTCCACCGCGAGTTCGACGTCCTCGGCGCGCAGGGCGGCGAGCACGACATCGCCGATCGCGTCGTCGCCGACGCGGCTCGACCAGCGTGCGCCCACTCCGAGCCTGCGCAGTCCGATCGCGACATTCGTTTCCGCACCACCGATGGCCAGGCGCAGCGGGGTGCCGGTGCGCAGCGGCCCTGGTTCGCCGGCCCGGACGAGCCCCATCGTCTCTCCGAGCGTGAGCACGCGCGCGGGTGTGTCCGCGGTCAGCACGCGCCGTCCGTTCGGAGAGCGTCGGCGAGTTCCCGGACGCGGTCCGCGAGGCGGGGGAGCGAGCCACCGTGCAGCGCGTCCCCGAGCAGCGGCCCACCGATCGACACGGCCGCCGCACCCGCCGCCAGCCAGTCGCGCGCCTCCTCGGGACCGACGCCGCCCGACGGCACCGCGCGCAGGGAGGGGAACGGGCCGCGCAGCTGCGTCAAGTACCCGGCGCCGACCGTGGCCGCGGGGAAGATCTTCACGAGGTCCGCTCCGGCGTCCATCGCCGCCAGCACCTCGGTCGGGGTGAGCGCACCCATCATGATCGGCACGCCACGCGCTCGCGCGAGTTCCGCCGCGTTCGGGACGACCCCGGGAGTCACGAGGAACTGCGCACCGGCCCCGAGCGCGTCGCGGGCGAGCGCGTCGTCGGTGACGGTGCCGACGCCGATCCGCGCGGCATCACCGACTTCCGCTCGAAGCCTGCCGACGACGTCGAGCGTGCCCGGCGTGGTCAGCGTGAGCTCGATGTCGTGGATGCCTCCGGCGACGAGTTCGCCGACCACCGGGCGGTAACGTTCCGCGTCCGGCGCACGGAGGACCGCGATGACTCGCGACAGGGGCGAGGTCGGCGCGGTCATGCCCGCGAATCCGCGAACGCGGGCCGGGTGCCGTACTTGTCGACGGCCTCCCGGTCGAGGGTCACGCCGAGTCCCGGTTCGGACGGGATGTCGAGGTACCCCTCCGCGTCGAGCTGCCATCCGCCCGTCACCAGGTCGTCGACATAGGCCGATCCGGTCTTGTACTCCACGAGATCCGTGGCCGACAGCGCGGACGACAGTTGCAGGTCGGCGGCGAGTCCGATGCCCGTGTTCCAGCCGTGCGGGATCAATCGGATACCTCGATCCTGGGCCTGCCGGCCGATCCGCAGTGACTCGCTCAACCCGCCCCCCTTGGTGGTGTCGGGCTGGACGATGTCGAAGGCCCGGCGATCCAGGTAGGGGGCGAAGCTCTGCCGTCGGGTGAGGACTTCGCCGCCGCTGATGGGGACCGGAGAACTCGCGCGCAGTTCGGCGAAGCCCTCGATGTCGTCCGGCGCGAGGGCCTCCTCGAACCAGGCGACGTCGTAGTCGGCGAGCATCCGCGCCGTTCGCTTCGCCCACGCGAGCGTGCCGGGGAAGTACCCTTCGGAACCGCCGGCGTCGACCGCCAGCAGCCGATCGCCGACCGCGGCGCGGGCTGCGGCGACGGTGCGCTCGTCGGTCGCGGCGTCGAGGCGACCGAACTTCCACCAGCCGATCTTGAACGCCGTGAAGCCCTGCTCGACCAACTCGGTGAGGTTGTCGGTCATCGGGCCGACCTCGTCCATCAGGACCGACGCGTAGGGGCGCACCCGTTCGCGGTGGCGTCCGCCGAGCAACCGTCCCACCGGCTGCCCGAGCACCTGTCCGGTGATGTCCCAGAGCGCGATGTCGATCGCGCTCGTCGCGTGCGTGAGGGAACCACCGCGCCCCATCCAGAACGCTGTCTGGTGCAAGGTCTCGGTGATCCGCTCGACTTCCACCGGGTCCTGTCCGATCAGGTGGGGGAGCAGCAGGTCGATCGCACCCCGGACGAGATCCTCGGTGGTGAAGGCACTGCCGATACCTGTCACTCCTTCGTTGGTGTGCACGGCGACGAGCGTGTGGACGACGTCGTCCGGCCGCAGCTCGTTGGACCAGCCCCCCTCGGGGGTCGCTCCGCGAAGACCGCACGTCTCGACTCTGGTGATCCTCATGAATGCCTTCCGTGACGAATGTCGACGGGGGTGACCGGTGCCGGCGGGTTGCCGCATCCGGGGACCGACCCTACCTCGGTGATTGCCTATTGTCGACAATCGACTTTGTGGGTTAGCCTCCGTCGACAGCTCGTCGGCCGAGCCCGCACCCACGACAGGAGACCTACGTGAATGCAACGGAGCATCACGCCCCATCCGGGGCCACCGCGTCCGGCGGCAGAACCGTTCCGCCCGTCCCGCGTTCCGCTCGCGGGGTAGTCGCGAGAGGGGCGGTTCGCCGCCCGGCCCGACACCGTCAGCCGGTCGTCATGTGCGACCCACGAGGGGGCGCGCGATGAAGTCCACTCGCCTCCTGGCGGCGGCCGTCGTCGCCACCGTCGCGCTCACTGCCTGCACGTCGAGTGGCAACAACGGCGTCGCGGCCGGTGGGAGCACCCTGAACAAAGTCGTCACCGGCAAGAAACTCACCGTGGGCGTGTTCGCGGACGCGCCACCCTACGGCGTCCTGAACAGCTCGGGCGAGTACGAGGGATTCGACATCGACAAGGCCAAGGCGTTGGCCGGGTCACTCGGAGCCGAGATCGAATACGTGTCCACGACGAACGCGAACCGCATTCCGCTGCTGGAGTCGGGCAAGGTCGATGTCGTCATCGCGGCCCTCACCAACCTGGACAAGCGCGCCCAGGTCGTCGCCATGACCCGGCCGTACGCGGCCGAGGGCCAGGTGGTGCTGGTGCCCAAGGGAAGTCCGATCGCGTCCTACGGCGATCTCGCCGGGCGGAATGTCGCCGCGACCCGCGGCAGCGTGCCCGCCACGGTCCTGGAAAGCCGTTTCCCCGACGCCAAGGCGAGCCTGTTCGAAGCCGTCGCCGACTCCGTCCAGGCGTTGCGCAGCGGCAAGGTCGACGCGCTCATGGAGAGCAACTCCGTCGCGGCGGGGATTCTGAAGGACTCCGGAGACGCGTTCCAGATCGTCAAAGCGCCCGCGCTCAGCCCGTCCGTCGTGTCCTTCGGCGTGAAGATGGGCGACCAGGTGTGGCTGAACTACCTGGACAACTTCCTGCTGAACTACAACATCAGCGACGCGGCGAACGAGTCGTACCGGAAGTGGCTCGGCACCGACGTGCCGGAACTGATCAAGTAACCGACCAGCATCGTCCGTCCCACCGCTCGGCGGCGGGACGGACGGATCGGACGCCGCCATGCAGCTCTATTTCGGGGATCTCGTCCCCTACGCCGGTGAGCTCCTGCAAGGGCTCGGTACCAGTGTCGCGGTCACGGCGGTCGCGGTCATCCTCGGCGGAATCGCGGGGGTTGTCGTCTACGTCGGCCGAGCGTCCCGGTTCCGGGTCCTGCGCGCCGCCGCCGGCGCGTACATCGAGCTGATCCGGAACACCCCACTCCTGCTCCAGCTCTACCTCGTCTACTTCGCGCTTCCCTCGCTCGGCGTCGACCTCGATCCCGTCACCGCCGGCATCCTCGCGCTCAGCGTGAACAATTCGGCGTACGTCGCGGAGATCTACCGGGCCGGCTTCGAGTCACTGCCGCGAGGGCTGCACGAAGCGGCCTCCGCGCTCGGGCTGTCGGCGCGCGCGACCTTCCTGCACGTCCGGCTCGTCCCCGCGCTCCGCGCCGTCCTGCCCTCCCTGACGAATCAGGTGCTCCTGCTGTTCCTCGCCTCCTCCATCGTGTCCGTCGTCGCCGTGCCGGAACTCATGCACGTGATGATGGGGATCACGACCACGACGTTCCGCACCATCGAGACGTTCGTGGTCGGCGGCCTCCTCTACTTCACCGTCGCGTTCCTGATCGCGCAGGCGTCGCGCCTCGTGGAAACACGCGTCATCCGCTGGAAGGTGGCCTGATGTTCGAATCGTTCGACGGGCGGCACCTGCTGCACATCATCGAGGGCGCGGGCACCACACTCCAGATCTGCCTGCTCTCCGTCCTGTTCGGCGGTGTGCTCGGACTGGTCTTCGGTGTCCTCGCCACCTGCCCGGTCCGCGTGCTCAGGTGGCTCAGCGCCGGCTGGGTCGGCGCGATTCGAGGCGTGCCCGTGCTGCTGATCATCTTCTTCGTCTACTTCGGACTTCCCCTGCTCTCGCCGGGGAGCAACATCCCGGAGTACTGGGCGGCGGTCATCGCGCTGTCGGTGTTCGCTTCCGCGTACATCGGTGAGATCGTCCGCGGCAGCATCCAGGCCGTTCCGCGCGGGCAGTTCGAGACGGCGGAGGCGCTGGGACTGCCCTACCTCCAACGCCTCGTCTGGGTGATCATGCCGCAGGCGACCCGGATCCTCATCCCGCCGGGGATCGGGTTCCTCGTCATCCTCGTCAAGGACAGCTCGCTGGTCGCCGTCATCGGGCTCATCGAGCTGGCCCGAGCGGGCAACATCGTCGCGTCGCAAACCGGTGAGCCCATCGTCGCCTACCTGATCGTCGGCGCGGTCTACTTCGTCATCTGCTACGCGCTGTCACTCGTCGGGCGATATTTCGAACGCCGCATCGGTCGTCCGGGCGAGCGCGCCGCGGCCGGCGCTGCCACCCGGTCCTTCCGCAGAGGAGCAACTCGATGATCGACGTCACTGACCTGCGCCTGAGCTTCGGCTCGACGGAAGTGCTCCACGGGATCTCCTGCGCTGTCGCGGAAAGCGAAGTCGTCTGCGTCATCGGTGCGTCCGGCTCGGGGAAGAGCACGCTGCTGCGGTGCATGAACGGGCTGGAGAAGCCCAGCCACGGAAGCATCACGATCAACGGCCACCGGCTGGGCGTCGGGGAGAAGCCGGCGGATCTCGGCGCGGTGCGGCGAGAGGTCGGGATGGTCTTCCAGCAGTTCAACCTGTTCCCGCACCTCACTGTCGCGAACAACATCATGCTCGCGCCCCGCAAGGTGCTCGGTCTGTCCAAAGAGGATGCCCGATCGCGCGCGGCCGACCTCCTGGAGAAGGTGGGCCTGGGCGCGAAGATCGACGCGTATCCCGGGTCGCTTTCCGGTGGTCAGGCGCAGCGCGTCGCGATCGCCAGGGCATTGGCGATGCGGCCCGGGGTGATGCTCTTCGACGAACCGACGTCCGCGCTCGATCCCGAGATCGTGGGGGAGGTGCTCGCGGTGATGAAGGACCTCGCAGCGGAGGGGATGACCATGGTGGTCGTCACGCACGAGATGGGCTTCGCGCGCGAAGTCTCCGATCGGGTCGTGTACATGGACCAGGGCCGCGTGGTGGAGATCGGGACTCCGGACCGGATCTTCGGTGACGCGAAGGCCGAGCGCACGCGCGCCTTTCTCGGCAAGGTGCTCAAATGATGTTCGACGTGGTGATTCGCGGCGGACAGGTCGTCGACGGAACGGGCCGCGACGCGTTCACCGCCGACGTGGGCCTGCGGGGCGACCGGATCGCCGCCATCGGCAAGGCGGACCCCGCGGCTGCCGCGCGCGTCATCGACGCCGGGGGAATGCTCGTCACGCCAGGCCTGATCGACCCGCACAGTCACAGCGACTGGTCCATCCTCGGAAACCCCGACGCGCTGAGCACGATCCACCAGGGAGTCACCACCGAGGTCGTCGGCAACTGCGGTGTGACCTACGCGCCCATCGCGGCGGAGGACGAGCCGGCGACCCGTGCGGCCCTTCGCGCGTTCGGGTTCGAGGGTGACGTCGGCTGGCGCGGCTTCGGCGAGTACCTCGACACGGTGCACCGTGCCGGCACGGCGCAGAACCTCGTGTGGTTCGTCGGGCACACCGCCTTGCGCCAGGCGGCAGCGGCGGACGTCCGCGAGCGCGGCGGCGACCTGGCCGCGGCGATGGAGCGGCACCTGCGCGAGGCGCTCGACTCCGGTGCCATCGGGTTCTCGTCCGGCCTTGAGTACGGTGCCGGGAGGTTCGCGCACACGGACGAACTGGCGGCCCTGGCACGCGTGCTGGCGGGGTACGGGGGAATGTACGCCAGCCACATCCGCAACCGCGACAGCGCCCTCGGGCCGGCGATCGACGAGTTCTTCCGGATCGTCCACGCCGGGGACGTCCGCGCGCAGATCTCCCACCTGAACGTCCGCCACAACACCGGCGCAGCCGCCGACGCGTGGGAGCGCGCGGTGGAACGCCTGATGGTCGAGCGGGAGCGGCACGTCGACGTCCTCGCCGACATGACGCCCTACCCGGACGGGATCGGGCTCGCCACCGGGATCCTGCCCGCGTGGCTCGTCGACCGCGAGCCCGCGGCGACCGCCGCACTCCTGCGCGACGCCGACGTGCGCGAGCGCGTGCGGGCGGATTCGGATCGCTACTGGCGGTTCGTGCACCGAGGGGAGTGGGACCGGGTTCGGCTCGCGGTCAGCCCGGCCACACCGGAATTGGAAGGCCTGGGCTTCCCGGAGATCTCGCGCATCACGGGCAAAGACGAGTGGGACTGCTTTTTCGACGTCCTCGCGTCCGCCGGACCCGATCTGGGAGCGGTGCAGCTGTTGGGCGAGCTCTTCCGGCACGAGCACGTGGCCGAGGCCGTCGGGCACGACCAGTTCCTGCTCGGCGTCGACGGCTACACCTCTCGACGGGACGGGCCGTTGGCCGCACGGACCCGGCATCCGCTGTTCTTCCACGGGCACACGCACTTCCTGGCGCACCATGCTCTGCGGGAGGGCACGATCACCGTCGAAAAGGCCGTTCACAAGATGACCGGCGCGGTCGCGGCGCACTTCGGCATCGCGAATCGCGGCGTGCTCAAGGAGGGTTGTTTCGCCGATGTGGTCGTCTACGACGTCGATCGCCTGCGGGAGGTCGACACGTTCGGCATGCCCGAGGAGTACGCGACCGCGGCACGCCACGTCTGGGTCAACGGCGCGGTGGCGATCTCCGACGGCCGGCGTACCCGGCTGCGTGGTGGACGCCGTCTCGGCCGCAGTGGCGACTGAGGTGGCGATTGTCGACAAAATGCAATCCTGCTACCTTTTCACCATGTCCGATCTGCTCCCCCTTCGCAGTGTTCCCCTCTCGTCACGTCGCGAGACGGTGGCCGATGTACTGCGCGACGCGATCACCGCCGGCCGGCTCCAGGTCGGCCAGAAGCTCACCGAGGCGGGTATCGCCGAGCAGTTGGGCACCAGTCGGGCACCCGTTCGGGAGGCTCTGCGGCAGCTGGAGCAGGAGGGTCTGGTGATCTCCTACCCCTATCGCGGGACGGAGGTCCTCGGCGTCTCGCAGGAAGAGATCGAGAACGTCCTCGTGCCGGTGCGCATTGCCCTGGAGAAGTTCGCGTTCCGGAAGGCGATGCCCCGCCTCACCGACACCGACTACGCACAGTTGGAGTCGATCATCGGCGGCATGGAGGCGGCGGCGGACGCCTCCGACGCGGGACTGCTCGCGGACGAGGACGTCCGCTTTCACGAAGCGGTCGTCGCCCTGTCGGGGCAACAGCACTGCCTCCAGATCTGGCGCTCGATCCAACCCCGCGTGCGCGCCTACTTCCGCCGGGACGCGAGCTACTACTCGGACTTGACCGAGGTCGCCGCGGCGCCCCCCCCACGACGCCCGGGGCTTGGGGGCCGGGACGAGGGACATCGGGATAGCGGGGGGCAC
>CBHFOL010000077.1:0-26511 GCA_965995405.1 uncultured Saccharothrix sp.
GGACGCGGTGGCGAAAGCGGTCAGCGCGGGCTGGAGCAGCAACGGCAGACACGGCGCACTCGGGCTGTTCGGCATGGGATTCAACATCAGCACCGCGCGACTCGGTCGCCGGACCACCGTGCGCACCAGCCGCGCCGGTGACGCCGACTGGATCGAAGTCGACTTGGATCTGAAGGAGATCACAGAGTCCAAGCGGTTCGAGGCGCCCTACCAACTGATACCGAAGACCGACCCGAACGGGCATGGCACGACGATCACCGTGTCCGACTTGAAGTCGGAGCAGTACGACGCGCTCAAGCGCCCGCAGACCCAGAACGTGATCAGGCAGAAGCTCGGGGACGTCTACAGCTACCTGCTGTCCAAGCGCGGCTTCTCGCTGTTCATCAACAACAAACCGGTGAAGCCGCGACTGCCTTGCGTATGGGACGAGAAGCGCGTCGTGACCAGGCAGGGCGTCGACATCAACGCCGTGCAGCACATCGACGTCCCGCTCACCGACAAACTCGCCTGCATGTCGTGCGGGCATTGGAGCGCGGTCGGCGCGGAGGCGTGTGAAGAGTGCGGGCTAGGTGACCTCGTGCTTCGGGAGCGGCGCATCTGGGGTTGGATCGGCGTGCAGCGGTACTTCCACAAGAGTGACTACGGCATGGACTTTCTCCGTAACGGGCGCAAGATCCTGTTGAAGGACAAGCGCGTTTTCTCCTGGATGGACGAGGACGGGCTGGACGAGCCCGAACTCGAGTACCCGATCGACGCGAAGACCGCTGTGGGCCGGATCGTAGGCGAGATCCACTGCGATCACGTGGCCCCGAACTACCAGAAGAATGCGTTCGAGTTCGAGACCCATGAGTGGAACCAGGTGCTGCGGGCGGTCCGCGGCACGAGCCCGTTGCGGCCCAAGGTCGCGAAGAAGCGCGAACTGCCGGAGAACGAGAGCCCGTTGGCGCTGCTGTACGCCGGCTACCGCCGGCAGGACCCCGGGCTGAACTACCTGGTTCCGGGCGACGGCCACGGTGCCCTCCACGAAAAGGCCAAAGAGTGGGCCGACAAGTTCCGCGCCGGTGAGGTCGGGTACCAGTCCGACCAGGTTTGGTACGAGGCCGCGTATGCGCACGACCACCAGACCACTCCGGGCGACGGGCCGACCACGCCAGGCGAGATCCTGCCGGGCCTCGGGACGGAATCGGTCGGTGGCGCGGCGCCACTCGACGAGCCGCCGGACGCTCCCGGTGGCGTGGAACCGGCCGAGCTGCCACCGGTCGTCGTGGAGAAGCCCGAGGAATCGCTCGACACGCGTCTGAGCAGGTACCGGACAGGGGCAAGCCGACTCGTCGACCTTTCCGGCCGTTACCTCGTGCCGGAGCTGGGTGAGGTGGAGTTGAACGCGTGGGCGGTCAGCGATCCGACGCCGTTGGTGAACGCAATGGGCGACGTGGCGCCCGTCGTGTCGTTCATGGTGCGGGCACCGCGCCTGGAGGTCTTCGTGAACATCTCGGACCACCTGTTCACACTGCACGGTGCCGATGTTCGTGACCTCGCGTTGGTGGAGGCTGCGGATTTCCTGCGGAACCGTGCCCAATCGACCAGGTTGTTGGCCGCGATTGTCGCGGAGCTGAAGCGCCAAACCACAAGTCCGCGGCTCACGCCGAGCGCGATGGCAGACGAAGCTGAGCGGCTCCTTGAGCAGGTGCGGCAGTTGATGGTCGCACCGATCTCCACTACGGCACCGGCCTTCTGGGACCTCTTGACACCGGGTGAGCGCGTCGCCGCCGAGCGGCGGTACGCGGTCGAGGCCATGGCCGGTACCGCGTGGGATGAGGCAATGCGGAGCGGCGAGTTCATCCTGTTCGCACCTGCGGGCGCTCTGGTCAGCCTGGTAGGGCGACGCCCAGAGGCATTTCTCGACGGACGGGTGTTCCGACGCCCGTATGCGAGCCTCAAAGACCAAGGGGTCCGCGACCTGGTGGTCGAACGACTGGTCAACCCGCTCAGCGACCTCGCGCTGCTGGAGGAGCATCGCCCCAAGCTGGACCAGGACGAGTTGGCCCGGATCCGACTCAGCTGTCGCCTCGTCGGTCGCGACCTGGCCGATCCACAGTAGATGGAGCCGGTGCACGGGTTCCTGGCACGGGCGTCGCTATTGGACGCTGGGCCGGGGCAGTTCCCCAGACAGGTGGAGCGCCTGCTCTGGCACTTGGGTTTCACCGACGTGGTGAACATCGACGGCCCCGGGGACGGTGGCGGGGACATCCTGGCCAGGCGAAACGGCCAGGAGTGGGTCATCCAGTGCAAGTGGAAGCATAGAGGCGCAGTCGGTGCGGACGCCGTCGATGAAGTCGCTCGCGCCCGGGACCGGTACCGGGCGCACAGTGCCGTCGTGGTGACGAACTCCCGGTTCGGCCCGGACGCGCGCAGGCGGGCGGCGAACCTCGGCGCGTACGGACCGGCTGTGCACCTGTGGAGCGGAAGTGACCTCGCCGCCTCGTTCGACCGGGTGCCGACGACGTTCGGCGACCTTCGGCTCCGGGACTACCAGTCGGACGCCCGCGACGCGATCGAAGCGGATCTGGACACGATGGGACGGGCGCTGCTCGTCCTCGCCACAGGGCTGGGCAAGACCGTCGTCGCGGGCGAAGTCATCGCCGGCCACTTCGAACGGTTCCCAGGCGACCAAGTGCTGGTCGTGGCGCACGCGAAGGACCTCGTCCACCAGTTGGAGAGGGCGCTGTGGCGACACCTACCGAAGACCGTGCCCACCCGCCTGCTCACCGGGGACACGAGCCCCGACGACCTGTCGGGCCTGACCTGCGCCACCGTCAGATCGGCATTGAACGCGGCCGGGTTCGGCTACCGCCCATCGCTGGTGATGGTCGATGAAGCGCACCACCTCGGGGCGGACGGCCAGTACGTCGAACTGCTCGATCTGCTTGAGAGGGCACGTCAGTTCGGCGTCACCGCGACGCCGTGGCGCGGCGACGCCCATGACATCAGCCACCAGTTCGGTTCCCCGTGTTTCGCCCTCGGTATCGAGGAGGGGATGCGGAGGGGCTACCTCGCGCAGGTCGACTACCGGCTCTACGTGGACGATGTCGACTGGGACGTCGTGCGGCAGGCCAGTGAGCACGCGTACGGGTTGGGAGAGCTCAACGCCCGCCTGTTCCTGCCGCAACGCGATGAGGCGATCCGGGACCAGATCGCTGCCGCTTGGACGAGCGTGCCCGCACCACGCGCGATCGTATTCTGCCGCACCGTCGAGCACGCGGAGCGCATGGCCGACGTACTGCGGCGGACACCGTTGTGGTCCGGAGCCGAAGCGCTACACGCCCAACTCGGCAAGCAGGAGCGACGTAGGCGGCTGCTGGCGTTCAGATCCGGAGAGGTGCCGATCCTCACTGCGGTCGACATCCTCAACGAGGGCGTCGACGTTCCGGACGTAAACATCCTCTGTTTCGCGAGGGTGACGCACTCGCGAAGGATCTTCGTGCAGCAGTTGGGGCGTGGCCTTCGGCTGCGCCCGGGGAAAGACAAGGTGGTGGTGCTCGACTTCGTGAGCGATCTCAGGAGGATCGCGGCCGTGCTGGGCATCAAGAGGGCACTTGAGGCGGACGGTGACATCGAGACCTTGGAGCGTGTGTCCCGTTCGTCCATATCCTTCAGCGACCAGGGAGTCGCTGGTTTGATGGAGGAGTGGATCAAGGACGCGGCGAGCCTGGAGACGGCTTACGACGAGCACCGTCTCCAATTTCCGGCCGTGCTGTGACGATCGAGGGGGACTTGTGCCGAGACCTCAACTACCTGCGGATGCGCGTGAACGTCTGCTGCTGGAGATCTACCGCCAGGCGGACGAAATGGACTGGGAGTTCCTCGGAAACCCGGACAAGACGGCCCAGTACCTGCGGTGGATGGACGACCCTGCGGTGGGTGGCGAGTTGCTGCGGTATGTCGACGATCGGCGGGCCCGCGTCTGGCTGAAAGACGTTCCGATGAAGGAGTACGCACGGGCCAAGGAGGGGATCGGCCACTACGTGCGATACGTCGTACGCAGGTTCAAAGGTCCACAGGAAGTGGTCGACACGGCGCTCGGCGCGGGGTGGAGCGTTCTCCGCGATTCGATCGGAGAGAAACCGCACCACTGCCTCGCGGTCTGCGGTGAGGAGACCCGATACGTCTGCTGGGGTCGCGTCGGGGGCTTCCGTGACCTTGTATGGGCGGCGATCACGAAAGCGGTCGAACGAGGGGATCGGCCTTGCGTGGTGGTGACGACCCGCGACGGCGAGTTCGTTGCGGAGGCTGAACGCAGGCACGGGCTCCGTATCGCGGGCCACTGCGGCATCGACCTGTCCTACTTGCACCGCGAAATGCTGGACAACCCGGACTACGTCGGCTGATCCGGCGTCGTGGTTGCATCTCCACACCGAGTCGTTGATCGTCTGGTGTGTCTCGGGCTACCGATCGCCGCCACGTCGGACTGATTCGGGCGGGTGCAAGTTGAGTGAATTCCCATGCTGTCGAGGCGGGTTCGATTCCCGTCACCCGCTCGGAACGTCGAAGGCCCAGCTCAGGCTCGGATTCCTGCGGCCTCGGCTGGGCCTTCGACGTGATCGGGCCAAGGCCCGGCAGCTCACCGGAGCATGTCGGCAATCATCGACTCCAGCAGCGCCAGCATGGGCAGCAGGGTCAGCGTCCAGAGCACCGCGAAGCCGAACGAGCCCGCCGCGATCGAGGCGAGACGGCCGCGTCTGCGGACGGCTTTTTCGTGGTCACAACGACAGGATCGGCGAGGACGGCAGGCGTGCCAAGCGCCGTCCGGCGGTGTCCCCGTCACGGCCGGCGGCACGGAGTTGCCGGTTCTGGCGGAAACGAGTCGCGCCAACCGGAACGATGGGGTGATCGACGAGGATTTCCAGCTCCTCGACCCGAAATACATAGGCGGGAGATGTAATGGTCATCGAAGCACCGCAGCACAGTCCCCTCGGTTTGCTGCCCACCCGGACCGGTGACGGGCGGACCATGATCGGGCACGTCGTGGTCGCGCGGGCCGAAGAACCGGACGGGCAGGACATCCTGGCCATCTGGCAGGTCGACACCGAAGGGCTGCGCACCGGGGCCTGGGTCAACCCGGCGGCCGACGACTTAGCCGACGCCGAAGCCGCCCGGAAAGCACTCGCCAGGTGCCGGAAACGAGCATTGCTCGCCTGGAATCCCACCGACGCCATCCGCACGCTGAACGAACTCGAACAGGTCGCCGAAGCACCGACCACCGACTGGCACGCACGGGTGTGCGCAATCCCCGAACTGCTCGCCGAGATCGGCTCGATCCGCGCCGCCTACCAGGAGCGAATCGCGCAGGAGCAGGCCGTCAAAAAGAACGTCGCACCACTGGAATGGCAGCTCGCGTGGCCCGACCCGCTCCCGGACAGCCCCGAAGGACTCCAGCAGGTCGCCCGCTTCGCACCCCTCGAAGCACCCACCAAAGCCGCCACCGACGCACTGCTGATCGGCCGCCTGGCCGCCTGGGTCGTCCAACGCTGGCGCGAGACCGCCGTCGTGCTCAGCCGCCGCGACTACCTGCGGAGCACGTTCGGGCAGCCCACCGTCCTGCCACCGGCCTGGGAGGCCAAGCTCGCGGACGCCTTCGCGGGCAGTCACTCCGCCGGGGTGCGCCAAGCCTCCTTGTAGCGACGCTCCCGCTCCCGGTCGGTCTCGCTGGCCTGCTCCTTCCGATACGTGCTGGCCGACGCACGGGGATAGCCGTACTTGGTCATCCGGTGGTCGGTGCTCTCGATCGCATAGGACACCGCGAAGTACACCCCCACCACCAAGCCCAACGACCCGCACGCCACGGCCAACGGCAGCGGCGAGCCCAGGCCCCACATCAGCGCCACCGTGATCACGATCGTCAACGGCAGGACCTGGAGCAGCGCCCGCAGCACGAACCACGCCAGCCATGTCGGCTTGGTCGCCTGGCGGAACACCCACTCCCGGTACTTCATGGGCAGCCGCCCGCCGACCAGGTACCAGGCGCGTAGCACCAGAGGGGGTTTCATGTGCGCTCCGTCGCGGCGATCACGCGGGTCAGGACTGTGTGCAGGTCCTGCAACTCCGACAACGTCATGCCCAGGCGTTCGACCACCGCGGGCGGGATGGCGAGGGCCTGTTCGCGCAGCGCCAGGCCCTTCGCGGTCAGGGACACGGCCAGCTGGCGTTCGTCCGACGACGCCCGGCCGCGGGTCAGGTAGCCGATCGTCTCCAGGCGCTTGAGCAGCGGCGACAGCGTCGCGGGCTCCAGCGCCAGCAGCCGGCTCAGCTCCTTCACCGACAGCGGGGCCTCGCCCCACAGCGCGAGCATCACCAGGTACTGCGGGTGGGTCAGCCCCATGGGTTCCAGCAGCGGCCGGTAGAGGGCCACCACGTTCCTGGACGCGATGGACAGGGCGAAGCAGACCTGCCGGTCCAGGGCCAGCGGGTCGCCCTCGAAAGTTTGTGCACTAATCATTAGTACACACACTACTACCTGGACTCCAGTTCCGCCCAACCGCCACCGGACGCCAGCACCGCCCGCACACCCGCCGCGTGCTCCACCACCCCGGCCAGGTCGCTGTGCAGCAACGCCGCCCGGTCCGCGTCCACCGGCACGTGGTCGTCACGCCACAACTCCACCGGCAGGCTGATCACGAACACCACGGAGTCCACGAGCCGCAGCACGGGCGCGTCACCCGGACAGCCCGACCTGATCTCGTCGCACGCCTCCGCGATCTCCCGCAGCCCGACCACGGCCGACGCGGGCGTGCCGTCCCACTCCTCGCCCGGCCACAGCCGCGTGCTCAACGCCAGCCATAAACGCCACCCGGCGGCCGACTCGGCCTCGTCCCGCGGCTGCCACTCACCCATGCCTTCCACTGTGAGTCGACGGAGCCGGACAAGCCGCATGACGCTGCGCACAACACCCGACCGACCCCGTGAACGATCGTTCGGATATGTGACCCGGGGCATACTCAGAGTTTTTCTTGCGAAACTCCGTCATGTCTGACCGGCAGGCGACTCCCACCGGTATGCGAACCGGTGTCAACGCGCGTCCGTCGTCCGCGGCGGGCGCAGGTCGGCATGTCCCGGGGCCGGGAATCGCGCTGGTGGACCCCATACCGCTGTTCCGCGAGGGCCTGTCGGCCGTCGTGCGGCGGACACCGGGACTGCACTGGCTCGGCTCGACCGGGCACCTGCACACGGCCGTCCGCCTGCACGAACGGCTGCGGCCCGATGTGCTGCTGATCGATTCGGTGCTCGACCCGCAGGGCCACCTGGCGACCCTGCTGATCGGCAACGACCCGCAGCTCATGGTGATCTCACTGGTCCGCGAACCGCACCGGACCGCGAAGTACGTGCGCGCCGCACTCTCCGCCGGCGTGCGCGGCATGGTGCCCCGGGGTGGCGAGATCGGGGAGGTGCTCCAGGCCATAGTGCGCGGCTACCAGGAGCGCATGTACCTCGACCCGACCCTCGCGCCGCTGGCCGCCGGCTTCACGCCCACCGCCGAGGCCGGGTCGCGCCGCGCGCTGTCCCGCCGCGAGTACGAGGTGCTCCAGCTCATCGCGGACGGGCTGGAGAACCAGGCGGTGGCCAGCGAGCTGTACGTGTCCGTCGAGACCGTCCGCACGCACGTGAAGAACATCCTCCGCAAGCTCCGCGCACGGGACCGCACCCATGCCGTTTCGCTCGCCTACCAGGCCGGATTGCTCAGCTCCAACATGAAGTGACCTCGTCTCCCGCACCACATCCGGGTGGTCGGCCTTGCCGAGGTTACCGACAGGTAATACCCTGTTGTTACCGGTCAGTAGGGGACAGCCCCGACCTTCATGGAGTGAGACGAGATGGGTCACTACAAGAGCAACGTCCGGGACCTCGAATTCAACCTGTTCGAGGTCTTCAACGTGCAGGACCACCTCGGCACGGGGCCGTTCGAGCAGTCCGACGAGGACACCGCGCGCGGCGTGCTCGCCGAGCTGAACAACCTCGCCCTCGGCCCGCTGGCGGAGTCCTTCGCCGACGCCGACCGCAACCCGCCGGTGTTCGACCCGAAGACGCACTCGGCGACGCTGCCCGAGTCGTTCAAGAAGTCCTACCGCGCCATCTGGGACGGCGAGTGGTACCGCCTGTCCCTGCCCAACGAGCTGGGCGGCTTCGGCATCCCGCCGTCGGTGCAGTGGGCGGCGTCCGAGCTGATCCTGGGCGCGAACCCGGCGGTCTACATGTACCTGGCGGGCCCGAACTTCGCGACCGTCGTCTACCGCAACGGCACCGAGCAGCAGCAGCGCTGGGCCGAGTTCATGATCGAGCAGGGCTGGGGCGCCACGATGGTGCTCACCGAGCCGGACGCCGGTTCCGACGTGGGCGCGGGCCGCACCAAGGCCGTGCTCCAGGACGACGGCTCCTGGCACCTGGACGGCGTGAAGCGCTTCATCACCTCCGGCGACCAGGACCTGACCGAGAACATCATGCACTTGGTGCTGGCCCGTCCCGAGGGTCCCGGCATCGAGGCCAAGGCCGGCACCAAGGGCCTGTCGCTGTTCCTGGTGCCGAAGTGGCACTTCGACCCGGAGACCGGCAAGTCGACCGGCGAGCGCAACGGCGCTTTCGTCACCAACGTCGAGCACAAGATGGGCCTGAAGGTCTCCACGACGTGCGAGCTGACGTTCGGCCAGCACGGCGTGCCCGCGAAGGGCTGGCTGCTCGGCGAGGTGCACAACGGCATCGCGCAGATGTTCCAGGTCATCGAGTACGCGCGGATGATGGTCGGCACCAAGGCCATCGGCACGCTGTCCACCGGCTACCTGAACGCGTTGGCGTACGCCAAGGAGCGGGTGCAGAGCGCCGACCTGACCCGCATGACGGACAAGACCGCGCCCCGCGTCACCATCACGCACCACCCGGACGTGCGACGTTCGCTGATGCTGCAAAAGGCGTACGCCGAGGGTCTGCGCGCGGTGTACCTGTACACGGCGACGTTCCAGGACCGGATCGCCCTGGGCGGCCCGGACAAGGAGCTGGCGGAGAAGGTCAACGACCTGCTGCTGCCGATCGTGAAGGGTGTCGGTTCGGAGCGGGCGTACGAGCAGCTCGCGCAGTCGCTCCAGACGCTGGGCGGCTCGGGCTTCCTCCAGGAGTACCCGATCGAGCAGTACATCCGGGACTCCAAGATCGACTCCCTGTACGAGGGCACCACGGCCATCCAGTCCCTGGACTTCTTCTTCCGCAAGATCATCCGGGACAAGGGGCAGGCGCTCGGCTTCCTCAACGGCGAGATCCAGAAGTTCCTCGACAACGAGGCAGGCAACGGCCGGCTGAAGGAGGAGCGGGCGCTGCTCAAGCAGGGCCTGGAGGACCTCCAGGGGATGCTGGGCGCGCTGGTCGGGTACCTGACCGGGTCGCAGGAGGACGTGCGCAACCTGTACAAGGTCGGCCAGAACACCGTGCGGCTGCTGATGACGGCGGGCGATGTGCTGGTCGGGTGGCTGCTGCTGCGTCAGGCCGAGGTGGCGCAGGCCAAGCTGGACGGCCAGGTGTCGGCCAAGGACAAGGCGTTCTACGAGGGCAAGGTGGCGGTGGCCTCGTTCTTCGCGAAGTCGGTGCTGCCGGAGCTCTCGGCGCGCCGGAAGATCGCGGAGAACACCGACAATTCGCTGATGGACGTGGACGAGGCGGCGTTCTGATCGGCTGAGTTCGCTCTGACGAGGGCGGCATCCCGTTCCGGGGTGCCGCCCTTTGTCGTGTCCGGGGTCGGTTGTGTACGGGAGTGTCCCGGACAGCCGTTCGCCCTTGTCGGACGCCGGATCGGACGGCTTGCCTGGCCGCACCGACATCCGACGGAGGTTCCCGATGCCACGTGCTGTGCGGCGGTCCACCGAGACGCCGACTCGTTCCGCCGCTTCCCGGCGGAACGCCCCCAGGAAACCGGAAGTGCCCCGATGGGTGGCGCTGGCCGCGTTCGCACTGCTGGTCGCGGCGGCGTTCCTGCTCGGGCGTCAGCAGGGCGAGGAGTCCGCGCTCGGCACCGTGCCCGAGACGCCCTCGATCGACGTGCCGGCCGACCCTTCCCTGCCCGACGAGTCCTCGCCGGAGAACCCCGCGCAGGAGACGCCGGAGAACCCCGCTCCGGAGCAGGGAACCCCTGAGCAGGAAGCCCCGGCCGAGGAGGCTCCGGCCGACGAGGTCTCGACCGAGGAGTCGCCCGCAGAGGAGCCGGCCGACGACGAAACGCCGTCCCAGCCCGTCCGGGAACAGCCGGCGCAGCAGGTCGCCCAGGAACAGCCTGTCCAGGAGTCGCCCGCACAGCCCCGGCCCGCCGAAGAGCTGCCCGCCCAGGACCAACCCGCGCAGGAACAGCCCGCAGTGTGGGCCGTCCGACCGGAAACGGCTCGCACCGAGCCCGAGCAGACCGAGCCGGAGCTTTCGGAACTGGCCGAGTTCGCCGAACCGACCGCGCTCGACCAAGCCGGGCCGGAGTTCGCGACCCCCTTCGCCATCGAGGCTCCTACCAGCTCGGACAGTCCTCCTCACGCCGATTCGCACACCAGCCCGTACACCTACTTGCACACCGCCTCGCGCACCGGATCGTTCGACAATCCGGCGATCCTCATCGAGCGTTCGCCCGGTCGAACGAGTGAATTGTTGAACGATCCCACGTTCTACGCCGAGTCGTTCCAGATCGCCGAACCGTCCGGCGGCCACCGGCTGATCACCGCCGGCCAGAGCTGATCCAGCCGGCGCTCACCCGGCCGAAAGACCTCCGATCGCAACGCGCTTCCACCCGGAACACGCGGCGCTGAGCCGTGCCCGGAAACACCCATGGAACGGGAGATCCCATGCGAACCCTGCTGAAGACCAGGGCCGCCCGCCTCGCACTCGCGGTAGCCGCCGCGGTCGGGGTCGGCGCACTCGGCGGCATCCTCGGCGGCACCTCCGGCACCCAGCCGGCGCTGGTCGCCGCCGCCGACACGGTCGACAAGTCCACCCGGGACAAGATCGTGCAGATCGCCGAGCAGGAGATGAAGAGCAAGCACAACGCGGAAAGCGGCGAAAACTGCAACTACTACAGCGGCAAGATGGCCGGGACGAAATGCCAGGCGTGGTGTGCGGACTTCGCCCGTTACGTCTGGGACCAGGCCGGGGTGAAGATCAGCGGCACGACTTCGGGCGCGGCCAGTTTCCGCGACTACGGCAAGAAGAACAAGACGTGGAAGAACGGCGGGGGCGCGAAGACCGTCAAGCCGGGTGACGCGGTGACCTACCGGCTCAACGACGACAACTACCAGAACGACCACGTCGGGATTGTCACCAAGGTCGACAAGAAGACCGGAAAGATCACCGTGATCTCCGGCAACAGCGGCGACAAGGTCAGCAAGCGGACCATTCTCGACCCGGCCAAGTCGGATATCACCGGCTACACGTCACCGGTCGGCAAGAAGGGCAACAAGCCCAAGGGCGACGACAAGACCGACAAGGCCAAGTCCAATCAGGGCAAGTCCAACCAGGGCAAGACCGACCCGGGCAAGTCCGACAAGACCAAGACGAACAAAGGCAAGACCGAGAAGGGCAAGACCGGCAAGTCCACGCCGGGGAAGTCCGAGGACAACCGCCAAGGCGGCCTCATCGAGGGCTACAGCGCCTACACCATCGCCGGTCCCGCCGGCGCGTGAGCCGACATCGCTCCACCGAAATCCCTCCCACGAAAGGAAAACCGTGATCCGCTCCGCCCTCAAAACCCGCACCGCCCGCGTCGGCCTGGCACTGGCCGCCGTGCTCGGAGTGTCGCTGGTCGCCCCGACCCTCGCCCCGCAGGAAGCCCCGGCCGTCAACCTGGTCGCCGCGAAAACCGGCACCTGCAAGGACGTCGTGCTGGTCGGCTACGTGCAACTCGTCAGCCCGGACAAGTCCGTGCGGCCGACGAACGCCGCCTCCGTGCCCTACCGGGTACGTCCGTGCGGCAACCAGAACCCGGGTTCGTGGGTCGCGTTCACCAGCGCACCCACCACCACCGCGCCCGGTGACGCGCTGGCGTTCGAACTACAGGGGATCGACGTCCGGCTGGAAGGCGTCGGCGCGAACAGCAAGACCGGTTCGTCGGCGCACTACAAGGGTGTCGTGAAGCTGACCCAGAAGGTCGCGAACGTGCCGCTGCTGCCGATCGCCCCGCTGTCGCTGCGGACCATCACGCTGGCCATCAAGTTCACCGTGTACCACCAGAAATCCGGCACGAAGCGCAAGAACTCCAACGTGAACCTGCCGAACTTCATCAAGGTCACGGCGACCTGGAGCAGCCACCCGGACCTGGTTCAGTTCGGTTGGCAGAAGAAGGGCTACGTCCGCTGACGGACCACACGCCGGCGGGGCGCGCGACCGCCGGCGCGACCGTCCCTTGTGGACTCACCAACAGCTACTCGGCAGGCGGTGGCGCTTCGCAGACGATCTTCGGCGACGGGTCGTAGCGGACCGTGCGGGACTCCGAGCGGGACTCGCCCGTCCGCCGGTCGCGGATGGTGCGGGTGTCGGTGACCGTGAAGCCGCGTGCGCCGGCGCTGTTCACGCACGGCTGCGTCGTCTTCTTGATCTCGTTCGGGTCGGTGAAGTTCGTCTGCTCGCTGGTGGAGCCGGAGACTTCGTAGTTCTTGGTGCCCCACAGGACGATCTTGATCGTGGAGGGGGTCCAGATGGTCTGGATCGCGACGCCCGTCTCGTCCGGGTTGGTGAACTTGATGTCGATCAGGCTGTTGCCCGCGCCGTCCATGAACACGGTGGCCTCGCGGCCCTTCGGGTACCGCGTGATCCAGTAGCTGTGCTCCTTGTGGCCCGCGTCCTTCATGCCCGCGTAGTAGTACGCGTTGTAGAGCGTGGTCGCGAACTGCGAGATGCCGCCACCGACCGCCTTGCCGGGGATGCCGTTCTCGATGATGCCCGCCTCGACGTAGCCCTGCGCGGTGCCGCGGGGGCCGGTGTACTTGTTGAGGCTGAACGTCTCCTTGGGCTTCACGATCGCGCCGTTGACCTTCTCGGCCACGACCCGGATGTTGACGCCGGAGGCCGCGGCGAAGCCACCGGTCTGGAACTCGCCGATGACCTCCTTGATGCCCATCTTGTTCGCCTGCTCGGTGGTGACCTTCGCGGGCGTGTGCTTGTACTCGGCCTTGATCTCCCGCTTGTCCGCGCTCTTGAGCACGTCCAGGAACGTCGCCAGGGACTTCTCCCAGTCGACCCCGAGGCCGTCCACCGACTCCTTCACGGCCGGCTTGCCGCCCTCGAAGACGATCTCGGCGTCCTTGCCTTCCTTCTCGGTGTCCTTGAGCTGCGGACCGGCGGCCTCGACGACCTTGTTGTCGTCCACCCGGACGGTCAGCCCACCGTCCTCGGCGGGCTCGAACACCAGGGTCGCGCCGAGCTGCTCGGGCGTGAGCGTCGCGTCCTTGCCCTCGCCCTTGATCACGACCGGTGCCGCGACGGCGGGCTTGGCCACCTCGTTGAAGGCTTTCAGCACGCCTTCCTTGGTGGTCTTCACCGGGGTCGTGGCGACCGGCAGCTCGACCGTGCCGCCGTCGGCCCAGGACGCGAGCAGCTTCTCGGACGCGCCCGGCACGTCCAGCTTCTGGCCCTTCTTCGGGTCCACGGCGACCGGGTTCGCGCCCTCGAACCGGATCGTGCCCTCGGCCGGGTCGTGGTCGGTCTTGGCGCGCAACGCCTCCAGCGCGGCGGTCAGCTTGGCGCTGTCGCTGCGGGTGGCGATGCCGACCTCGCGGGAGGTGAAGAACGAGGTGACGCGGGTGATCGGGGACAGCGGCTGGTCGCCCGCCCGGTCCAGGGTGGCGGTCCAGTCGAGTTCGAGGCCGGCGGACTTCGGGTCGAACTCCGTCGTCACGTCGCCGGCCTGGGTCTTCACCGGCTGCGCCAGGCGCGGGCCGATCTGGTCGCGCAGCTTCTGCTCGGCGGCGGAGTGGCTCAGGCCGCCCACGTCGACGCCGGCGACCGTGACGCCACGCGGCACGTTGCCGCTGGACAGCGCGATGTCCCCGCCGTAGAGCAGGGCCAGCAGGCCGAACACGCCCGCCGCGACCAGGAGCAGCTTGCGCCGGCTCTTGCGACGGGCGTCGGTCTCCTCGGCCTCGGTCTCCTCGTCCACCATCATCGGACCGAGGACGGTCGCCTCAGGCTCCGCGACGGGTGCGGCGAAGACCGTGGTCTCCTCGGCCGGGGACGGGTCGTGCGGCGCGAAGCCGCGGTCGGGTGCGATCGCGCGGGTCTGCTCGGCGGGCGGGTTCCCGAAGCGCGGCGGCTCGACCGGCGGGGCGACGATCTGGGTCCGCTCGGCCGGCGGGGTCACGAAGCGCGGCGGTTCGACGACCGGGGCCACGACCTGGGTCTGCTCGGCGGCCGGCGTGAGCTTGCCGGTGACGCCGTCGAGGTTGCGGGTCGACTCGTCCGGCAGGTACCGGGTCGCGTCGGACGGCGGCACGTTGCGCACGGTCGGCGCGGACGACGGCTCGTCCGGCTCCTCCTGCGGCCACGCCTCGTCGTCGGTCGGCCACGCGGCCTCCTGGACGGCGGAGGCGGGGATCTGCGTCGTCCGCTCCGAAGCGGTGCCCGACGGGCGGACGGGCTCGAACACCCTCGTCCGCTCAGCGTCGTACTCCGGTCGCTGGTTCTCCGGCACCGCTCCCCCTCTTGCCCTCTGGCGCAAGTTCCTGGGACTGCTTACCCGACCGCCGTCACGCGTCGATCACTTCCCGGTGCTTCAGAGATAAAGCCCGGTGCCGTGGTCCGACCGCTCGCTGGCGATGGCGTGCACGTCTCGTTCGCGCAGCACGAGGTACGTCGAGCCCTGCACTTCGACCTCGTACTGGTCCTCCGGGTTGAACAACACCCGGTCACCGACCTTGACGTGCCGTACGTTCGTGCCGACGCCGTGGACGTCACCCCAGGCCAGACGCTTGGCCATCTGCGCGGTCGCCGGGATCACGATGCCGCCGCTGCTGCGGCGTTCACCGTCCTCCGGCGAGATCCGCACCATGACGCGGTCGTGCAGCATCTGGATCTCAAGCTTGACATCGGGCACTCGGAGAGTCTACGTGGCCCGCTCGTCGCCCTCGTCCAGACCGCCCATCATCAGGGGTAGCCGGTGCGGGCCGTCCGTGGAGACGCGGATCGGCACACCCCAGTCCTGGCGGGTGAGCTTGCACACCGGGTGCTCGACGGCGGGGTCGTCGGTGCAGCTCGCGGCCTGTGCGACGACGTGCAGCACGCCCTCGGTGAAGCCGTCCGCGATGCGCAGCGCACGGACCAGGTCGGTACCCACGCCCGCGCCGGATTCCAGCAGCTCGGGGGGTGAGCTGGTGATCTCCAGGCGGGTGGACGGGCCGTACCGGTCGTCCAGCTTCTGGCCGGTCGGCGGGGTGAAGACGACGCTGAGTTCGAGGTCGCCGGGCGCGAGGACGGTCGGTGGGCGGCGCACCCGGTGGGCCGCGCCGAGGACCTGCGTGCCGGGTGCGACGGGGCGTTCGAGCCGGTGGGCGGCGGAGGCGACGACGATCAGTTCGCCGTCGGCGTACACGACGTCGGACGGCTCGGCGATGTCGGTGGCGAGGGTGGAGACCTCGCCGGTCGCCGGGTCGTAGCGGCGGACGGCGCCGTTGTAGGTGTCGGCGACGGCGACCGCGCCGTCGGGCAGGACGGACACGCCGAGCGGGTGCTGGAGGAGGGCCTGGTCGGCCGGTCCGTCGCGGTGGCCGAAGTCGAAGAGGCCCTTGCCGACGGCGGTGTGGACCTCGCCGTGTTCGAGGTAGCGGAGGGCGGAGGTCTCGGAGTCGACCAGCCAGAGGCGGTCGCCGTCGGCGGCGAGGCCCGAGGTCTGGGCGAAGAAGGCGGTGGCGAACGGGCCGTCGTTGAGTCCTTCGACGGTGGTGCCGGCGAGCCGTTCGAGGCGGTTCTCGGTGGGCTTGAAGAGGCCGAGGGTGTGGTTGCCGGCGAGTGCGATGGCGACGCCCTGGGCGGGCTCCCACCAGGCGACGTCCCAGGGGCTGGTGAGGGGGATGTCGTGGGCGGGGCCGTCGGTTTCGCCGTCGCGCCACTGCTCTCCGGTGCCGGCGACGGTGGTGACCTCGCCGGTGTCGAGGTTCAGGCCGCGCAGGAGGTGGTTGACGGTGTCGGCGATCACCACGTGGTAGCCGGTTTTTCGGGCGATGTGAGGTGGGAGGAGGGCCAGGCCGGCGGGTTCGGAGAAGGTGGGTTCGAGGCCGTCGCGGTGGCCGCGTTCGCCGGTGCCGATGCGGCGGATGGCGGTTTCGCCGTCGGGTTCGAGTTCGACCAGGCGGTGGTGGGCGCTGTCGCTGACCAGGAGCGTGCCGGTCGGGGTGGTGATGGCTTTGGCCGGGAAGCGCAGGGCGGTGTCGGCCGGGGTAGGTGGGACGTAGGGGCCGTCGCCTCGGTGCAGCGTGCCCTTGGCGTCGTGTTCGGCGACCAGTTCGGTGATGATCTGGCGGAGGGCGTCGACGTGTCCTTCGCCGGCGGCGACGTGGACGACGTAGCCCTCGGGGTCGACCAGGACGAGCGTGGGCCAGGCTTTGACGGCGTAGTTCTGCCACGTGGTGAGGTCCGGGTCGTCCAGGACGGGGTGGTGCACGTCGTAGCGCTCGACGGCGGCTTCGAGGGCTTCGGGGTCGGCTTCGTGGACGAACTTCGGCGAGTGGACGCCGATCGTGACGAGGACGTCGGCGAAGTCCGCTTCGAGGGGGCGCAGTTCGTCCAGTACGTGCAGGCAGTTGATGCAGCAGAAGGTCCAGAAGTCGAGCAGCACGACCTTGCCGCGCAGGTCCTTGAGCGTGACGTCCCGGTCACCGGTGTTCAGCCAGCCACGGCCGACGAGTTCGGGGGCACGGACACGGGCACGGCGGCGTTGGGCGGTCGTCACGTTCGAAGTGAACACGATGTCCGAGCGCCGGCATTCCCTTTCCACCATGTGGATGACGAACCTTTCGTTTCGTTCGTTTCGGACTACGCTGGGGACTATGACAGCGATCGCGGGGGAACGGACACTGCTGCCGCCGGCCAGCCCGGAAGCACTGTCGACCTGGGTCGCGGCCTTGGCCCGTCCGGGAAACGGGACGGCCGCGCTGCTCGCGCCGGACGGCACTCGACTGGACCTGCCCGCCGAGGTGTTCGAGGTGCTCCGCAGCGTGGTGACCGCCATGTCCCAGGGGCTGGCGATCACCGTCGCGCCACAGCACACCATGTTGACCACGAGCGAGGCCGCCCACCTGCTGGGTGTCTCGCGGCCCACGCTGGTCCGCCTGCTCGAAGCACAGGAGATCCCGTACGAGCAGCCGAACCGGCATCGCCGGGTTCGACTGGCCGACCTGCTCGCATACCGGGAACGTGCCCGCCGGGCACGCGCGGCCGGTCTCGACGAGATGGTGCGGGACGGCGAGGACGACGGCTTGTACGACCTGCCCTCGGACACGCCGTTCGAGCGACTGCCGGCCGACGAGCACAGGTGATCTTTGTTCCCCGTCCTCCTCGATACCTGTGTGGATACCTGTGTGTTGCTCAAGCCCTACCTGTGCGACACGCTGCTGAGCATCGCCGAGTGCCGGATCTACCGCCCGCTTTGGTCGGCGGACGTGCTCGCCGAACTCGACCGCAACCTCCGCAAGCGGGGCGCGACCGCGGAACAGGTGTCTCATCGCATCGATCAGATGAGTCGGCACTTCCCCGACGCCCAGGTCTTCGGCTACGAGCACTTGATCGACTCGATGGAGAACGACCCCAAGGACCGACACGTCCTGGCCGCGGCCGTACGGGGCGGAGCCGAGATCCTGGTCACCGAGAACCTGAAGGACTTCCCAGTGGAGGTGCTGCGGCGGTACGACGTCGTTGCGGTCCACCAAGACGATTTCTTGCAGGACCAGCTCGACCTGTTCCCTCACGCCATCCACTCGGCACTGCGACGACAGGTCTCCCGCTACCGTCGCGCGCCGCGGTCGGTGAGTGACCTGCTGGATGTGCTTGGCAACGAAGGCCACGGCTGTCCAGGGTTCGCGGGGCTTGCCGGCGGAGTTCCAGCACGTGGAGAGGTTGACCTGCCGGCAGAGGCACGTCCTGAAGTCGAGCAGCGCGACGTTGCCGCGTACGGCGTGGTCAGGCGGGTGTTCCGTCGGCGCGGTGGGCGAGCAGGAAGGTCCTCGCGTACACCGGCTCTTCCAGGCGCGGCCAGTCGATGCTCCGGAGGGCCCCGGTGGGCTCGGCGAGCACTCGGTCGTTGGCCCGCACCTCGACGATTTCCCGTACGGCCGTTCCGCCGAAGATCAGCTTGACGGCGTTGAGCCCGGACCCGTTCAACTCGGAGACCAGGGACGGAGCCGGCACTGGCAGTAGGGCGTTGTCCAGTGCCCAGCTTTGCAACGCGGCGGGTCGCCGGCAGGCAACAAACCTGGGTGAGCCGTTCGGGATGCGCCGGCCTCAGGATCTGCGCTTCTTGCGGGCGGCGCGGGCTTGCGAACTGCGCAACGCAAGCTTTGCAAAGTAAGCTTTACGCGCTGACTCGGCCCGTTTCGCGCGCTCCTGCGCGGGGAGCACGCCGTCCGGGTCCACCTCGCGCTCGAACCTGTCCATGGCCGCACGTCTCGCGGCCTCCGTGCGTGCGGTTCGATCGGTCGTGTTCGCCCAGGACGTATGGGCCGCAAGCCGTGCACGTAAAGAACGCTGCGCGGGGGTCAACCCGTGGCCGTCTTCAGGATCCACCAGTCGAGCGTCCCAGCGCGCCGCGGGCTCCACGCACGATTTCGACCGATCGGACCAACGGCTCGCCTCGGCCACGGCTCGTGAGGGACCGACGGACGGGACGGGGTCGCGAGAACTCAGCGCACCGAACGAGGACCGAGGACGGCAGCGCCGAGGTCGGTCACGCGGCGGCGCAGTTCCCGATCCGCGGTCACCACCGTGCAGGGGCGGCCGGGGGCTTCGGTGCGTACCACGTCGACTATGGCGTCGTCGCCGGAGGACGTGGCGGAGACCACACGGACCCCCGGAACGGACTGCACGTGGCGGGCTTTGCCTTCGACCACCAGGACGACCTCCACCGGACCGTCGGACACCCCGGCCAGACCCCGCGCACCCACCTCTACCAGCGAATCCCGCAGTCTCGTCACGGCTCCGGCGCGGTCCCGCCACCAGCCGTCGGGCACGGATCCGATGACATTTGCGGCGTCAACCACCAGGAGCGGACCAGTCATCGACCCATGCTCTCAGCAAACCTTCAAAAAACTGTCGTACCCCGGTGGCACCATGGATGGTGTCCATGGGGGACAAGACACATTCAGGGGGATAGTGATGATCAGGCGTGCCCACAGACAGGATGACACCTGGACCGGCTCTGCCACGTCCAAGTAGTCCGGACATGTGCTGACCAGTCGGGGGGAGATATGGGAAACCCCGCGGTGCTGCCAGGTCGGGGGTCCGACAGCATCGCGGGGTCACCAGGAACATCGAGACACGATCGTGGTCTGTTACACCCCCTATCGAGTGTGATGCAGATCACGTTTCGTGTTCGACACTAGATTCTAATTCAGAAGTCAGATGTCGAAGGCCCTGTCGCGCGGGAGGTGCGACAGGGCCTTCGACGTTCCCCTTCGCCACACGCGCGGGACGACGGGGCGCGCACCCGGTGTCGATCGGGTGGTCGTCCACGCGCGATGGTCTCAGCGGAGGGTGGTCACCTGGGCCTGGGCGATCGCCATCAGCTCGTGGCGCATGGCCGGAGTGGGCGCCATGTCGATCGCTCGGGCAACAGCCTTCCGGTTGCGAGCCTCGACACGACGAGCGCGGAGCTTCGCAGTGAAGTTCATCGGGGTTTCATCCCTCTCAGAGTTTCTCTCGGTTGGTGTGCCTCAAGTATGCACCCTCCAACCCGCGAACGCACCCGATTATCCGGTGAGTTGGGGCACACGCCGACGATTCTCCGGTGTCTACTCGAAGGCCACCCACGATTCGCCTGACGGACACCGGCCTCCACCGAACAGCCCAACGCGACTCCCGAGCGTGACCGCACGGGAGCCGCAGGCAACCGGAAATCAGTCCTCGCGCCCCAGCAGGAACCGGCCGAAGTGCGGCACGGTGAACGCGATCTGACCGCGCTCCGCGCTGTAGACCAGCCCTTTCTTGATCAGGCTGTCCCGCGCGGGCGACAACGACGACGGCTTGCGCCCCAGGTGGTCGGCCACCTGCGCGGTGTTCACGCCCGCGTCCTTGCCGTCGGTCAACTCCGCCATCGCCCGCAGGTACTCCCGCTCGGCCGGCGTCGCCCGCTCGTACCGCGACCCGAAGAACCCGACCGCCAGCTCCGCGTCCGCCTCCGGCGCGGCCACCGCCACGTCCAGCGGCGTGATCGGGTCGGCGGGCGCGGCGTCCCACGCGGCCTTGCCGTACGCCTGGATGAAGTACGGATATCCCCCGGACGCGTCGAACAGCGCGTCCAGCGCCTCCTCCGCGATACCCGCCTCCTCCCGCTCCACGGGCGCGAGCACGGCGCGGTCGGCGTCCTCCCGGGACAGCCGGTCGATCCGCACGTACCGGAACAGCCGCTCCGAGTACGACTTCGACGCCGACAGCACGGCCGGCAGGTGCGGCAGCCCGGCACCGACCACGACCAGCGGCGCGCCGGACTGCGACAGCTCGTGGCACGCCGCGCACAGCGCCGAGATGTCGTCCGCCGGCACGTCCTGCATCTCGTCGATGAGCAGCGCCACGCCCGTCCCCACGTCCTGCGCCAGCTCCGCGACCTCGGTGAACAGCTCCACCAGGTCGATCTCGATGTCACCCGAATCGGCCCGGCCCTGCGCGGCGGGCACGTCGATCCCCGGCTGCCACCGGTCGCGCAGCTTCGCGTCCTCCGGGTTCGACCGCAGCGCGAACGCCTTCAGCACCCCGAGCACGGCCTCCACCCGGTCCGGCGCGCGATGCCGCACGGCCAGGTCGCGGATCGCCCGGTGCAGCGCGGCGGACAGCGGGCGGCGCAGTCCGGCGTCCGGCCGCGCCTCGATCTTGCCCGCGCCCCAGCCGCGTTTCACCGCCATCGACCGCAGCTCGCCCAGCAGCACGGTCTTGCCCACGCCGCGCAGCCCGGTGAGCACGAGGCTGCGCTCCGGTCGGCCGCGCGCCACCCGTTCCAGGACGACGTCGAACGCGCCGAGTTCCTTGTCGCGGCCCGCGAGTTCGGGCGGGCGCTGCCCCGCGCCGGGGGCGAACGGGTTGCGGACCGGGTCCATCCTCGGACGGTATCGGGCTGTCTACGGCCGATCCAATACTCGGACCGTGTCGGGTCGTATTCGACTGTCTAGGATGAGAACTAGAGAGCGTTATCGTTGCGCATGATCCGTGCTGCGGGTTGGCTGGGCACCGTGGCTGAAGTCGTGACCAAGGGCACCGGCAAGGTCGAGCGCACCGCCGACCGAGCCGAGGTGCAGGTGAACTTCGAGACCGTCGGCGCGACCCGCAACGAGGCGGTCGACCTGCTGACCAGGCGCGTCGCGTCGGTCGAACCGCTGCTGGAACGGCCGGGCATCGAGGTGCGGTCGCGGCAGCTCAACGTGCACGACAACTGGAACGGCCGGAAGCGGGCGGGCAGCCGGGCCGCGCAGCAGTACACCGTGCGGGTGACGGACCTGTCCCTGCTGGACGGCCTGCTGTCCACGTTGGTCGCCGCCGAACCGGCCTGGCTCAACGGCCCCGCCTGGCAGCTCGCGGCCGACGCCGAGGCGATCCACGAGGCGCAGCAGGAAGCCGTCCGGGACGCCCGCCGGCGCGCCGAGGGGTACGCCGAGGCGCTGGGCGTGCGGCTGGGTGTGCTCCAGCGGGTGTCCGACGGCGACGGCGACGCATGGGTGACCGAGGCCGTGGGCCGCTCGATGGCGGCGTCGTACGGCGGCTCGGTCGGCGCACCGCCCCGGATGGACGAGCTGAACCTGGAGGCGCAACAGATCGTCGTGACGGTCCGCTGCACCGTTTCCTGGTCGCTGCTGGACTGAACCCGGGCACCGCGACAGGTGACCGAAACAATCAGTCCCAGACCGTGACCTGACCGCTGATCGTGTTTTCCGCGATCTCCACCACTTCGACCCGAAAAATGCGCCCGCCCGGTGTCCGACCGCACACCCGGCTGCCGACGATCAGGCTGTCGGCGTCCCGGCGCGCGTTGTGGACGAGATAGGCCGCACAATCGTCCCGGCCGGGCAGCGCATCTTCCAGCCATTGCGCGAGCTGGTAGTTCTCGTCGCCGTGCAGAATGTGCTGCGGCAGCGTCCAGACGTTCTTCGCCTCGATGTTGCGGGGCTGGGCGAGGTCGAGGTTGTAGCTGCCGAACGTCAGTGGGCCCTGGAACCGGACGGCCTCCGCCGACGGCGCGGGCGGTGGGACGGCCGGCGGCGCGGCGGTGGTCGTCTGCGCGGCGGTGGGCGGGACCGCCATGGGCTCGACCTGCGCGGACGTCGACACACCCGCCGACAGCGTGCCGGTGTTTCCCGGCGCGGCGAACGTGGCCGGCACATCGGTCGTGGTCACCGGGCCGGCGGACTGGTCGGTGGGCCGGCCTGCCGACTGGCCGGTCGTGGTCGGGGAGGGCTCGGCACTGGTGGTGCCCGAGTCCTTGCCGGCGAAGTAGACGATCAGCGGGATCAGCACGCTGACCGCGGTGGCGACGGCGGTGAGGCGATTCGCTCCGTTGTGCAGGAATCGTCGCTTTTTCCGAATCGGAACCGAATCCGGCTCACGATTCTCGACGGCGGCGGAGTCGGTCGTATCCGGTTCTTCACTGTTCCCCAAAGCAGGCTCCTCCGGTGCAGGAACGACACCGGAGGAGGGTAGGCGACCGTTGCCGCCGCAGTGCGGCGGGGCCATTATTTCAAATCGGGCTGGAATCGATGGGATGAGTCAGTCATTCGCCCGTGGAATACCGGTCAGCGTTCCATGATCGCCGTCACGCCCTGCCCGCCGGCCGCGCAGATCGAGATCAGGCCACGACCCGAGCCGCGTTCCGACAGGAGCTTCGCCAGGGTCGCCGCGATCCGCGCGCCGGTCGCCGCGAACGGGTGGCCGGCCGCCAGCGACGAGCCGTTGACGTTGAGCTTCGCGCGGTCGATCGGGCCGAGCGGCGTGTCCAGCCCGAGCCTGCCCTTGGCGAAGTCGGCGTCCTCCCACGCCTTCAGCGTCGCCAGCACCTGCGACGCGAATGCCTCGTGGATCTCGTAGAAGTCGAAGTCCTGCAACGTCAGCCCGGCCCGCGCGAGCATCCGCGGCACCGCGTAGGCGGGTGCCATGAGCAGGCCCTCGGCCCCGTGCACGTAGTCGACGGCAGCCGTCTCGGTCAACGTCAGGTACGCCAGGACGGGCAGCTTGCGCGCCGCCGCCCACTCCTCGCTCGCCAGCAGCACGGTGGACGCCCCGTCGCTCAACGGCGTCGAGTTGCCCGCGGTCATGGTCGCGTCCTCGCCGCGCCCGAACACCGGCTTGAGCGTGGCCAGCTTCGCCACCGACGAGTCCGGCCGCAGGTTCTGGTCCCGGGTGAGGCCCTGGAACGGGGTCACCAGGTCGTCGAAGAAGCCCCGGTCGTAGGCGGTGGCGAGGTTGTGGTGGCTGGCAGCGGCCAGTTCGTCCTGGTCCGCGCGGGGGATGGCCCAGTCGCGGGCGGTGAGCGCGGCGTGCTCGCCCATGGACAGGCCGGTGCGCGGTTCACCGTTTCGGGGGATGTCCGGCACGACGTGCTTGGGCCGCAGCCCGGTCGCCGCCTTGAGCTTCGCGCCGAGGCCGCGGGCCCGGTTGAACTCCAGCAGGACGCGGCGCAGGTCCTCGTTGACGCCGATCGGCGCGTCGCTGGTGGTGTCGACGCCGCCCGCGATGCCCGCCTCGATCTGGCCGAGGGCGATCTTGTTGGCGACCGCGATCACCGCCTGGAGGCCGGTGCCGCACGCCTGCTGGAGGTCGTAGCCCGGCGTTTCCGGGGACAGCGCGCTGCCGAGTACGGATTCCCGGACCAGGTTGAAGTCGCGGCTGTGCTTGAGGACCGCGCCGGCCACGACTTCGCCGAGCCGTTCGCCCTGGAGCGCGAAGCGGCCGACCAGCCCGTCGAGCGCGGCGGTGAACATGTCCTGGTTCGATGCCGAGGCGTAGGGGCCGTTCGAGCGGGCGAAGGGGATGCGGTTGCCGCCGAGCACGGCAACCCTCCTGGTGTCGGCCATGTCGTCCTCCGGGTGCGGGTGGTGGCCATCGTACCTACTCATCAGTAGACTTACCAGCGAGTAGGGAGTGTGATGTGCGGATGGATCGTTACCAGTCGTTCGCCAGGTCCGGTTTCGGCCGGTTCGTCGTGGGGAAGCTCGGCCTGCCCGACCCCTACCCGTTGCGGCGGTACTCACCCGGTCGGGCGGCGCTGGACGGGCCGGTCCTGCTCGGCGGCGACGGGCGGCTGGCCGCACCGGTCGGCGCGACCCTCAAGTCCATCGGCCTGGACGTGTCGGGCGGCACGCCGGACCAGCGCTACGGCGCGCTGATGTTCGACGCGACCGGTATCGACCGCGTCGAAGGGCTGCGCGGGCTGTACGACTTCTTCCACCCGGTGATCCGGTCGCTCGGGCCGTGCGGTCGGGTCGTGGTGCTGGGCACGCCGCCCGCGTCCGCCGCGTCCCGGATCGCGCAGCGTGCGCTGGAAGGCTTCACGCGCAGTGTGGGCAAGGAGCTCAAGCGCGGCGGCACCGCGCAGCTGGTCTACGTGGCCGAAGGCGCGGAGGGGAACGTCGAGTCGACGCTCCGCTTCCTGCTCTCCGGCCGGTCCGCGTACGTGTCCGGCCAGGTCGTGCGCGTCGGGGCCGGCCCGGTCGAGGTTCCCGAGGACTGGGCCAGGCCGCTCGCCGGCAAGGTCGCCCTGGTCACCGGTGCTTCGCGGGGCATCGGCGCGGCGATCGCCGAGGTGCTGGCGCGGGACGGCGCGCACGTCGTGTGCCTGGACGTCCCGGCGCAGGGTGACGAGCTGGCCGCCGTGGCGAACCGGGTGAATGGTTCAACAATCCAACTCGACATCACGTTGCCGGATGCACCCGGGAGGATTGTTGAACAATTGAATCAGCGACACGGCGGCGTGGACGTCGTCGTGCACAACGCGGGCATCATCCGGGACCGGACGCTGGGGCGCATGGACGAGGGCCGGTGGGACGCGGTGATCGCGGTCAACCTGGCGAGCCCGGAGCGGGTGAACGAGGCGCTGTTCGCGGCCGACGCGCTGCGGCCGAACGGGCGGATCGTCGGCGTCTCGTCCATCGCGGGCATCTCGGGCAACGTCGGCCAGACCAACTACGCCACCACCAAGGCGGGCGTGATCGGGATGGTCGACGCGCTGTCGTCCGAACGTTCGGGCTGCACGGTCAACGCCGTCGCGCCCGGGTTCATCGAGACCGGGATGACGGCCGCCGTGCCGCTGTTCATCCGCGAGGCGGGGCGGCGGATGAACAGCCTGTCGCAGGGTGGGCTGCCGGTGGACGTGGCGGAGACCGTGGCGTGGTTCGCGCATCCCGCGTCGTCCGGCGTGAACGGCAACGTCGTGCGGGTGTGCGGGCAGAGCCTGCTGGGGGCGTGATGGCGAACCTGACGTGGCTGTACGCCAAGGCGGCGCTGACCGGGTTCACCCGGCGGGGGTCGACGCTGCCGGCGGAGGCGAAGTCGTTCCGGGTCGGCGTCGACCGGGCGCATTTGGCGGCGTACGACCGGGTTTGCGGGTTCGGGGTGCGCGAGGAGCTGCCGATCACGTACCCGCACGTGCTGACGTTCCCGGCGCAGATCGCGCTGATGACGGGGCGGGGTTTTCCGTTTCCGTTGCCGGGGTTGGTGCATGTGGCGAACCGGATCACGCAGACGCGGCCGTTGCTCGCGGCCGAGACTCTGGACCTGCGGGTGCACTTGGAGAACCTACGGCCGCACGAGCGGGGGCGGCAGTTCGACGTCGTGTCCACGGCGGCGGTGGACGGTGAGCAGGTCTGGGTCGACGTGTCGACATATCTGCGAAGGGATGGCGGTTCGTCGGCGTCGTCGGGGGATCGCGCCGAGGCTCCGGAGCCGACCGGCGTGTGGCACGTGCCCGGCGACATCGGCCGCCGATATGCCGCCGTGTCCGGTGACCGCAACCCGATCCACCTGCACGCGGTGCCGGCTCGTGCGTTCGGGTTCCGGCGGGCGATCGCGCACGGGATGTGGTCGAAGGCGCGGTGCGTGGCGGCGTTCGACGGCCGACTGCCCGACGCCTACACGGTGGACGTGCGGTTCAAGGCCCCGATCCTGCTGCCCGGCAAGGTCGACTTGTCCGCTTGTCAGACAAGTGACGGGTGGCGGTTCGCGCTGTGGTCGAAGCGCCCGCACCTGGAGGGCGTGATCAGCCGCTAGCGTCTGCGGGCCGAGCGGCTCGTCCGGCACCAGGAACTCCCACGGCACCAGGAACTC
>CBHFOL010000078.1:0-26252 GCA_965995405.1 uncultured Saccharothrix sp.
TCGGTCAGCCTACACCGTGGGAGCGGACGGGGCTACGGACTCCAGAGCGGCGAGCC
The DNA here is from genome assembly GCA_965995405.1 of uncultured Saccharothrix sp. Lineage (GTDB taxonomy): Bacteria > Actinomycetota > Actinomycetes > Mycobacteriales > Pseudonocardiaceae > Actinosynnema. The sequence goes on from CBHFOL010000078.1 coordinate 57, forward strand.
GCCCAGCGAGCGGGCCGGGGGAGCAGGGTCGCCCGATTACGAGTGGGGGTCGTCCTCGGGCCCCCCCGGCCTTCAAACTACCTATGTGTTTCCCCCCCCCCCCGTCGCCCCACTTCCCCATTGCCCGAAAACTAACGGTATTTCGACGCGTCCACGGCGGTCGGATCGAGTTCCGGCTTCACGACGTCGTCGCTCCACCGACCCCAGTCCGGCTGCGAGCCGTCCACATCGGTGAAGCCGTATTCCCGCATGAGGGTCCACGACGCCAGCGCCCGGCCGGTGAAGCGGTGGCGCTCCGGGTCGGCCGCCAGCGCCGCCACCCCGCGCCCGACGTACCGGGGCGTCTCGGACACCGCGTAGTGCGGCACCTGCGCGATGGCGTCCCGCCAGTTCTCCTCGGTCACGCCGAAGTGCGCCAGCATCTGCTCGGACCGCAGGAACCCGGGCGTGACCGCGACCGACGTCGTGCCGTACTTGCCGAGGTCCTTCGCCAGGACCTTGCCGAACCGCCGGATGGACGCCTTCACCGCGTCGTAGGCGAGCATGCCGGAGTAGTGCTCGTCGTCGTCGCCGTCGGTCATCTCCACCAGCAGGCCACCCGGCCGGGCGATCAGCAGCGGGATCAGCCGGTGCAGCGTGACCAGGTGCGACTCCATGCCGTTGCGCCACATCCGCAACTGCTTGTCCAGGTCCTGCTCCCAGAACGGCGCGAACTCGACGTCCGCCTCGCCGCCCCAGACGTCGTCCACCAGGATGTCCAGCCCGTCCGCTTCGGACTCGATGCGGGCCCGGAACGCGTCCACGTCGGCCGCCGCGGTGAAGTCGCACCGAACCGGAATGCCCCGGCCACCGGCCGCGTCGACCAGCTCGGCGGTCTCCTCGATCGTCTCGTCCCGCCCGATCGGCGATTTCGCCGCCCGCGTGGACCGCCCGCCGACGAACACCGTCGCGCCCGCCGCACCCAACTCCACCGCGATGGCCCGTCCCGCGCCCCGGGTCGCCCCGGTGACGGCCGCCACCTTGCCCTGCAACGACATCTTGCCCCGCACCGACATTCAGCCCACCTCCCACGCGGCCAACACCGCGTCCACATCGTCAGCCAGCCGGTCGGCCAGCGCACCGCGCGGCCGGATCGACCAGTCCATCGACACCCCGTAGACCAGCGCCGTGAGCACCTGCGCCGCACGTTCCGGCGACGGCGCGCGTGGCAGGTCCGCCCGCCGGACGAGCGCCAGCACGGTCCGCCCGGTCACCTCGTAGAAGTCGCCGAGCAGCCGGCGCAACTCCGGGTCGATCAGGTCGACACCGAGCTGTGCCAGGTGGTTGCCCGCCTGCACCGGGTCGGCCATGCCGTCGACCCACGCCACCAGCGCCGCGCGCAGCCCCGTGATCGGGTCCGCGCCCTCGGCCGCCGCGAGCATCCGCCGTTCGACGTCGGCGATCCCCTGCCTGGTCATCGCCTGGAGCAGCCCGTTCTTCGAGCCGAACCGCTGCGCCACCGTGCCGACCGACACGCCTGCCTCGGCGGCCACGTCGGCGATGGTGAACCCCGGCCCCTTGCGGCCGATGACGGTGCCCGCGGCGGTCAGCAGGCGCTCGTCGGTGATGGTCTTCGGTCGTGCCACCCAGTTATTGAACCATGGTTCATTAATATCGTCCAATAGGGTGACGCGGTGAGCTGGAGACCACGCCTCATCGCCCTGGACATCGACGGCACCATCACCCCGGCCGGCAGGGAGGAGGTGGCGCCGGCCGTGCGCGCGGCCATCCACCGCGCGGTCGGGCACGGCGCGCACGTGGTCCTGTCCACCGGCCGAAGCCTCATCGGCACCCGCCCGGTCGTGGACGACCTGGCCCTGCGCGGCACCACCGCGATCTGCTCCAACGGTGCCGTGTGGTGGGACACGACGACCCGCGAGGTGATCCGCAAACACGGCTTCGACGCCGCGCCGACCGTCGCCGCACTGCGCGACCTGTTCCCCGACGCGGTGTTCGCCACGGAGGTCACCGGGGTGGGCAACCTGTCGCTGGGCCGGTTCCCGGACGGCGACCTGTGGGGCGTGGTGCGCGAGGTGGCCGCCGACGAGCTGACCGCCGAACCGACGTCCCGGCTGGTGATGCGGTGGGCGGACCGGACGGCCGAGGAGGTGGCGCTGCGGATGGCGGACGTCGAACTGCCCGGCGTCACGTGGTGGGTGGACAACCACGAGCCGTGGGTGAGCGTCTCGCCGTCCGGGGTCACCAAGGGCTCCGCGCTGGAGGAGCTGCGACTGGAGCTCGGAGTGTCCACAGAGGACACACTGGCGATCGGCGACGGCCACAACGACGTCGAGATGCTCCGGTGGGCCGCGCACGGCGTCGCCATGGGCCAGGCTCCGGTGACCGTGCAGGAAGTCGCGAACGCCGTCACCGGGACCGTGCTGGAGGACGGCGCGGCAACCGAACTCGACCGCTGGTTCGCCGCCTGACCTGCTCAGCGCCCATGGTGGCTGTGCCCAGGACCGGACAACACAAGCGTGCGGGACGTCCGGTCCTCCGTCCCCGGAGCCACGATCACGAACTGCCCCATCATGCCCTGATCCTCGTGCTTGAGGATGTGGCAGTGGAACATGTACGGCGACTTCGGGTCCACATGCGACCCGAACTCCACCGCCAACCGCACCTTCGACCCAGAAGGCACGAACACGGTGTCCTTCGGCCCCCGCAAGTGCTCCGGCGGCTCCGCACCATCAATGCTCAACACCCGGAACGCCACCTCGTGAATGTGGAAGTTGTGTTCATAGGTGATGTTCTCCACCTCCCAAACCTCCAACGCCCCCGCCGCCACCACTTCATCGACCCGCGCCATATCCATGTTCTTGCCGTTGATGTTCGACCCGCCCAGCCGAAACGTCCGCACCCGCGCACCAACCCCCACCGGCGCACGTCCCCCAAGCACCCGAGGCAACTCCGGTGACGCCACCAGACTCCCCGCCGCCACGAACTTCACCAGGTCGTACTCACCGCTCTCCACCGAACTCGACCCGCCGAACCCCCGCAACACCACCTGTTCCCCCGCCGCGAACCCCACCACCACCTCGAACCGCTCACCAGGACTGAGCCGGACCCGGTCGACACTCACCGGCGCGCTCAGCAGGCCACCATCGGACGCGATCACGTCGAACTTCCGGTTGTCCGCGAACCCGATCGTGAACACGTGCGCGTTGGAACCGTTGAGGATCCGCAACCGCACCTTCGACGTGGTGACCTCGAAGAACGGGTCGTACGTACCGTTCACCAGCACCTGGTCGCCGAGCAGCCCGAACGTCCCCGCGAACGCCTCCGTCAACCGCCCCTCCGAGTCGAACACCTTGTCCTGCACGATCAACGGCACGTCGTCCACGCCGTACGTGTGCGGCAGCTCCGCCGAGTGCTCGTCGTCGACGATGAACATCCCCGCCAACCCCCGGTACACGTGCTCGGCGGTCACCCCGTGCGGATGCGGGTGGTACCACGTGGTGGCAGCCGGCTGATCGACAGTCCACATCGGACTCCACACGCCACCCGCGTCGATCATCTGGTGCGGTCCGCCGTCCATCACGGCCGGCAGCCGCATCCCGTGCCAGTGCAGCGTGCTCGGCTCAGGCAGCAGGTTGGTGACCGCCATGGCAACCCGGTCACCGCGTCGCGCCCGCAACGTCGGACCGAGGTACTCCCCGTTGATCCCCCACGTGTCGGCGACCTTCCCCGGCAGGAACTCGGCCTTCCCCGGCCGCATCGCCAACGGATAGCGCTTCACACCGTCCACACCCGGCTCCGGATCCAACACCGGCGGGATGCGCAGCCGGTTGGCGAACGTCAGGCTGCCCCGGTTGCCGTCCGCGCCGCCGCACCCCGCGAGCGCCAGTCCCACCAGCCCGGTCAAGGCGAAGAAGCCGCGTCGTCTCATGCCGGCAACACTCCCGACCGACGCCCCGTCGCCGCATCGGCCCGGAACGGCAACCGACGACGTACACCTCAGGCGGTAGCGTCATACCCACGCGGTACGCGCACGGTGTCCACGCTGGACCGACGCGGCGACCGACCCCCGCCGACGACAGTTCGGCACCATGAAGCTCCTACTGGCCGCCGCGCTGCTGGCCACACCCACAGCCGCACCCGCCACCGCAACCCAGACGATCGACATCACCGTCACCCCGAACGGCTTCACCGCACCGACCCACCTGACCGCCGGCTCCGTGACGTTCCGCGTCACGTCCACCGACCCGGACGGCGCCTGGCTCGGCCTGGTCCGTCCACGACCGGGTGTCACCCTGGAGCGTTACCTGACCGACCTGGAACGAGCCATGGGCCCGAACCCCGTCGAGGGGATCAAAGCCGTAGCCCGGGACGTGGAGATGTTCGGCGGCGCAGCCACCCCCGCCACCCCGGCCTCCGCCACCCTCCGCGTCCCACCCCGCGCCAACAACCGGCTCGACTTCCGTGATGTCGGACAACCTGACATGTCCTCCCGCGTCCACCCGGTCACCGTCGACCCGGGTCACGCACACGACATCGTCCGCCCCCGGTCGACAGTCGTCGCCCTGGACGGCCGCTACCTGACCCCCGACACCCTCCGCAGCCCGATCAGCTTCACCAACCTCTCGCCCCAGGCCAACGAGGCGATGCTCCTACCGGTCCGCCCCGGCACGACCCTCGCCGACCTGGACGCGTACTTCGCCCACCAGGCCCCGCCCCCGTTCACCAACGGCCCGACGGGCATCGTCCCGCTGTCCCCGGGCCGGACGGCCGTCCTCGGACACCACCTCCCCACCGGCCCGTACGCACTGGTCACCTGGGTCACCGACGTCCGAACGGGCAAGATGTTCGCAGCGGGCGGGATGCGCGCGCTGGTCACGGTGGAGGACTGACGTGTCACGGGTGCCACTGACCGACATCGCACTGGGCGGCGGTCTGGCGGCCCTGGTACTGGTCCTCGGCACGCTCGAACTGGGACCACCCGGCCCGACCGGCTCCATGAACGCGGGCGCGGTGCTGCTCGCAGTGACGCTCGGGGCCTCCCTCGCCGTCCGACGCAGGCTGCCCTGGGTGACGCTCCTACTGGCCAACGCCGTGGTCGTGGCCTGGTACGTGTTCGACTACCACGGCCGCACGATCACCGCCGGCGCGCTCATCGCCTGCTACACGCTCGCCGCCCACCGGGGCTGGAAGGCAGGCGTCGCGGGCGGTCTGGTGACCGCCGCCGTCACCGTGTTCACCGTCCGCTTCGCCATGGGCGGCACGTGGTTCGGCGACCAGGTGCTCAACGCCGTCCCGCTGGAGGCGGCGGCGACGGCGCTCGGCGCGGCGGTCTTCTCGCACCGGGCGTTCGCGGCGGGCGCGCGGGAACGTGCCGAGCGCATCGCCCAGGCCCGGTCCGACCAGGCGAAGGCACAGGCCGCCGAGGAACGCCTGGAGATCGCGCGCGAGCTGCACGACGTGTTCGGCCACACCATGGCCGCGATCAGCGTGCAGGCCGGTGTGGCGGTGCACGTCATGGAACGCCGGCCCGAACAGGTCGTGGACGCGCTGAACGCGATCAAGCGGATCAGCGACGACGGCCTGGCCGAGGTGCGCGTGCTGCTCGGCGTGATGCGGTCGCCGAGCCCGCGCACCCTCACCGGCCTGGCGCACCTCGACAAGCTGCTCGACATCGCGGGCGTGACCGTCGAGCACTCGTCGTCCGGCGAACGCCAGGTCCCGGTCGCGGTGGACCTGGCGGCGTTCCGCGTCATCCAGGAATCGCTGACCAACGTGCGGCGGCACGCCCAAGCCACCAGGGTCCGGGTCACGCTGACCTATCGTGCGGACGAACTGGAGATCGTCATCGGCGACAACGGCATCGGCACGACCACCACCACCGGCGGACACGGCATCGAGGGCATGAGGGCACGGGCCACCGCACTGGGCGGACGCCTGACCGCAGGCCCAGTACCAGGCGGTTTCGAGGTGCGGTGCGTGCTGCCGACCGGGGAGGCAACGTGATCAGGGTGCTCATCGCCGACGACCAGGCACTGGTCCGAGGCGGTTTCCGGGTGCTGATCGAGAACGAGCCGGACATGACCGTGGTCGGCGAGGCGGGCGACGGCGGCACGGCCGCGTCCCTGGCCCACGACACCCGGCCGGACGTGATCCTGATGGACGTCCAGATGCCCGGCGTGGACGGTCTGGAGGGCATCCGCCGCGTGACGGCGGACCCGGACCTGAACGGCGTCCGGATCCTGATCCTGACCACGTTCGACGAGGACGACTACGTCATCGAGGGCCTGGCGGCCGGCGCGAGCGGCTTCCTGCTGAAGAACACCGACCCGGCGCAGCTCCTGCACGGCATCCGGGTGGTCGCGGGCGGCGAGGAGCTGCTGTCACCCGGCCTGACCAGACGCCTGATCGCCCGCATGACCAGGCCGACCGCCGTCGACCAGGACGTGTTCGCCCAGCTCACCACCCGTGAACGCGAAGTGGTGGTGCTGGTCGCGCAGGGACTGGGCAACGAGGAGATCACCCGCGAACTGGTGATCAGCCCCGCCACCACCAAGACCCACGTGAGCCGGGCCCTGGCCAAGCTCGGCGCCCGTGACCGCGCCCAACTCGTCGCCCTCGCCTCCCAGCACGGCCTGGTCAAAGCCCGCTGACCGGCGGTCAGTCGGCGACGGCCACCTTCGCGACGATCCGAGCATCCCGCACCCGCACCACCACCTCACCCGGCACGCCGTTGCGCGCCGCGTACTCGTCGGCCCGCGAAGCGCCCATGTACCGGCCACCGATCCGGCCCGCCCAGTAGCGGACCTGCTTGGGATCGTCCACGATCTCCGCACGACCGGTGATCGTGACGAAGCTGAACGGCGGGCGTTCGTCGTCCAGGCAGAGCGAGATCCGGCCGTCACGCACGATCGCCTTGCCCTTGATCGAATCGAGGTGGGTGGTGAACACGACGGTGCTGCCGTCCAGATCGACCCAGACGGGTGAAACATGCGGCGAGCCGTCCTTGCGCACGACCGCGAGCTTGCCGGTCCGTGCCGGGGTGGCCGAGACGAACCCGCGCCACCAGCCCTCAGGTGCGTCGGTGTAACCCATGCCACCACCGTAGGACCCCGCCTTCCCTGAGAATCACCGGGCAAACCCCAGGGTGCGACTCAGGGTAAGCACTGATTACTACAACCGAGGTAGCCGGCACGGTCAGACTGAAGTCGCACCGACGTGTCAACTACAGACCGATGTGGTCGCCCCCGTGGAACAGGCAGAGTTCACGCCGAGATCGGGGATTGCCGTCCAGGGGAGAAACCATGATCGAGGCGATCGGCCTCACCAAGCGCTATGGGACCACCGTGGCGGTGGACAACCTGTCGTTCACCATCGCGCCGGGCCGGGTGACCGGCTTCCTCGGCCCGAACGGCGCCGGCAAGTCCACCACCATGCGAATGATCCTCGGCCTCGACCGCCCGACGTCCGGCAAGGTCCTCATCGACGGCAAGACCTACGCGCAGCTCGACCGTCCACTGCGGACGGTCGGCGCGCTGCTGGACGCCAAGTGGGTGCACCCGAACCGGTCGGCCAAGGCGCACCTCCAGTGGCTGGCGAAGTCGAACAGCCTGCCCGCCCGCCGGGTGGACGAGGTGCTGGACCTGGTCGGTCTGACCAAGGTCGCGAAGCGCCGCGCGGGCGGCTTCTCGCTCGGCATGTCGCAGCGCCTGGGCATCGCGGGCGCGCTGCTGGGTGACCCGAAGGTGTTGCTGTTCGACGAGCCGGTGAACGGCCTGGACCCCGAGGGCATCCTCTGGATCCGCCAGTTCATGCAGGGCCTGGCCACCGAGGGCCGCACGGTGCTGGTGTCCAGCCACCTGCTGTCCGAGATGGCGCTCACCGCCACCGACCTGGTGGTCATCGGCCGGGGCAAGCTGATCTCGCAGTCGTCCACGACGGAGTTCGTGGAGCGGTCCACCGAGAACACCGTCAAGGTGCGCAGCCCGCACGCCGACAAGCTCGGCGCGCTGCTGGCCGACAAGGGCTTCACCGTGCGCGAGGACGCCGACACCTCGTTGACCGTGTCGGGTGCTTCCAGTGACCAGATCGGTGACATCGCGGCGTCCGCCGGCGTGGTGCTGCACGAGCTGAGCCCCCAGCGCGGTTCGCTGGAAGAGGCGTTCATGCAGCTCACGGGTGATTCTGTCGAGTACCACGCGGCCGAGACGGGAAAGTGACATGACTCTCCTCGCAGTTGAACGGATCAAGCTCTTCACCACCCGTTCGCCGTGGTGGTGCATGGTGCTCGCGCTCGGCCTGACCATCGGCCTGACCGCGATCATCGCGGCCAACTGGACGAACTCGCCGATGCCGGTCATCGGCGCGGTGTTCACGAACACGTTCGGCCTGTACGTGATCATGGTGATGGCCGCGCTGGCGGTGACCACCGAGTACCGGTTCGGCACCATCAAGTCCACGTTCCAGGCCGTGCCGGACCGCATCTCGCCGCTGGTGGCGAAGGCGGTCGTGGTCATGCTGCTGGCCGCGCTGGTCGGTCTCGCGGTGGGCTTCGGCTCGTGGGGCATCAGCTGGGTGCTCGCGGCGGACAACTCGCAACTGGCCCTGACGTCGGGCAACGACTGGCGGCACGTGGGCGGGGTCGCCCTGGTGTACGCGGCGGGCGCGCTGATGGCGCTGGGCGTCGGCGCACTCGTGCGGCAGACGGCGGGCGCGGTGTCGATCATCCTGGTGTTCGCGCTGGTGCTGGAAGGCGTGATCGGGTTCATCCCGAACATCGGCGACGACATCCAGAAGTGGATGCCGTTCACCGTGGCCAGCAAGTTCATCTTCGGCGAGCCGGACCCGAGCGCCATCCCCGACGGCGCGGGTCCGCCCGCGATCGGCGAGCTGTCGCCGTGGGGTTCGTTCGCCTACTTCGCGGGCATCGCGCTGGCGATCTACATCATCTCGCTGGTGGTCGTGAAGCGCAGGGACGCATAGGACGTCGTCGTCCGCCGGCCGGAATCGGGGCCGACCGGCGGGCGACCGGGGGAAGGGGGAGCTCGGGTCACCGTCGGGGGGTGGCCCGAGCTCTCGTCGTCTACGTTCGGAATCGGCGGATCGGACAGGAGAAGTCATGATCGAAGCGACCGGACTGACCAAGCACTACGGCCGGACCGTGGCCGTGGACAACCTGTCGTTCACGGTGGAGGCGGGCCGCGTGACGGGCTTCCTGGGCCCCAACGGCGCGGGCAAGTCCACGACCATGCGCATGATCCTCGGCCTCGACCGCCCGACCGGCGGCAAGGTCCTGATCGACGGCAAGCACTACCACGAGCTGCACCGTCCACTGCGGACGGTCGGCGCGCTGCTGGACGCCAAGTGGGTGCACCCGAACCGGTCGGCGAAGGCACACCTGACCTGGCTGGCGAAGTCGAACAACATCCCGGCCAAGCGCGTGGACGAGGTCCTGGAACTGGTCGGCCTGACCCAGGTGGCCAAACGCCGGGCCGGCGGCTTCTCGCTGGGCATGTCGCAGCGCCTGGGCATCGCCGGCACCCTGCTGGGCGACCCGCGAGTGCTGCTGTTCGACGAGCCGGTCAACGGCCTGGACCCCGAGGGCATCCTGTGGATCCGCCAGTTCATGCACCGCCTGGCGGACGAGGGCCGGACCGTCTTCGTGTCGAGCCACCTGCTGTCCGAGATGGCCCAGACGGCACAGGACCTGATCGTCATCGGCAAGGGCAGGCTCATCGCCCAGACCAGCACGGACAGGTTCATCAAGGACGCGACGGAGGACACCGTCAAGGTCAGGTCCCCACAACTGGACCGTCTGCGCGGCCTGCTGAACAGCACCGCGCGCCTGACCGACAACCCGACCGACGGCGCTTTGATCATCCACGGCATGGACGCGGCGGCGATCGGCGAGCTGGCGGCCCGGAACGAGATCACGCTGCACGAGCTGAGCCCGCAACGCGGCTCCCTGGAAGAAGCCTTCATGCAGCTGACCAAGGAATCCGTCGAGTACCACGCCCACGACTAGCCACAGACCGGAGCGGTGCGCGCCCCCAGACCAGGGGCGCGCGCTTTTCACGCTCTCCACATTTTCGGCTCTCGACCGCACCCGCTTGAAACCACTTCCGAACAGCCGGGAACCACCCCGATCAGCCGCCCCGCCAAGCCGCAAAAGGCGTCACCACCCGTGTCCAGCGGGTGAACTCACCAGTAACACCCTCCCGGCCGGCCACCCCAACGCCCCTACCAGCACACCACCGCAAATTGTCGGTGCCTCATGGGATAATTGAATCGGGGGGGACCCCCAAGGGGCCGGCGACAGCCGCAAAGAGCAGAAGTCACCCGTTCGGCTTCCAAAAGTCATCCGAAGCCGGCGGAATCTCAACAACCCGCCCTTCCACAGCCGGTCCCTCGACCGGCCGTCCACCCGGGCCTTCAACCGGACTCTCAACCGGCCTTCCACCGGAATCCTCGGCCGGCCCCTCAGCCGGCCATCCAACGGACCCCGCAACCGGAGCGGCCCCGAATCCCGACGGCCAGGCGACAGGCGGCGCAACGGGCGGCGCAACCGACGGAACACCCGAAGCCACCACACCCCGAGGCCGACGCGACAACACCACCGCCATCACCCCCACGAATACCGCCACCAAAAGCAACCCGCCCAAAGCAACCGCCGCCCGAACCCCACCCGACACCTGAGGCCCGGAAACAACCCCCCGATCGACCCCGGACCCACCCTCCGGATCCCCCGGCGCAACCTCACCAGGCACACCCCCGGTAGGCGGAGCCGAAGGAACCGACGAGGTCCGAGGCGGCGGCGCCAGCGGGTTGCGCTCCACCGGAGCCACCTCCGCGCTGACCGCCCCCACCACGTTGACCAGCCCGAACCCGGTCGCCTCATCCCGCCCCGCAGCCCCCAGGTCGGTAGCCGTGGCGATCAGCCGGTTGACCACGTTCCCCGCGTCCATCTCCGGATAACGCGCCCGGACCAACGCCGCCGCCCCCGACACCAACGCGGTCGCCGCAGAGGTCCCGTCCACCTCCACGTACCCGGTGTCCGACACCGCCGACGGCACCGCCGTCACAATCCCCCGAGCCGGCGCGGCCAACACCGTCTCCGGCCCGACATTGGACGAGGCCCACGGCGCATTCCCCTGCTCCGTCCCGGAAACCGCGATCACCCCGCGAATGTTCGCCGGCGCGCCGATGTGCCGTTCCCCGGAATTCCCGGTCCCCGCGACCACGACCACATCCCGGTCGAACGCATAGTTCACCGCACGCAACAGATCGGGCGTGAGCGTCGCCAACGACGTCAGCGACAGATTGACCACATCCGCTCCGTTGTCGACCGCCCACGTGATCCCGGACGCGACCGACACCGTTGTGAAACGCTCGGCGTCCAAACCCACTGAAACCGGTAGGATCCGGGCACCGGGCGCAACCCCCAACGCCCCGCCGTCCGCCCCGCGCCCGCCGATCAACGCCGCCATCGCGGTCCCGTGACCGTCCTTGTCGTCCGTCCCGTCAGTCCCCACCGCCGTCCCGAACCCGGCACCCGGCAGCAACGCCCCGGCCAGGTCGGGAACCGTGTCGTCGACCCCGGAGTCGACGACCGCCACCACCACACCGTCCCCACGCACCACCTGTTGCGCCTGGTAGACACCCATCGCATCCAGGTGCCACTGCTGCTCCTCGATGGTCTGCGCCATCCGGGCCGCCCCAAGCACCACCGGCACCCCAGACGCCTCCGACACCCACGGCACCGACACAAACCCCAACAACCCCACGGCCACCGCCGCCGCCACCCGACGCGCCATCCCGCCGAATTCCCCCTGTGGTCGAGGTCACAGACATTCCAGATCCTTGATGTTTCGGCCCCGTCGAATCAGGCAACCGGAGTAAGAGGTTCGTTAAGAGCCAGTGAACTCCCGCACAGCAACATGACAAAACCAGCTGAACCAGGTCAGATGGAAAGTAACGAATCGTGAGGCGGCAACGGGTCGCACACGAATTCTGGTAACTCCCGTCAAGGAACCCACGGAGGTGAACCCGTGACGGTGCTTGATCCGGACCTGAACGCCGACGCCGACCCCTCGGTCACCGGGTCGAAGAAGCTGCCACGGCAACGCGACCACGCCCTTCGAGTCGAACCGATGATGGCACTTGAATGGTCGCACGCGATCGAACCCGCCGGCGGCGTCGCCTGCGCGCCCGAACAGGGCGTGCCACCCACCCACGGCAGCACACCCCAGGGCATCGCCACGACACCTGCCCAAGGCCGTCGAGCCTGGATCCACCGGGCCGACGAGCAGCAGGTGCTGGCGCTGTACCGGGCGGTCGGCGGCAACGCGCCCGCCCCCTGGTGGCTGCGTGCCCTCGACCGGGGCAGACTGCCGTCCCGCGCCGCCGGCTACGCGGTCGAGGACGACGTGACCGAGCTGCTGTCCGACCGCCCGGGCTGGGTCTTCGTGCCGTGGGCGGCCGAAGGCGAGGTCGGCTACTGGGAGTTCGTGCCGTCCGAGAGCGGCGTGTACGGACCCGCCGAGCCGACCACCGTGCAGTTCACCGACCGGCACCCCGGCTGGGTGGACCTGCTCCCCGCGCACCGCGGCCCCGGCCTGCGCCAACCCATCGAGTTCACCGCGTCCGGGCTGCGCGAGCAGATCGAGGACCTGGAGAACATCGCCTGACCCACCCACCGCACACGCACCCCGACCACCTCGACCACCCACCCCCAACCACCGAAGCCGGCACCACCCGACCAACCGCTTAGGCTGTACGCCCGTGACAACGTCCAGCCAGCGCCCGCCCCACCACCGTTCCGTCGTCAGCTACGTGCAGCGCGGCGAACGGATGACCGTCGGGCAGCAGCGGGCATGGGACCGCCACTGGGAGCGCTTGGGCCGCGAGGTCAAGGCGCTCCCGGCCGGTCCCGTGGACTTCGCCGCGTGGTTCGACCGCGACGCCCCCGTGCTGCTGGAGATCGGCTCCGGCATGGGCGAGACGACGTCCCGGCTGGTCGCCGCCGCGCCCGAGCTGAACTACCTGGCCGTCGAGGTCTACAAGCCCGGTCTGGCGCAGCTGCTGATGCGCGCCGAATCGCTCGACGTGACGAACCTGCGCGTGCTGCGCGGCGACGCCGTCGACCTGCTCACCGACCACGTGGAGCCGAACACGCTGGCCGGCGTCCGGATCTTCTTCCCCGACCCGTGGCCGAAGAAGAAGCACCACAAGCGCCGCCTCGTGCAGCCCGAGTTCGTGCGCCTGCTCGCGACCCGCCTCCAGCCCGGCGGCACGCTGCACCTGGCCACCGACTGGGAGCACTACGCGGAGCAGATGCTGGAGGTCTGCTCGGCCGAGCCGCTGCTCCGCAACCGCCACGACAAGTGGGCCCCGCGCCCCGACTGGCGGCCGGTCACCAAGTTCGAGCAGCGGGCCGTCGAGGAGGACCGGATCAGCCACGATCTGATGTTCGACCGGATCGAGCTCACCTGACCGTGTCATAAAGTCACGTCATCGAGTGGTCGAGGCGGCAACTCACCGTCGTTTCGTCACTCCAACGAGTGGTCCCTGTTGATCACCCGATGTGCCCCGTCTGGCAGTGACGAGTCACCCCGTTCCGCAACTACGGTTACCGCCCGTGACCGCCATCGACAACGAACCGATAACGCTCGACCTGGATGCGGCGGAAGGCTTCCTCCGCATGTTCCACATCGCGCACCCCGAGGCCGGCCCGGTCGGCCCCCGCCTGAACCACGTCCGCGACGAGATCGCCGAGACCGGCACCTACCGCCACACCACGCAGGAGCTCTCCTACGGCGCGCGCATCGCGCTGCGCGACAGCGGCTGGTGCACCAGCGGCGTCCCCTGGCGCCGGCTGAAGGTCCGCGACCTGCGCGGGTTCCGCAACGCCGCCGCCGTCGCCGCCGAATGCGTGGAACACCTCCGGCTGGCCACCAACGGTGGCGAGATCCGCCCGCTGATCACCGTGTTCGCCCCGGACACACCCACCGCGCCCGGCCCGTGCATCTGGAACGAGCAACTGGTCCGGTACGCGGGCCACCCGGACGGCAGCGGCGACCTCCGCTACCGCGACTTCACCGACGTGGTGCGGAGCATGGGCTGGCAACCGCCTTCCACCCACGGCAACACCACACACGACCCGTCCACGCACGGCCCGTCCGCCGCGCACGGCCCGTTCGACGTACTTCCGCTGGTCGTGGAAACCGCGCACGAGGGCCCGAAGCTGTTCGCCATCCCGCCCGATGTGGTGCACGAGGTGTGCCTGGAACACCCCGACCTGCCGTGGTTCGGGTCACTGGGCCTGCGCTGGCACGCCGTGCCGCTGATCACCAACCTGAAGTTGGTCATCGGCGGCGTCACCTACCCCGCCGCGCCGTTCAACACCTGGTTCGTCGGCTCCGAGATCGGCTCCCGCAGCCTCGCCGACGAGAACGCCTTCGGCGCGGCCCGCCGCGTCGCCGAAGCCCTGGGGCTGGACACGTCCGCCGAACGCTCGCTGTGGCGCGACCGCGCCGTCGTGGAGCTCAACCGCGCCGTGCTGCACTCGTTCGACCTGGCCCAGGTCACCATCACCGACCACCACGCCGAGTCGCTGCACCGGCTGTCCTGGCTGCGCTCCCGGCAGAAGCCCGGTGGCAACCGACCCGCGTTCCGGCTCGACCCGACGGCCGCCCGGCGCGCCCGTGCGGGCGGTCCGCCACGTTTTTCACACGCCGCGGTGGAAACCACCGCACCGCATTCCCCCGGACGCCTCGCGGAACTTCTCCGCAGGCACGCGGAAGGATGATCGAATCACCGCTGCGAATCGACCAGTACTCCGGCCAGCGCCATCAGGACCAGCACCAACAGGCCGAGCACCGCGCCCGCCCAAGTAGCTACGACGGTCATCCTGTCGGTCCGCCGTTCCCCGACGGGCACTCCAGAGTCACCCGCGATAGGCTCATCCGGCATCGGCCACAGGGGTATTTCCGGACGCGTTCGGGTCAGTCGTGCGGATGACAGGCCGCACGACCCCGGATGGACGCGCCATCAGCCCGGAGGACATACGGTGACGTGTCGTGGAGAGCACTCACCTCGGCTGGCGCAGCCTGGCCAGACGCCAGTGGCCGCTGGCCTGCGCCCTGCTCTTCTTCATCGGCGTGGAGACGTTCTCCGAGGGCGTGTGGTGGCTGGTGCCCGGCAAGCTCGTGGTCGCGGGCCTGGCGGTGCTCGCGCCGCGCCGCCCGTTCGACGCGGCGCTCGCCGCCGCCACCGCCGTGCTGGCGATGTCGGTGCTCCTGCGGTTGGCCGACCAGCCGTCGTCCTCGCCGATGGTGTGCCAGGTCACGCTGTCCGAGGGCGCCGCGCTGATGGCGATCATCGCGATCGTCGTGCGCCAGGAACGGGTCTGGCGGGCGCTGTCCGGCACCGTCCTGCTGGTCGCGGTGACGGTCGCGACGCAGTACGTCCGGCCGTCGTTCTGGGAGCGGTACGGCCGGGAGATCGAGTACGACGGGCCGAGCACCCAGCAGCAGGTGTTCACGGGCGCGGTGCTGATGGTGCTGTCCCTGGGCACCGGGCTGTACTTCCGGGCGCGGGACCGGGAACGGGCGACGCTGGTGCGGTCCGAGGTGGCGGCGGCACAGCACGCCGAGCGGATGGCGCTGGCGCGTGAGCTGCACGACGTGGTGGCGCACTACGTGACCGGGATCGTCGTGCACGCGCAGGCGGCGCAGGCCGTTCCGGCGGCGGCGCAGGAGGTGCTGCCGATCATCGCGCAGAGCGGCACCGAGGCGCTGACCGCGATGCGGCGGCTGGTCGGCACGCTGCGCGGCTCGGAGACGGACGCGCCCGCCGCGACCAGCGACCTGGCGGACGACGTGCGCAAGGTGGTCCGGCAGTCCGGCCAGCCGGTGCTGCTGAACCTGGACCTGCCGTCCGACGTGCCGCCCGCGCTGGCCCGTTCGGTGCTGCGGTTGGTGCAGGAATCCCTTACCAATTCCCGGAAGCACGCCGAAGAAGTGTCCCAGGTGGACGTTTCGGTGGCGGTGGTGGCGGATGTGGTGCGGGTCGTGGTGTCCGACGACGGCCGCGCGCCCAAGGTCGCCCCGGTCGGCGGTTCGGGCGGGTTCGGTCTGGTCGGGATGCGGGAACGGGTGGAGCTGCTGGGCGGCACGTTCGCGGCCGGCCGGCGGGCCGAGGGTGGCTGGGAGGTGCGGGCCGAGCTGCCCGTCGCCGAAGCCCGGTGACGTGGTCGTGCTCGCCGATCCGGTGTTGCGGTGGGGTGGTCGCGGGTGTGCGCGGGTGGCGAAGTCGTTGCGGCGGGCCGGCTCTGATGGGGTGGCCCCGGACTAGGGTTGCGCAGGTGCGGCAGGATCGTCGGCATGTCGCTGCGCCTGCACGCCCCCGTGGTCCTGCCGTGTGATCCGTCCTGCACCGTGCTGCGGGACGCGGTCGTCGACGTCGTGGACGGGAAGGTGGCCCACGTCGGTCCGGCCGCCGACGCGCCCGCGTTCGCCGGCGAGGTCCGCGAGCTGACCGGGATCCTGTTGCCCGGCTTGGTGAACACGCACGCGCACAGCCCGATGGTGGTGATGCGCGGCCTGGGCGGCGACCTGCCGCTGCTGCGCTGGCTGCGCGAGGCGATGTGGCCCGCCGAGGCGAAGTTGACGCCCGCCGACATCGGCGCGGGGATGCTGCTGGGCGCGGTGGAGATGCTGCGCAACGGCGTGACGACGAGTTCGGAGATGTACTTCCACGGTGCGGAGCTCACCGACGCCGTGCTGAAGGCCGGGTCGAGGGTGATCTTCGGCGCGGCGATCATGGACCTGCCGGGGTTGCCGTGGCGGCCGATGACGGACGAGATCACCCGGTGGATCGACGCCGACGGGCTGCGGTTCGGGCCGCACGAGCGGATCGAGCTGTCGTACGGGCCGCACTCGGCGTACCTGATCGCGCCGGAGGCGTTGGGGGAGATCGCGGGTGAGGCGCGGGAACGTGGGGCGCTGTTGCAGATCCACGTCGCCGAGTCGCCGGAGGAAGACGTCGACCAGCGCGCGGCGTACGGCTCCGTGCCGAAGCTGTTGGAGCGGGCGGGGGTGCTCGGCGGGCGGGTGCTGTCGGCGCACTCGGTGCACCTGTCGGACGAGGACATCGCGATCTACGCCCGGCACCGGGTGGGTGTCGCGCACTGCCCTGGGTCGAACACCAAGCTGGCGTCCGGCATCGCGCCGCTGCGCGGGTATCTGGACGCGGGGGTGCCGGTCGGGCTGGGTACGGACGGTCCGGCGTCGAACGACGACCTGGACCTGTTCGAGGAGGCCCGGCTGGCGGCGCTGTTGGCGCGGGTGACGTCGATGGACGCGACCGCGATGCGGGCGGCGGATGCGTTGTTGCTGGCCACGCGGGGTGGGGCGGCGGCGGTGGGGCGGGACGACCTGGGTGCGCTGGAGGTCGGGCGGTGGGGTGATGTCGTGCACGTGGATGTGGACGAGCCGGCGTTCGCGACGGGGTTGGACGCGCCGGACGACCAGGTGCTGGCGAACCTCGTGTGGGCGTCGGGGTCGCGGCGGGTGAAGGACGTGTGGGTGGCCGGGGAGCAGGTGGTGGCCGACGGCGAGACGACCTGGGTGGATCGGCGGGAGGCCCAGGCGGGTGTCGCGGCGGTGTCCCGTCGCCTCCGCTGACCGGGTCGGCTGGGGCAACGCGCCGCTGGGCGTGTGCGGCTGGGCTGTGCTGCCGGGCGTGTGCGGCTGGGTCGGCGGATCGACGGGGCTGGTGAGTTGGTGAGGTTGGTGGGTCGGCGAACCTGCGGGCCTGTGGATTGGTGAGTCGGCAGGCCCGCAGGTTGCCGAGCCGGCGGGTTGGCGTTGACGAGCCAGCGGGCTAGCGGGGACGAGGTCGGACGACGATCTCGGTGAAGTGCGCGTCGTCGCCGGCCTGGACGGCGGTGACGACGGCGCGGGCCACCGAGTCGGCGTGGAGGTAGAGGTTGGGCTGGTAGTCGCCGTCCTCCTGGCCCCGGACACCGCGCTGCATGTCAGTGTCGACCCGGCCGGGGTAGATGGACGTGATGCGGAGGTCCGTCTCCTCGGCACGCAGCGAGTCGGCGTAGGCGCTGAGGGCGAACTTGCTGGCCGCGTACACGCCCCAACCGGCATGCGCCTGCTTGCCCGCCCCGGAGTTGATCAGGACGACCTGACCCTTGGCGGCGCGCAACAGCGGCAAGGTCAGCCGGGTGAGCTCCGCGACCGCGACCACGTTGACCTCCATGGTGCGCCGCCAGGTATCGGCGCTCGCCTCGGCCAACGGCCCGAGTTCCGCGATACCGGCGCTGTGCACCAGGACATCGAGCCGCGTCAGTTCCGAGGTGGCGACGGCGAGCGCGTCACCATCGGTCAGCTCCACCGGCCACGGCCGGGCTCCCGGCAACGCGGCGGCTTCCGCGAGCGCATCGGCGTTGCGTCCGCCGAGCAGCAGGTCATGGGTCGGCGCGAGCGCACGTGCGACGGCGAGCCCGATGCCTCGGGACGCCCCGGTGATCAGTGCCACGGGTCGGTCAGTCATGACCCGACCATAAACTTAGCTCGGCTAACCAACCACACCGGGATCAGCCGACCCGAAAGCGCCAGCAAACTTTACAAAGTAACCTTAACGTCCGATGGTTTACCCAGACGCGACCCTTGTCTCACCGTCGAGGCAAGCTTTACAAAGCAAAATTCACAAAGCAAAGCTTGCAAAGTAATTATTACGACCGGGTACGGTGGGCGGGGTCGATGCGGTGGACCTGGTCGGCGCGGTCGGCGCGGTCGATGCGGTGGACCTAGTCGGCGCGGTGGACGCGGAGCCAGGTGTCGAGCAGGGTGTAGTCGGCGGCGGTCAGGCCGTGGTTCGGGTTGACCCGGTGCAGCAACGTCGGCACCGGGTGGTGGGCGGATACCCAGGTGCGGTCGGTGTCGGTGAGTTCGTCGTCCACCCAGGCGAACGGGCGGTCGCCGGCCCAGGTGACGAGGGTTCGGGTTTTCCAGTGCAGGCCCGGCAGGTCGTCGGTGTCCGGCCAGTCCACGACCGGGAGCGCGGGCAGGCCGAGGCGCGGGGCGATGCACGTGTTGGCGTCGGCCAGCCAACTCGTCGCCCACACCAGTTCGCACGACAGGGCAGCCAGGCGGGGGCCGTGAGCCGGGTCGAGCCGCGACAGCAACGGGTTCGCGTCGTCCGGCGGGCCGAAGCTCGGGTACGCGGTTCCGCCGAACGGGATGAGAGGACCGTCGACATCGAGGAACAGCAGCGGGACGGGCACTTTCGCACGGTACGGCGAGAGCCGGGTGCAACGCACTCCGCCCGGCTCTCGTGGATCAGCACCAGGATCAGTCGACAACCGAACCGCGGACCCCGCCGTCAACCGAACCACCGATCCCGGCTGACAACCGAACCGCAGACGGACCCGTCGACCAAGCTGCCAACCGACCACGCCACCAGCCAGGCCGCCGCCGACCAAGCTGCCAATCAGGCCGCCGCCGACTCGACCTCCAGCCGAGCCCCAACCGACCGGGCGGCCACCGACTGGACTTTCGACCGGGCCGGCGCCAACCGGACCTCCAGCCGGGCTGCCGTCAACCGAGCGGCTGCCGTCAACCGAGCGGGCCGCCGACTCGGGTGTGGAGTCGGCGGCCCGGATCAACGCTCAAGCTCAGCCGCAGATGCGGCCCTTGTCCTTCTTCCACGCCACGACCACGGCCGGCCGGGGCTGGCTGGTGCCGCCGTCGGGCCAGTGGGACAGCGGGTTGTTCGCCGACGCGCCGTCGATCTCGCCCGGGTGCTGCACCGACACCAGCACGAAGTCGTCCTGCACGACCGGGCCGCAGGTCTCGGCACCCTTCGGCACCGTCAGGAACTGCTTGACCCGACCCCGGTACCGACCCTCGACCGGCACCGCGAACAGGCCGTCGTTGGACTTCAGGGCGTTGCCGTCGGTCGAGATCCACAGGTTGCCGTGGCTGTCGAACGCCACGTTGTCCGGGCACGAGATCGGCGACACCTGTGTCTTGTCGTACCCGCCGAAGTACGTGTCCGGCGACGTCGGGTCACCGCACACCAGCAGCAGCTTCCACGAGAACGTCAACGCGGTGTTGTCCCCGCGCTTCTCCTCGACCTCCAGCACGTGCCCGTGCTTGTTGCCGACCCGCGGGTTGATCTCGGTCGGGCCTTCCTTGCCCGCCTTGCCCCGGTCCGTGTTGTTCGTCAGCGCCGCGTAGATCCGGCGGTTGCGCGGGTTGGGCTCGACGTCCTCCGGGCGGTCCATCTTGGTGGCGCCGACCTTGTCCGCCGCCTGCCGCGTGAAGACGTACACCTCTTCCGCCGTGAAACCGTCCACAAAGGACTTGTCACCGGCGGCCAGCGGGATCCACTGGCCGGTGCCGTCGAACTCGCCGTCGGCCGGGAGCTTGCCGGTGCCGTCGATCTCACCGGCCGGGCTGTCGCCAGTAAACTTTGCAACGTAAAGCGTACCCTTGTCGAGCAGCTTCTTGTTGTGCTCACGGGCGTGCCGGCTGTTGCCCGGCTTGTACCGCTCGTCCGAGACGAACTTGTACATGTAGTCGAAGCGCTCGTCGTCACCCATGTAGGCGACAACCCGCCCGTCACGGGCAATGATGACGTTCGCGCCCTCGTGCTTGAACCGGCCGAGCGCGGTGTGCTTGACCGGCGTCGAGTTCGGGTCCAGCGGGTCGATCTCCACGACCCACCCGAACCGGTTGACCTCGTTCGGCTCCTGCGCCACGTCGAACCGCTTGTCGAACCGCTCCCACTTCCGAGTGGTAGCCGCGCCGCCCAGCCCGTACCGCGACAGCCGCGCCTTCACCACCGGGTCGGTCACGCCGCCCGCGTTGGCGAAGTACTGGTTGAAGTTCTCCTCGCCGGACAGGATCGTGCCCCACGGCGTCACGCCGCCGGCACAGTTGTTCAGCGTCCCCAACACCTTCGTGCCGGACGGGTCCGCCGACGTCTTCAGGTACTGCGACCCGGCCGCCGGCCCGGTCACCTTGAACTCCGTCGTCACGGTGATCCGCCGGTTGTAGTGCCGGTCCACCTTCGGCACCAGCTTGCCGCTGCGCCGGTCACGCTCCACCAGCACCACCGACAGGCCGTGCGCGGCCCACGCGATCTCGGTCTGCTCGCGCGTCGGGTTGTTGGCGTCCCAGTTCTTGAACAGGAACTCCTCGGTCGTGTACTCGTGGTTGCTCACCATGAGCCACCGGTTCCAGTGGTTCAGCGGAACCAGACCGCAGAAGTCGTTGTTGAAGCCGAACTGCTTGGCCTGCGCGGCGGGCGTCTGGTGGTCGAAGTCGAACGCGGGCGCGCCCGGCAGCACCGGGTCGCCCCAGCGGATGACGACCGCCGACTCGTAGCCCTCCGGCGTGACGATCCGGTCCTCGGTGTTCGGCGCGACCGGCGTGAAGTTCAGGCCGTCCCGACGACGGCCGCCGCCCAGGTCGCGGTCAGCCTCGGCACGGTCCGCCTCGGCCTCGGGAGCGGCGCCTTCGGGCTCGGCCGCCGCGCTGCCCACACCGACGAGCCCGACGCCCGCACCCGCGACGGCCAGCACCGCACCGGCCTTGAGCAGGCCGCGCCGGCGCACGACGTCGCCGACCACGTCGCCGAAGTAGGCGTTGTCGGAGGTGTTGGGCGCCTCGTGCGCGCAGGCGTCGCCACAGCGGTACTTACAGGTGATCGCCGACCGCCCAAGGGGGTGGTTGGGCAACAGGGGCAGCAGACGCCGGCCCCGATCGGTGGATGAGGACACGCGGACCTCCGAAATAGCTCAGTGGGAACCCGGCGACCGTAGGTCGGTAACCACTCATCCAGCGGACGTCAAGGTGAACGGCAGGCGAACACCTCGACCCCTTGCCTACCGGAACCACCTGGTCACCGCACGTATCGGGTTTGTACCGCGACCAGTAAACTTTGCAATGTAAAGCGTACCGTGGCCCGGGAGCATCATGTCGCGCCAGCGGTCGGGGAGTGGTCGGCCGGTAGGGGAACGTGTCGCACGTCCGCGCCTCCTACGGTCGGTTTCGATCAACTGACCGTAGGCCGGCACTCACTCTTTGCTAACCCACCACCTCTTCACCGACGAGCACGTCGGCGGCCGTGACGGGGGCTTCCTTGGCCCGGCCGATCGCCAGCAGGCCGGCCGCCAGCACGCAGCACACGGCGGCGACCACGAACGGCTGGGCGAGGTGGCCCACGAACGTCGCCGCCAGCGCGCCGCCGAGCCAGCGCAGGAAGTTGTAGCCCGCACTCGCCACCGGCCGGGGTGCCGGGCTGACACTCATCGCGGTGCCGGTGAACAGCGTGTTCAACAATCCACTCACCACACCGCTGACGATCACCGCGACCACCAGCAGCGGCTTGCTCGGGATCGCCATCACCAGCATCAGCGCCGCGAACGCCAGTACGGCCACGATGGTGGTACGACGTTCACCGAATCGGTTGGCAAGCTTCGGTGCGAGCCACACGCTGGACACCGCGACGCCCACGCCCCAGCCGAAGAAGATCAGCCCGATCGCCACCGCGCCCCACTGGAGCACGAACGGCGACCACGCCAGCACGGCGAAGAACGCGGCCGTGTAGAGGGCGGAGCCGAGCGCGGTGCGCAGGAGTCCGGGGTGGCGGAGGGCCTTCAACGGGTCGAGCAGCCGGATCGACTGCTGCGGCTTGTCGTTGGCCAGGAACACCGAGCAGAGCACGAGCGCGACGGCCATCAGGACAGCCGTGCCGACGAACGGTCCGCGCCAGGAGATGCTGCCCAGCAGCGCGCCGAGCAGCGGTCCGACCGAGAGGCCGAGGCCGAGCGCGGCTTCGTAGAGCAGGATCGCCTTGCCCTGGCCTCCGGTGGCCGCGCCGACGATGACGCTGAGCGCGGTGGCGATGAAGAAGGCGTTGCCGAGGCCCCAGACCGCGCGCAGCCCGACGAGTTGGCCGATGTCGGAGGCGAGCGAGCACAGGACGGTCGCGACGACGATCAGCGCCAGGCCGCCGATGAGCGTGCGCTTAGCGCCGAACTTCGCACTGGCCGCGCCGGTGAACAGCATGGCGAGGACCTGGACGCCGAGGTAGGAGGAGAACAGCAGGGTGACTTGCGACGGCGTGGCGTGCAGGCCCTCCGCGATCGACAGCAGGATCGGGTCGACGAGCCCGATGCCCATGAACGCGATCACCGCGGCGAACGCCGTGACCCACACCTGACGGGGTTGGTCGAGGAATTTCACTTAGCTACCCTAACAGAAATTAGTTAGTGTAGCTAAGTAAGTGGGCTCACACTACCGTGCTCGGGGTGGATGCGGTGGTGTTCGACCTCGACGGCGTGCTGGTGGACTCCGAGACGGTGTGGGACGAGGTGCGGCAGGCGTTCGCGGCCCGGCACGGCGGGGTCTGGCGGGCGGATTCGACGCGGGCCATGCAGGGGATGAGCACGCCGGAATGGGCGTCCTACCTGGTCACGACGGTGGGCGTGCGGTTGGCGGCGAACGAGGTCGCGGCCGGAGTGGTCGAGGAGATGGTGCGGCGGTACTCGTCCGGCCCGCCCCTGCTGCCGGGTGCGGTGGCGGCGGTGCGGGCGGTGGCGGCGCGGTGGCCGGTGGCGATCGCCAGCTCGTCGCCGCCGGTGTTGATCTCGTCGTTCCTGGCGGCCACCGGGCTGGTCGACGTCGTGCCGGTGGCGGTGTCCAGCGAGGAGGCGGGCGCGGGCAAACCAGCGCCGGACGTGTACCTGCTGGCGGCGTCGAAGCTCGGCGTGGACGCGTCCCGGAGCGCGGCCGTGGAGGACTCCACGAACGGGCTACGCGCGGCGCTCGCGGCGAACATGACGGTCTACGCCGTACCGAACCCGCACTTCCCACCCGATCCGGCGGTACTCGCCCGAACCACGGTGCTCCGTTCGGTCGCCGACCTGCCCGCTGCACTAGCCTCTACCCGTCCACACGAGTGAACTGTCCACTCGAACGCCCGTTCGATAGGATGTCATGGTGAAGAGACGCGAACAGGCGGCCCTCCTGCTCGCTCTCCGGGAGAGCGGTCGCCGCTGGTCGGAAGTGGCGAGCGCGGTCGAGGACGCCCATTCGGCGCTGTCCGTGCTGGACACCTTGCTCACCCCCGACCAGCCCACGCTCGACCACACCGCCGCCGACCACGCGGAACGGCTGGCCGAGGTCGAACGGGAGATCTCGGGGTGGGCCGACGAGGGCATCGACCTGGTCACCCTGCTCGACGAGGACTACCCGGTGCGGCTGCTGATGATCCACCAGCGGCCTCCGTTCCTCACCGTTCGCGGTGCGCTGACACCTGCCGACGACCGCGCGGTCGCTGTGGTGGGCAGCCGGCACGCCGGCGACCGGGGCCGACACGTGGCGGCGGAGATCGCCACCGCCCTGGTCGACCACGGGGTGACCGTGCTCAGCGGCCTGGCAGCCGGTGTCGACACCGCCGCACACCGGGCCGCGCTCGACGCGGGCGGCCGGACCGTCGCGGTGGTGGGCAACGGGCTGCGGCACTGCTACCCGGCCGAGAACCGGGAACTCCAGGACGAGATAGCCCGACTGGGTGCCGTGGTGTCCCAGTTCTGGCCCGAGGCGCGGCCCGCGAAGCAGCATTTCCCCATGCGCAACGCGGTGATGAGCGGGTGTGGCGTCGCGACCGTCGTGGTGGAGGCGGGCGAGCACAGCGGGACCCGGATCCAGGCGCGGCTCGCGCTGGAGCACGGCCGGCACGTGATCCTGCTGCCGGAGGTCGCAAAGGGCACGACCTGGGGCCACGAGATGGCCCAACGCCCCAACACCACCGTACTGGACGGGCCGGACCACCTGCTGGCCGTCGTGGACGAGTTGACCGCCGACGTGCCGGAACTGATCGACATCTGACATGGGCCCGGTCGGACGCAGCGACAGCTACCTCAACGTTCTCGCTCCGCCACCGCCGACGGGACCGTCGATCTGCGAGGTCTGCCACCGCGGAACGGACCAGCGGACGCGCTGCTACAAGTGCCACCGGCACTGGGAGCAGTTCGCCGGCGAAACGGCCGATGCCGTGATGCCCATCTCCATCGCGATCACGGGCGGCCAGTTGGCGCACGAGTTGGGTCAGTACAAGTACAACTACTCGGCGGAAGTCCGAAGACAGTTCACGATCGGCCTGGCGGGTGTCCTGGCCAGGTTCCTCGCCCACCACGAGGAGTGCGTCGCGGACGCGGTCGGTGTCGACTCGTTCGACCTGGTCACCTGCGTGCCTGGCACCCGGCAGCGGTCCGAGTCGCACCCATTGGCGGTGATCCTCGGCCGAACGCTGACCCGCACCAGAGGTCGGTTCGCCGACGTGATGACCGCGAACGGGGAGAACGACCGCCAACTCAAGGTCGACCGCGTCATCGTGACCGGCGAGGTCGCCGGCCGAGCGGTCCTGCTCGTGGACGACACCTGGACGACCGGGGCGAGCCTCCAGTCGGCGGCCATCGCACTGAAGCGGTCCGGTGCCCGTACGGTCGCGGGGTTGGTGATCGGTAGGCGCCTCGACCGGGAAGGTGACCCGAACGCCGGGCCGGTGTTGGCTTTCGCCCAACAGCACCCGTTCACCTGGGACGAATGCGTGCTCTGCCGGGACGCCTGAGCGCTACTGGTGCTCAGCACCAGATCCGGCCGGTGGATCTCGCCGGCGGTGACGGCGGAAACCTAGCCTCGCGGGCATGGAGCAGCGGGTTGCGGTGGTCACGGGTGCGGCTCAGGGGATCGGGTTGCGGATCTCCGAGGTGTTGCGGGAGGGCGGGTACTCCGTCGTCGGGTTCGACCTCCGGGAGACGCCCGGCGGGGTCGTCGGGGACGTGTCGTCCGAGGCGGACGTCGCGCGGCTCGCCGACGGGCTGGAGCGGGTCGACGTGTTGGTCAACAACGCCGGGATCGCCGGCATTCACGCGTTCGAGGACACTTCGCTCGACCAGTGGCAGCGGATGTTGGCGGTGAACCTCACCGGGCCGTTCCTGCTGACCAGGGCGTTGGGGCGGCTGATGCTGGCGCGCGGCTCCGGGTCGGTGGTCAACATCGCGTCCGTGGCCGGGTTGCGCGGGGTGGCGGATCGGGCCGCCTACAACACCACGAAGCACGGGCTGATCGGGATGACGCGGTCACTCGCGCGGGAGGTCGGTGGCAAGGGCAT
>CBHFOL010000079.1:0-25859 GCA_965995405.1 uncultured Saccharothrix sp.
CCGGCGTGCCCGCGCGCATCTCCGGCACCAGGTACCCGTGCTGCACGCCGGCGGGCACGATCAGCAGGCCGTCGACCCGGCGCGAGCAGAATTCCAGCGCCAGTTCCCGTTCCCGCACCGGGTCCTCGTCCGACGACCCGGTGATGACCTGCCGCCCGCGCAGCCGAGAGATCTCCTCCACCGCCCGGGTGACGCCGGAGTAGAACGGGTTGCCGACGTCCTCCAGCACCAGGCCGACCGTGCCGGTGGACGAGCCGCGGCGCAGGTTGCGCGCGCTCAGGTTGCGCCGGAAGCCCAATTGGTCGATCGCCGCGAGCACCCGTTCGGCCGTCGCCGGGTGCACCCCCGCCTCGTCGTTCACCACGCGCGAGACCGTCTTGATGCTGACACCCGCCAGCCGCGCCACGTCGTTCATGGTGGCGCGACGCACCTTGCGGGGCCCGGTCGCGGACAACGTTGTCATAGTCCGCGAATCACACACCCACCACCTGCTGATGTCAATGATTCGGCCTGTCTCGAACCGGACAACAGTAGGCCACAACCTTGACTCACCCCTGACACTCTCCGCAAGTATGCAGCTACTGGATGCCCTGGATTCGAGACAAGACAGCGTTGTCAATCCGAGGAGGGCTCGTGAAGACAGCACTGGCGACGGTGGCGGCCGTAGTAGTCGCGTTGGTCCAGCCGGTCGCGGCACAGGCGCAGACGGACGACTTGGCCCGGTGGGTGAACCCGTTCGTCGGCACCCAGCCGGGTGGACCCGATCACGGCACCGGTGGCGGGGCGGGCAACAACTTCCCCGGCGCGGACGTGCCGTTCGGGATGGTGCAGTGGAGCCCGGACACGGTGACCCGCCAGCACGGCGGCTACTACTACCAGGACCACCGGATCAAGGGCTTCAGCCTCACCCACCTGTCCGGCGCGGGATGCTCGACGTACCAGGACATCCCGATCATGCCGTTCGTCGGCGAGGTGACGACTTCCCCCGCCGCCGACCCCGACCGGTACGTCTCGACCTTCTCGCACGCCAACGAATCCGCCACCCCCGGCTACTACGGCGTGACCCTGGACAGCGGCACGAAGGTCGAGCTGAGCGTCACCCAGCGCACCGGCATCGGCAGACTCGCCTATCCGGGCGGGGCGACGTCCACGTTGCTGGTCAACACCTCCGGCTCCATCGCGGGCACCGACGACGCCGAGGTCACCATCGGCGCGAACACCATCAGCGGCTGGGCCACCAGCGGCCGGTTCTGCGGCACCGACCACCGCTACCGGATCTACTTCCACGCCCAGTTCGACCAGTCGTTCGAGTCCGTCGGCACCTGGCGCAACGGCTCGGTCACCCCGGGCAAGACCAGTGAACGCGGTGGATCCCCGCGCAAGGGCGACCTGGGCGACGCCCGCAAGACCCTTGCCGCGCAACACGAGGAACGTTCGGTAGGCGCGCTGGACACCACCGTGTCCGGTCCGGGCAGCGGCGGCTACGTGACGTTCGCCGACCCGGACGTGACCATGCGGGTCGGCCTGTCGTTCGTCTCGATCGACGGCGCGAAGAACAACCTCAAGGCGGAGAACGTCGCCAAGTCGTTCGACAACATCCACACCGCGGCCCGCGAAGCCTGGAACGACCGGCTCGGCCAGGTGCAGGTGACCGGCGGCACGGACGCTCAGCGCACCACGTTCTACTCCGCCCTCTACCACTCCCTGTTGCAGCCCAACGTGTTCTCCGACGCCGACGGCCGCTACCCGGGCTTCGACGGTCGGCTCCACACCGCCGACAAGGGCCACCCGATCTACACGAACTTCTCCGGCTGGGACGTCTACCGGTCGGAGATGCAGCTGCTTTCCCTGCTCGCGCCGAAAGAATCGGCGGACATGGTCCGTTCGATGATGCTGTTCGCAGAGCAAGGCGGCGCGTGGGACCGCTGGACGGTTGCCAACGGCTTCACCGGCATGATGGCCGGCGACCCGTACCACGTGATGGTGTCCAGCGCGTACGCCTTCGGTGCCAAGGACTTCGACGCCGCCAAGGCGCTCCTGCTGATGCTGCGCGGCGCGACCCAGCCCACCCTGGGCTACGAGGAACGCCCGGGTCTCAAGCAGTACCAGGAGATCGGCTACGTCCCGGTCGGCACGACCGGCGTCTGGGGCGCGCCCGCGACGACGCTGGAGTACACCACCGCCGACTTCACGATCGCCGAACTGGCCCGCCGGCTCGGCGACGGCGCGACCTGGCAGACGTTCATGAAACGCGCCCAGTACTGGCAGAACGTGTTCAACCCGGCCACCGCCTACACCCAGGCCCGCAACCCCGACGGTTCGTTCGTGGAGCCGTTCTCGCCCGGCAACCGGGACAACTGGGTCGAGGGCAACGCCGCCCAGTACACCTGGATGGTGCCCTACAACGCGCGCGGCCTGTTCACCGCGATGGGCGGCGACGCGAAGGTCCGCGAGCGGCTGGACTTCTTCTTCACCAAGCTGAACGCCGGCCCCGACGAGCCGTACGCGTTCCTGGGCAACGAGCCGATCATGCACACCCTGTGGCTCTACAACTGGGCCGGCGCGCCCGCCAAGACCCAGGCGGTGGTGCGGAAGGCGGTCGACGAGCTGTTCGGCCCCGGACCGAACGGCCTGATGGGCAACGACGACCTCGGCCAGATGTCGTCCTGGTATGTGTGGGCCGCGCTCGGCCTGTACCCGGCGATTCCCGGTCGCGCCGAACTCGTCGTCAACAGCCCGCTGTTCCCGGAGGTCACGATCACCCGGCCCAACGGCAAGCCGCTGGTGATCAAGGCGTCCGGCGCCGGCAAGCACGTGGCGAACCTGAAGCTGAACGGCCGGGCGCAGACCCGCACCTGGCTGCCCGAGTCGTTCGTCGCCAACGGCGGCACGGTCGAGTTCGAGCTGGCCGCCGAGCCGACTACGTGGGGTACCGGCCCGGCCGACGCGCCGCCGTCGTTCCGCGACGGCGAAGTGGGGCAGCAGGCGTTCATCGAGCCCGGACGCCTCGTGCTGCCCGCCGGCGGCACCGGCACGGTGACGATCGGGGCGCAGGACTTCTCCGGCAAGGGCGGCAAGATCGGCTGGTTCGCCCAGCCACCCGGCGGGATCACCGTCACGCCGACCAGCGCCGAGGTCACTGTGCCGCCCGGCGACAAGGCGGGGCAGAAGGTGACGATCTCGGTCGCCGCCGACGCCGTCGAACAGACCCACCGCATCCCGGTGACCTTCTCCAACGGCCGCACCAGCACGATCTCCGTGCTGGTGGCCGATCCGGCCAGCCTGCGGGCCGCGTTCAACAACATCGGCACCTCGCCGGACGACAACCAGGCCATCGGCAACTTCGACGGCGGCGGCTTCAGCTATTCTCGCAAAGCGTTGGGGGAACAGGGGTTGACCCCCGGTGCGACGGTCACCCAGGACGGCATCAAGTACACGTGGCCGAGGTCGCCGGTGGGCGAGGCGGACAACGTCAACACCAGCGGCCAGACCGTAACGGTGAACGCGACGGGCACGAAGCTGGCGCTGTTGGGCAGTGGTGCGGGCGGGAAGGCGTCCGGAACGCTCACCGTCAACTACGCCGACGGCACCACCGAGGCCGTCCAAGTGGGCTTCTCCGACTGGGCGTTGGGCGGCAACCCGTCCGCGCCGCCGCAGTTCGACAACCGGATCGTGGCCACCACGCCGTACCGGAACAGTTCGAGCGGAACTCCCCAGCCGCTCAAGGTGTTCGTCTTCGCGACCGCGCCGATTCCATTGCAGGGAAAGCAGGTCCAATCGGTGACGCTGCCGTCCTCGGTGAGTGGCGGCACATTCCACGTGTTCGCGATCGGCGTCGCCTGAACCTGTGACACCCGCTCGGGTGGCAGCCGGAAGTACGGCCACCCGGGCGGTGTGTTCGCCGCTATGGTGATTCCCGTGACCGCGCAGACGGATCCGGCCCAGTCGGTGAACACGTTCATCGGCACCAAGGACGAGGGCAACACGTTCCCGGGCGCGTCCGCGCCGTTCGGCATGGCCCATTCCAGCCCGATCGGGTCGCACTACGCGGGCTGGCGCTACGACGATCCGGTGATCCGGGGCTTCGGCCACTTCTTCCTGTCCGGCGCGGGCTGCTGGGAACAGGGCGGCCTGGTGTCGATCCTGCCCGCGAAAGCCCTGCCGGACACCTTCGACCACCGCCGCTACGGCGTCGGCTACACCCACGACGGCGAGATCGGCCGGGCCGGCTACTACCGCGTGCGCCTGGCGTCCGGCATCACCGTGGAGGCCACCGCCACCACCCGGACCGGCGTCGAGCGCTTCACGTTCCCGCCGGGCGCGACCCCGTACGTGCTGGTGAACGTCGGGCAGGCCAACGACAAGGAACCGGTGTCCGGCAGCGCGATCCGGGTCGTGGACGACCGGACGCTGGCCGGAACCGTTACCGCGCAGGCGTTCTGCGGCGGCAAGCCGTATACGACGTACTTCACCACGACGTTCGACCGCCCGTTCGCCGAGACCGGCAACTGGGGCGGCCCGGACGGCGGCGAGGGTCTGCGCGGCCAGTGGGTGAGGTTCGCCGGCGGCGACCCGGTCACCGTCGCCACCGCGATCTCCCACGTCGATGCGGAAGGCGCGACCAGGAACCTGGTGGAGGCCCGCAACCGCACGTTCGAGGAACTCCGCGTCGCCGCGCAGACCGCGTGGCGGCACGAACTCGGCTCGATCGAGATCGACACGACCGACGCGGACGACCGCACCGTCTTCTACACCGCGCTCTACCACGTGCTGCTGCAACCGTTGACCGGCAACGACATCGACGGCCGGTACCGGGGTTTCGACAACCGGGTGCACACCGCCGAGGGCTGGACCTACTACGAGTACTTCTCCCTGTGGGACACCTACCGCACCCACAACCAACTCCTGGCGCTGCTGCGCCCCGACCGCGCCAAGGACGTCGCCAGGTCGGTCCTCGCGATCCACGAACAGGGCGGCTGGCTCCCGCGCTGGGCGTACGCGAACCAGGAGACCAACACCATGACCGGCGACCCGGTCACCCCGTTCCTGGTGGACCTGTGGCGGTTCGGCGCGCTGGAAGGCTTTGTGGACCAGGCATACGCGGCCCTGATCCAGAACGCCACCCAGGTCCCGTCGACCACTTCCCGATTCGAAGGCCGCGCGGGCAACCCGTCCTACCTGGAACACGGCTTCGTCCAGTTCGACAAGGACTTCCCGAAGAAGGGCCAGGATGTAGACCCACGCCACGGCGCATCCGCAACCCTCGAATACGCCCTGGCCGACGCAGCCCTGGCCATCATGGCAAGAGCGTTGGGCCACAACGAAGACGCCGAGGTCCTCAGCCAACGCGCCCACAGCTACCGGACAGTCTGGGACACCACGGTCACCGACCGGGGCTTCACCGGCTTCCCCCGCCCCAAGACCGCCGACGGCAACTGGCTGACCCCGTACACCCCACAGGGCAAGGACGGATTCCACGAGGCCACCGCCTGGCAGTACCAATGGCTGATCCAACAGGACGTCCCGGGCCTGCTGGACCTGTTGGGAGGCAAAGACAAGGCCGCCGCCCGCCTGGACGACTTCTTCGCCTACGACGACCTGGTAGCGGCCCCGTCCGCAACCGTCCGCGAAAAATGGGTGGTAGGCCCCTACGACTACTACGACCAGTTCCGCTACAACCCGAACAACGAGCCCGACCTCCACGCACCGTGGATGTACGCCCTGATCGGCCAACCGTGGAAGACCTCGGCCGTCAACCGCGCGGCGCAGACCCTCTTCGTCAACGCCCCCAACGGTGTCACCGGCAACGACGACCTGGGCACCATGTCCGCCTGGTACCTCTTCAGCGCCCTGGGCCTCTACCCGGTCGTCCCCGGCACCGGCCACTTCATCCTGCACGCGCCGCGCTTCACCCGGGCCGCCATCCACCACGCCGACGGCAACACCACCACCATCACCGCCAACGCCGACCCGACCAACCTCCAATACATCAAGTCCGCGACCCTGGACACGACTCCCCACCACCACATCTGGCTCGACTACGAAACCCTCAGCACATCCGCAATCCTCGACCTGATCCTGACCACCGACCCCGCCGAGGCAACGTGGGGCACCTCCCCGGACGACGCACCACCATCACCCTCCCAGTGATCGATTTCACCCGTCCTCACAGTGCGCGGGCAAGTCCACACTCAGCGCGACCACAACAGCCATCAAAAGTATCGAGTGTTGTTCACTTTGGTCGCGGCCAACCCTGAGTCCGCCTGCCGAATCCTCGGGGACGGTCTACGTTCCGTGCCATGACTGGGGCACGGATACCAGCCGTGGTGGTCGCGGACATCCGCAAGCACTACGGCGACTTGAAAGCGGTGGACGGGGTTTCGTTCACCGTCGCCGAGGGGGAGTTCTTCGGCATCCTCGGGCCGAACGGGGCGGGCAAGACGACGACGCTGGAGATCGTGGAGGGCCTCCGCAAGGCGGACTCCGGCTCGGTGACGCTGCTCGGCGAGCAGCCGTGGCCGCGCAACACCAAGCTGCTGCCCAGGATCGGCGTGCAGCTCCAGGCGTCCAGCTTCTTCGAGAAGCTGACCGCGAAGGAGCAGTTGCAGACTTTCGGCTCCCTCTACGGCGTCACCGCCGCGAAGGCCGTCGACATGCTGGAGTTGGTCGGGCTCAGCGACAAGGCGGACGTCCAGGAGAACAAGCTGTCCGGCGGGCAGCGGCAGCGGCTGTCGATCGCGTGCGCGCTGGTGCACGACCCGGACATCGTGTTCCTGGACGAGCCCACCGCGGCGCTCGACCCGCAGGCGCGGCGCAACCTGTGGGACGTCCTGCGGGCGATCCAGGCGCGCGGCAAGACCATCATCTACACGACGCACTACATGGATGAGGCCGAGGTCCTCTGTGACCGGGTGGCGATCATGGACACGGGGAAGATCCTCGCCATGGACGCCCCGGCCACGCTCGTGCGGGGCCTGGACGCGCCCACCCACGTGGTGCTCCAGAAGGGCGTACTCCCGCTCGCCGACGCGAAGGAGCTTCCCGGCGTCGACCAGGCGCAGGAGAACGAGGTCTCGCTGACCATCTCCACCCGCAAGCCCGCGCCCGTGCTGTCGGCGCTGGCCGAGCGCGGCACCCTGGACGGCCTACAGGTGCGGACGGCCACGTTGGAGGACGTGTTCCTCGGCCTGACCGGACGGGAGTACCGCGCATGACCGCGTTCAAGAGCCTGTCGATCGCGATGGTCAAGGGCTTCCTCCGCGACAAGATGACGCTGTTCTTCGTCTTCCTGTTCCCGTTGATGTTCCTGGTCGTATTCGGCCTGCTGTTCGGCAACAAGGGCGACGACAAGACGAAGATCGCGATCGTCGGCGACGGCCCCGTCATCACCGCGCTGGACAAGACGGGCGCGCTGGAGCTGGAGAAGTACGACAACGCCGACACCGCCCGCCAGAAGGTCCATGACGGCGACCTGCCGGCTCTCGTCGCGGTCAAGGGCAACGACATCGAGCTGACGTTCGCGGCCAGCGACCAGGTCAAGGCGCAGACGGTGGTCGGCATCGTCGCGGGCGTGGTGGACAAGGTGAACCTCGCCGCCACCAACTCCCCGCCGACGTTCAAGCTCGACGCGAAGCCGGTCGAAGACGCCTCCCTCAAGCCGATCCAGTACCTGACCCCGGGCATCCTGTCCTGGGCGGTCGCGATCTCGGGTGTGTTCGGCGCGGCCCTGACCCTGGTGTCGTGGCGCAAGAAGCAGGTGCTGCGCCGAATCCGCCTGGCCCCGGTCAGTCCGATGGCCGTGCTGAGCTCCCGCCTGCTGGTCAGCATCGGCACCGCGCTGGCGCAGGGCGTGGCCTTCGTGGCGGTGGCCCTGACACCCCCGTTCGGTCTGCAACTGACCGGCCAGTGGTGGCTCGCCATCCCGCTGCTGATCCTGGGCACGACGGCGTTCTTCTCCATCGGGATGCTGGTCGGCGCGTTCTGCAAGACCGAGGAAGCGGCCAGCGGCGCGGCGAACATCATCACCCTGCCCATGGCCTTCCTGTCGGGCACGTTCTTCCCGGTGGAAAGCACCCCGGCGTGGCTACAGGCGGTGTCGAACGCCTTCCCGCTGCGTCACATGAACGACGGGATGCTGGACGTGCTGGTCCGCGGCAAGGGAGCCGAAGCCCTGCTCCTGCCCTCCGCGGTACTGATCGCCTTCACGCTGGTGGTCGGCTTCATCGCCGCCCGCGTCTTCCGCTGGGAAGACTGACCGGATGCGACAACGGTGCCCCCGGCTACCCGGCCGGGGGCACCCCCGTGCCGGGTGAGCACCGTCACTCACCACAATGGGTGACATGCTCACCAGCCCCGTAGGTCGATTCCGTCTCTTCGCGCTGGCCGAAGCCGTGTCCTGGGCCGGCCTGCTGCTCGGCATGTTCTTCAAGTACGTGGTCGTCAACAACGACCTGGGCGTGAAGATCTTCGGCCCGATCCACGGCCTGATCTTCGTCGGCTACGTCCTGGTGACCCTGATGCTGTCGAGCCGCTGGGACCGCCGCACCACGGTCTGGGCGCTCGTCGCCAGCATCCCGCCGTTCGGCACGATCTTCTTCGAGCGCTGGGCCCAGAAGAACGGCAAGCTCGTGGAAACCCAGCCCGCCGACTAGAAAACCGCCAACTCCCGGGCCATCCGAAGCTCACGCTCCGGATCGCCCAAGTGGTAGACCCGCTCGCTCTCCTCGATGTTGTCCAGGAACTCCTGGTACACCAACGCTCCGACGAGATGCGAAGCGGGCCGGGCGTGCCGCAACGCGCTCAACGGGTCGCTGTCGGGCCGATGCCGCAGCCAGGCGTCGGCCCACACCCGCTCGACCACCGCCCCGATCTCCGGTCCGACGAACCCGATCAGCCGGGCGGCGTCCAGCGCGGGATGCCCCCAGTGCGCGTCACCCCAGTCCAGGACCATCCCGCCGGACCGCCAGTTCCCGGGGTGGAAATCGCCGTGCAGCAACGTGTCCGGCAGCCCGAACGCCGGCATCGTGACGTTCCTCGTGCGCAGTCTCGCCGGCCCGGCCAACGCGTTCTGCACCGCCACCCAGCGCGGCACGATCCGCTCGATCGTCTCTGCCGAGGGCTGCCAGCAATCCTTGCCCGGCGCGTCGGCCAGCAGGACCCGCCGTGCACCCGAAGCCAACACGCGAGGCACCAACGAAGAGTCCACCGCAGAAACCATCGCGATCACTTCGGCCTCGTCGGCCATGAACGGCGGGAACGCCTTCGCCCAGGCAACGCCATCCTCGGTCGGCACCCGGTAGAGGCACGACAGGTTCCAGGTCTTGACCTGAACCGCAGGCCCTGAGCACCGGACATTTCCGGCCACCCAGTCGACCAGCTCCGCAGGTCCACCAGGTCGGGCCCAGGGCATCCGAAGCGGGTCGTCCGGGAATTCGTGATTGTCCACAGTGGACAGGTTGTTGGGTGCTGAAGCCGTTTCGACCTGGTAGACCACCCGACCGTCGCGCATCCCCGACCCGGTGGTCGACACCAGCCGCAACACGGCCACGTCAACCCCGATCAAAGAGCGAAGCCGTTCCACGACCGGTTCGACGTCGTTCCACCAAGGACTATCCACGGTGAACCGTGGAGCAGGCCCGACGTACCGACCGCCGACCGTCACCAACGCCACGACTTCTCGCACAACCGGAGAGCCTGGCTGATCCTGCCAGGCAAAAGCCACCGCTTTACTTTTAGTCGGCGAAGTCCCCCACGGCTCGGCGCACCTTGACCAAGAGGTCCGTGAGCTGTTCCGTCTGCCGTTCGGTGAGCCCGCGCAACCCGAACTCGACCTGGACGACGGCCTCCGTGGCCGCTTCCCGTCGGGCGTGCCCCGCCTCGGTGATCTCCACCAACGTGGTCCGTCGATCCGTGGGGTGCGGGTTGCGCCGCACCAGCCCGTCCGCCTCCAGCCGGTCCACGATGTTGGTCACGCTGGTCGGGTGGAGCTGCAACCGCTCGCCCATGACCCGCATGGGCAGGCTCCCGGTCCGCGCGAACGTCAGCAGGACCAGCGCCTCGAACCGGGCGAACGTGAGCCCGTGCGGCTTGAGGGCGGCGTCCACGGCGGACTGGATGATCTGCTGTACTCGCATGACGCTCGTGACCGCCGCCATCGACGTCGACGGTCCGATCCGCTTCTCCCACAGCTCGGCGGCGCGCGCGATGGGGTCGAACGGGAGCGGCTGGGACGTCATGCCGCCGAAGCTACCAGTGGGTACCCGGCCAGGAGGAGGCAGCAGTGCTCGTCGCGTTCAGTGTCAGCCCGCTCGGCGGGGAGTCCGACAGCGTCGCGGAAGCGGTCGCGGAGGCGGTTCGGGTGGTGCGGGAGTCCGGGCTGCCCAACGAGACCAACGCGATGTTCACGCTGGTCGAAGGGGAATGGGACGAGGTGATGGCGGTGGTCCGCAAGGCGACCGAGGCGGTCCAGGCCAGGGCTCCCCGGGTTGGCCTCGTGCTGAAGGCCGACATCCGGCCCGGGTTCACGGGGCAGCTGCGGGCCAAGGTGGAGCGGGTGGAACAGCACTTGTCTTCGTCTGGTGTCCCAGACGCCGACGAGTAGCCTTTGGAAATCTGGTAAATGGTCGGACGTCCTACTATTCTGGGCCGGTGACCATGCCTTCGGCGCGCGACCTGTGGCTCCGGTTCGAGACCTACCACGACGTCACCTACTTCACGCCCGAGTCCCGCGCCGTCACCGACGAGCTCGGCTGCAAGGGCGGCTGGATGGGGTACTTCGGGATGCGCGCCGCGCCGCTCGGCGCGGCGGCTCCGGAGACCGTGACCGCCGCGTTCTTCAGTTTCCACCCGCGAATGGTGCGCCGGGCGTTGCCGGACGCCTGGGAGGTCGCCTCACCGGAGGAGTTCCTGGCGGCGCGGCTGCGCGGGGTGGACGGGGCGTTGCGACGGATGCTCGCCGTCGACGGGGCGGACCTCGCCGAGGCCGCTGAGCTGGCTGTTCAGGCGGCGGCCGAGGTGCCGCTGGTCGGACGGGTGCTGGGGGCGGCGAACGCGGCCCTGCCGTTGCCGGGGGAGCCGCATCTGGCGTTGTGGCAGGCGTGCACGACCCTCCGCGAGTCGCGGGGAGACGGGCACATCGCCGCACTGGTCGCCTTGGATCTCGGGGCTTGTGAGACGTTGGTGCTGTTCGGGGCGGACCACGGGCTGGATTCGGGGTACCTGAAGCAGGCTCGTGGGTGGAGCGACGAGGAATGGGGCGTCGCGGAGGACTCGTTGCGGGAGCGTGGGCTGTTCGATCGGGGGCTGACGGTCGAGGGGCGTGCGTTGCGGGAGGAAGTCGAGCGTCGTACGGATCAGGCCGCCGTCCATCCGTGGCGGGCGCTGGGGGCGCGGGAGACGGCCAGGTTTGCCGAGCTGATGACTGGGATCGCGCTGGAGTTGGGGCGTCGGAACGAGGCCATGCGCACGAACCCGATGGGGATCGATCCCGTGCGGGTGCTCACGTCGTGAGATCGAAGCCGCGCGGAGTGGGCTCGAACGTGCACGGAGTGAGACCGGAGCCACGTGGATACGACCGGCCCGGCCGGTCGCGCGACGTGGACTCGGGTGCTCGTGCCAGGATGGAACGGTGACAAGGCCAGACCCTCGAAAGACCGCAGCACTGTCCGCCGCGTTGTCCGGGGCTGTCGACCTCGGCGCGTTGAAGGCACGGGCCGACGCCGCCCGTCAGCGCCCGGCCGCACCCCCGCCGACCGCCGGTGCCGCCTCCTCGGATGGCGGCGGTCCCAGTCCCTGGGTGCTCGACGTCACCGAGGCGACGTTCCAGTCGGTCGTGGAGCGATCGGCAGACGTCCCGGTCGTGGTGGAGTTGACCGCGTCGTGGAGCCCCGAGGCGGGGCAGCTGTCGCCGATCCTGGAACGTGCCGCCCGCGCCGGCGGCGGAGCCTGGCTGTTGGCCCGCGTCGACCTGGATGCCAGCCCCCGGGTGGGGCAGGTGTTCGGCGTGCAGTCCGTGCCGACGGTGGTGGCGGTGGCCGCCGGGCAGCCGGTGGACGCGTTCGCCGGGCCGCTGCCGGAGGCCGAGTTCGCCCAGTGGATCAACCGGTTGCTGGACGCGTTGCGCGATCGGCTGCCGGGGATTCGGGCGGCTGAGGCCGCGGGCGGCGGTGAGGTTGCCGCCGAGGTGCCGGAGGATCCTCGGTTCGTGGCTGCCGAGGAGGCGTTCGAGCAGGGGGATTTTGCGGCGGCTGAGGCTGCTTATGAGGCGATTCTGTCGGCTGAGCCGGGGAACGCCGATGCCAAGGCGGCGTTGGCCCAGGTTCGGTTCACGGCTCGGGCCGAGGGGTTGACCTCGGACGCGGTTGCCGCGGCGGATGCCAATCCGGATGACGTGGACGCGCAGTTGGCTGCGGCTGACGCGGAGTTGGCCGGGCAGGACGTGGAGCGGGCGTTCGCGCGGTTGATCGATACCGTGCGGCGGGTGTTCGGGGAGGATCGGGACAAGGTTCGGGAGCACCTGGTGGGGTTGTTCGAGCTGTTCCCGGCGGATGACGAGCGGGTGGCCAAGGCCCGGCGGAATCTGGCCAGCGCGCTTTTCTAGCCGGTGCTTTCCGGCCGGTCAGGCTGCCGAGGATGACAAACAGGCAGGCAGGGGTATGCGCGATTGCGCAGGCTGCCTGCCTGTTGTGTTCAGCCGGAGTATTTGCGGGTGCAGAGGCCGGAGCCTTGGTAGAAGCCGTCGCGGAAGGCTTCTACTCGGGCGAAACCCGAGGGGACCACGGTGCCGTTGACGTCCGCGGCGATCAGGCTCTTGTCGGCCAGTAGTTCCGCCACTGCTTCGTCCAGGTCGCCCGAGGACAGGCTGAGCCGTGCGGAGGATTCCGTTGTGGTGCCTGCCCAGGCTCCGGTCAGGCACGCCGTGCGCAGGCCCGCCGCCGGTCCTTCCAGCGGGTAGCCGGTCGCTTTCTGGATGGAAAGCGCGAAGCGGGAGGCGATTTCGGCGAAGGCCGCGAAGTCGCCGATTCCGCCCTTCTGGCCTCGTTTCGGCGGGGTGCCGATTTTGACCAGGTCGGGGAGGTCGATGGAGATCGTGTTGGTCGACGGGCAGTAGGACGCGGGGCTGGTTTCCTTCGCATCCGTGCAGGACGGCTCGCCCAGCTTGAACGTCGGGGGCGTCGCTCCGCTCTGCTTGTACGCGTCGCGGAGGCTTTGCTCCAACAGGTCCAGGAAGCGCTTGTCGTCGACCTTCAGGTTGCCCTTGCCCTGGCCCGTGTCGATGTCCTTCGAGTCGAACTTCTGCTGGGTGATCCGGCTCTTGATCTCCCGCTCGTCGATCTGGGCGCAACGTTTCGGGTCACCCGCGAAACCGAACTGGAAGGCGGCCACCCGGTCGAAGGCGCTGCCGTGCGCGCCCTGCTTCTCCGCCGACGTGCCCGCCGCGTCGCGGATGAAGAACATGGTGGCCAGGATCTGGTTCAGGCCCGGTCCGGTGGAGATGCGGAAGTGCTTGGACTTGCCTTCCGCCACCCAGCGGAAGAAGTTGCCGGCGTAGCAGTCGGCCTGCTGTTCCTTGATGATCGACGGGGTCGCCTGCGTCACGCCGCCCTGCGCGCCCAGCTTGTACTGGATCGCGTGGCCCATCTCGTGCGCCAGCACCGTGACCACCGACATCGGGCCGAAGGCGTCGTCCAGCATCGGGAGCAGTTCGCCCCGGTCCCAGGCGATGCTGTCGTCCAGGGAGCAGTAGAACGCGTTGGCCACGCCCTTGGTGTTGGTGCGGCAGATCTCCACGCCCGTGCCGTTGGAGTCGTACGACACCAGGCGCTGGACGGGGTCGAACTTCTTGCCGTCGAAGTTCTTCGGCAGGTGTTCCGACCAGTACTCCTCGACGTCGGCCAGGGTGTTGATGGCCAGCCGGTCCATCTGGCCGCCGTCGCCGTTCTCGACCCGCAGGTCGGCGTCCGGCACGCCCGGCTTGGCACCGCTGTCACCGGTCGTGATGTCGAGACCCGACACCTTCGACACGTCCGGTTTCACGGCACGTGCCAGACCGTCCACGGGCTGCGCACAGCCCCCGGCCAACGCTGCGACCGCGACGATCGCCGCGGCCGTGAACACCCGTCGAGCCATGTCCTGGTCCCATCCGATCAGTGCCGTCCCGGCGCACACTACTTGTCCGGTGCCGGCCATGTGACCGGAACTATCCGAGCCCACACGCCTTGACACCCTCGAACACGCCGCTGCGGAACACGTCGACCCGCTTGAAGCCCGGGTCGATCGCGGACTTGCCGGACGCGTCGCGGGCCGCGTAGTCGTAGCCCAGCAGCACCTTCACCGCCTCGTCCAGGTCACCCGGCGACAGGCCGAAGCCCTGCTGGCGGGTGAACACCTCGCGGGTGTACGCCCCTGCCAGGCACAGCGCGCCCGCCGCGGCGTCGTCGCCCTCCACGTCCTTGCCGATCGCCTGCCGCGCGGCCAGGGCGTACCGGGACGCCAGCAGGACGCCGGTCGCGTAGTCGCCGAGCTTGGCGTGCAGCTCCGGCAGCTTCTCGGCGACCTCGACCTCCACCGACTTGTCCTTGGGGCAGAACGCGACGGGACCCTGGTCGCCGGCGCAGTTCGGCTCCTTCTGGGTCGGCGTGGACTTCGGCGGGGTCCACGTCTTGCCCTTGGCCGTCACCAGCGCCCCGTAGTAGGCGTTCAGGTCGGGCGTGATGTTCTCCAGCATCTCCGCGAACGGCAGGTTGCCGCCCCGGTCCCGGTCGTCGACGCTGGTGAACGCCTGCTGCGTGAACGCCCGGTTCTGCACGGTCATCGCGCCGCAGAACTTGGTGCCCTGCTGGTAGCCGTCCTGGAACGCGGACACCCGGTCGAACGCGTTGCCGTGCGCGGACCGGTCGTTGGGCGACGTGCCGACGGGGTCGCGGAACGTGGTCAGCGCGCCCAGCGCCGAGTCCAGCGTGTCCGAGCCGATGTCCAGGTGCTCGGACCTGCCGTCGTTGACCCACTTGGTGAAGCTGCCCGCGAAGCAGTCCGCCATCGCCTCGGTCAGGATGGTCGGGTACTTCTCCGGGTTGCGGCGCTCGGCCTCGGGCGTGATGCCCATCCGCCGCTGCACGGCGTGCCCCATCTCGTGCGCGAGCACGATGACGACGGCCGCGTCGCCGTAGCCGTCCTTCAGCACGGGCAGCAGCGCGGCCCGGTCCCACGCGATGGCGTCGGCGCTGGGGCAGTAGAACGCGTTGCCCTCCACATCGCTGGCCTTCTCGGTGCACGGCGGCGGCTTGGCGGCCGGGTCGGACGTGTCCACCGAGTAGATGCCGCCCTCCAGCGGCTTCCACTTCTCGCCGAACGTGTCCGGGAACGCGCCCTCCCAGAACTTGTCGATGTCGGTGATGGCGGTGGCCGCGAGCCGGTCGATCGGCCCGCCGTCGGTGCCCCGGATGAAGCTCGGGTCGACACCGTCCTTCGCCACGACCTTGCCCGCCACCGGGCGTCCGGCGACCAATTGGGAGCAGCCGGAAGCCACCAGGGTCACCGAGACCGCCGTGACCAGCATGATCAGCCGAGCCGATGCGTGCCGCATCGCACCATTGTGCCGCCTCCGGACCCTTGCAGGGGCGTTGTCGACCACTTCCGGCCGGCTTCGGGGGCGGAGGTTTCCGGTTGACGGTCGGGCCGGGGTGCCGTTAGCCTCCTCTACTGTAAGGAAAGTTTCTTTACTATTCCTCCTGAGCCGCCGCCCCGGATCGTGAGGGAGAACCCGTGCGCCGAGTCGCACCCCTGGCCGCAGTGGCCGTGCTCGCCTTGGTGGCGCAGCCGCTCACCGCCGCCAGCGCACCCGTCGACGTCCTGCTCTCCCAGGGCAGGCCCACCACCGCCTCGTCCGTGGAGGACAACAGCCTCGCCGCCCAGTTCGCCGTGGACGGGCGCGCCGACACCCGCTGGGCCAGCGCGCCCGGCATCGACCCCCAGTGGCTCACCGTCGACCTCGGCGCGGTCGCCGAAGTGCACCGGGTGCGCCTGCGCTGGGAAGCCGCGTACGCCACCAAGTACAAGGTCCAGCTGTCCGCCGACGGCTCGTCGTGGACCGACATCAGCAGCCGGACCACCGGTGACGGCGACTCCGACGACCACAACGGGCTCCAGGGCTCCGGCCGCTACCTGCGGATATTCGGCACGGCACGGGCCACCTCCTACGGCTACTCGCTGTGGGAACTGGAGGTGTTCGGCGTCCGGCCCGGCGGAGGCGACACGACT
The DNA here is from genome assembly GCA_965995405.1 of uncultured Saccharothrix sp. GTDB lineage: Bacteria > Actinomycetota > Actinomycetes > Mycobacteriales > Pseudonocardiaceae > Actinosynnema. The sequence continues at coordinate 16,258 of CBHFOL010000079.1, forward strand.
CCGCCGACCGTGCCCGGCTCGCTGCGGGTCACCGGCACGTCGGCCAACAGCGCCTCGCTCGCGTGGAACGCGGCCACCGACAACGTCGGGGTGACCGGGTACGACGTGCTGCGTGACGGCGTGGTCGTCGGTTCCGCGACCGGGACCACGTTCACCGACAACGGGCTCGCGCCGAGCACCGGGTACGACTACCTGGTGCGGGCGCGGGACGCGGCAGGCAACACGTCGCCACTGAGCAACCAGGTCCGGGCTACTACGGGCGCGGGCGGCGGGTCGTTCGTGATCGCCGCCGCCGGCGACATCGCCGAGCAGTGCCTGGAGAGCGACTCGTCGTGCGTGCACCCGAAGACCGCCAAGCTGGTCGAGCGGATGAACCCGGCTGCGGTGATCACCATGGGCGACAACCAGTACGACGACGCCCACCTGTCGGACTTCCAGAACTACTACGACAAGACCTGGGGCCGGTTCAAGAGCAAGACCAAGCCGGTGCCCGGCAACCACGAGACCTACTCCGACCCGCCGCTGGCCGGCTACAAGGGCTACTTCGGGTCCATCGCCACTCCGCAGGGCAAGACCTACTACTCCTGGGACCAGGGCAACTGGCACTTCATCGCCCTGGATTCCAACGAATCCAGCAAGCCCGGCTCCGCGCAGCTGGAATGGCTGAAGCGGGACCTGGCGGCGAATGGCAAGGGTTGCGTGGCGGCGTACTTCCACCACCCGCGCTGGAGTTCCGGTGACCACGGGAACAACACCAGCAGCGCCGGGCTCTGGGAGACGTTGGTGGCCAACAAGACCGACTTGGTGCTGTCCGGCCACGACCACCACTACGAGCGGTTCAAGCCGTTGAACGCGAGCGGCCAGGCCGACCCGAACGGGACGCGTTCGGTGATCGGCGGCGGTGGCGGGGCACCGCTGTACAAGGTGTCGGCGAACCCGGCCGTCACCGAGTTCGCCAAGTCGGTGCACGGCGTGCTGAAGCTGACGCTGACCGACAACACCTACTCCTGGCAGCTCGTGGGCCTGGACGGGAAGGCGATCGACAGCACTCCGACCTACACCTGCCACTGATGTACATCGCGACCGCGCGGCAGGCCCCGGTATCCGGCGACCGGGGCCGGGTGGCCCGCAACGTGCTGGCGCTCGGCCTGGTCAGCCTGGTCACGGACGTCTCGTCGGAGATGGTGACGGCGGTGCTGCCGCTGTACTTCGTGGTCGCGCTCGGGTTGAGCCCGTTCCAGTTCGGTGTGCTGGACGGGCTCTACTCCGGGGTGACGGCGGTGGTGCGGCTGGCCGGCGGCGCGGTCGCGGACCGGTGGCAGCGGCGGAAAGCCGTCGCGCTCACCGGGTACGGGCTGTCGGCGGCGGCGAAGCTGGGGTTCCTGGTGGCGTCGTCGCCGGTGGCGCTGGGTGGCGTGCTGGCCGTGGACCGGACCGGGAAAGGGCTGCGGACCGCGCCCCGGGACGCGCTGATCTCGTTGAGCAGCACGCCGGACGCGCTCGGCCGGGCGTTCGGCGTGCACCGGGCGATGGACACGGTGGGCGCGTTCATCGGGCCGCTGGCGGCGATGGGTGTGCTGTGGGCGAGCCTGGGGTCGTACGACGCGGTGTTCGTCGTCAGCTTCTGCTTCGCGGTGCTGGGTGTCGTGCTGATGGCGGTGCTCGTCCGGGACCGGCGTTCGCCGTTGGCGGTGCGGAAGCTTGAGCTGAAAGCGTTGTGGACGCCGGAGTTCCGGCGGGTCGTCGGGTGGGCCGGGTTGCTCGGCGCGGTGGCCGTCGGGGATGGGTTCCTGTATCTGTTGCTGCAACAGGAACTTCGGCTGGACGCGGTGCACTTTCCTTTGCTGGCTTTGGGGACGGCGGCGGTGTACCTGCTGCTGGCGGTGCCGTTGGGCCGGTTGGCGGACCGGGTGGGGCGGTGGCCGGTGTTCCTGGGTGGGCACGTGGCCTTGGCGGCGGCGTTCGGGTTGCTGCTGACGCCGTACGTGAACGTGTTCGTCGTGCTGGCGTTGCACGGGCTGTTCTACGCGGCCACCGACGGCGTGCTGATGGCGGCTGCCGGGCCGTTGCTGCCTTCGGAACTGCGGACCAGTGGCATGGCGGTGCTGCAAACCGGTCAGGCGCTGGCGAAACTCGTTTCCTCTGTCCTTTTTGGAGCGATGTGGACGATCTGGGGAGTGTCGACGGCGTTGACGGTGTCGCTGGTGGCACTGGCCGCCGTGTTGGTTGGCGCGTCGGTGTTGCGGCCTCTGTCGTCCTGATCCTGGCGGCTGCGGGGTACGTGTGGCACGCGCGGGGTCGGGCGGCCGAGGCGGCGGACGGGTGTGTTCGGCGTTCGGCGGCGGGCGGCACGTCGGCGTGCCTGAGCGCGTTGCCCGGTCTGCCGCCGATGGTGGAGCTCGTGGTCTCTTTGCGGGGGCGGGAGATCCGGCACTCGCTGCCGGGCGTCCCGAGCCGGCTCCAGGTGTCGCCGAGCGGGCGGATGGTGTCGTGGACGGTGTTCGTGTCCGGCGACTCCTACAACACCACGGGTTTCTCCACCCGGACCGGACTGCTGGACACCTCGACGGAAGAGCTGCGCAAGTCGATCGAGGACATCCCGCTGACCATCGACGGGCAGCGCTACTACGCCCCGGACCTGAACTTCTGGGGCGTCACCTTCACCGCCGACGACTCCCGCTTCTACGCCACGGCGGCGAGCCGGGGCCGTACCCACCTGATCACCGCCGACTACCGGACGTGGGAGGCGAAGGCGTTGCGGGACAACGTGGAATGCCCGTCGCTGTCCCCGGACGGCACCCGGCTCGCGTTCAAGAAGCGGGTGTCGCCCGGCCCGTGGCGGCTGCACGTGCTGGACCTGGCGACGATGGCGGAAACCCCGCTCGCCGAGACTCGCAGCATCGACGACCAAGCCGTGTGGCCGGACGACCACACCGTCGCCTACCAGCACGAAGGCCGCACCTGGACGGTGCCCGCGGACGGCTCCGGCGCTACTCCGGGATGAGCCAGAGCACGCCCGCCGGGGGTCGTGCCAAGACGTACACGTGGCGGTGTCACCCGATCCTGGAGACGATTCGCTCGGCGAGCGTTCGGAAGTGTCCGTAGGCATCCCGGGCGGCCTTGAAGTGGCCACCGAACGCGCCGTCGGCGGCAGTCAACGCAAAGAGGGGTTTTCGTGCTTCCTGGGCCAAGGGAATCAGGCTGTGGTAGTGCTTCAGCGTCCCCAGACACTCTGGATCCGAGGTGATGGGCGGAATCGGTCCATCCGTACCCAGTATCGAGGACCGGAACTCGCCCGGAATCTGATCCATCCAACGCTGGTACGCCTTGACCGGACGGTCGAGGCGCACTCCGTGCTGGAGCACGACGTATCCCAGCGCGGTCATGGCGCCGGCTGGCGTCACCCGCACAGCCGTGGGCCGCGCGGCGAGTCGCTGTTGCCACCCGGAGCGCCACGCGCGCAACGTCGGTCCGAGGTTCCGGAGCCCCTGCAAGCTGAACAGATCCGGGGCGACCGGTATCACGACATAGTCGGATGCGATCAGTGCCGCACGGTTGATCGCACCGAGGCTCGGACCGACGTCGACCAGCACCACGTCGGCTCCGTGATCAGCAGCCACCTGGTCCAGCACGGTGGAGAACGCCGATATCACTCGGAACGACCTGGCGTCGCCGTCCAGGCATTTCGGCCACGCGGCGCTCAAGTCGTCCTCGAACGCGGACAAGGCCAGATCCCCCGGGATCAGCGCCAGTCGGTCCTCGCCGGTGCGGACCGGGCCTAGTCGGGTGATTCCGCCTTCTCCCGTGTGGAACGGCTGGATGGCACCCCAGATGGTCTGGTGTGAGGTGTCCTGCACCCAGAGTTTTTCCAGTTGGTGTTCGTCGAGGAACGCCGACGTCAGATTCGCCTGGGGGTCCAGGTCGGCGGCGACGACGCGGTGACCCAGGTCGGCGAGCATCCATGCGAGGTGGTAGACGAGCGAGGTTTTGCCGACCCCGCCCTTGTTGTTGAAGAAAGCGACTACAGGAGCGTTCACAGTCGACTCCGCAAGGTCACTGCAACGTAGGAAGCTGTTGACACGAACTCCGGGTCTGGATTCCCGTTGTAGTTCAGACTGGATCGGGTGACCGGAATTCCGGCACCAAAGCGCTGAACGTAGCCGAGGCCGCGCATCATCTCGGCGAGCGTGGGATTGCGGTAGTCGGTGATTCCGCTGCCGAAGCTCTCGACCGTCACCGCGCCGAACGGGCCACCGGGGCTGACCACCTCGACCCGATCGTCGTACCAGGTGATCCGCACCGGAGCGTGGGTGTGCTCGTAGCTCCGATGCATCAGGGCGTTGCGCACAACCTGTTGCAGGGCCGCTATCGGGTAGTCGGGCATCCGTGTCTCGGTGGTGCCCGAGGTGAAGTCGATCGCGGTGTTGATGTTCAGGGCAAGTATCTCATCGAGTTGGCGCAGTGTTTCCGGAAGCGGGCCGTCCAGGCGTTTTTCATCGTGCAGCGGATCGGCCAATGTACGGCCGTCGACGCGGAGGAACTGGACCCAGGCACCCGGCAGCCAGGAGGTCGGATCCTTGCCGACGGTGATGATCCCGGCGGCGGTCGGCGTTCCGTCCGGAGAGGTCAGTCGCAACGCGGCGAGGCGTTGGTGCACGGTGCGGCCATTGGCGGCCAGTACGTTCGGCGGAACGAGCGATGGCACGACCAGATTCTCGAAAAGAGTCAGGTCGAGGTCGTCCAGCGTTGCGCCGGACAGTGGGCGACTGTCGAACGGGAGGTCCATTGAGCGGCGTCGTTCGTTGAGTTGACGCTCGTCGTCGGCACTCGCCACACCGCGTCGGGGTCCGACCCGGATCCACACCTGGCCTTTGTACCTGACCGGTGGGGAATTGCTCGGCTGAACTTCGACCACGGCTACCGCATGGCCGTTGAGCAGGACCTTCCGCACGGATATGGACGGCGGCGGCAGGATGTTGCCCTGATCGCGGAAGGAGGCGAGGTTCTGGAGCAACTGGTCGGTGATTTCGGTCCCGGCCGGGCTCCCGTTGTCCCGGACCCCGACCATGAGTACGCCCGGTGCCCGGTGCCCCGGCAGGTCGTTGGCGAATGCTGTGATGGCCTGCCCGATTTTGTCCGCGTTTCCCGCCGACTCCTTGCGCTCCACCCGATCCGCCTCCAGGTCGGAGAGCAGGGCTTCGAGTTCGTCGTCGGACAGCACCATGATCCGATCCTAATCGACCGCGGGTCGGTGGCGCTCAGTTCTACTCCGGGATGAGCCAGAGCACGCCCGCCGGGGGCAGTTGGAGCACGGCCGACGCCGGTCGGCCGTGCCACGGCACGTCCTCGGCCTCCACCCCGCCCAGGTTGCCCACGCCCGAACCGCCGTAGTCCGCCGAGTCCGTGTTCACCACCTCACGCCACGGGCCGGATGACGGCAGCCCCACCCGGTAGTCGTGGTGCGGCATCCCGGCGAAGTTCGCGACACACGCCAGCACCGAGCCGTCCTCGCCGACCCGCAGGAAGCTCAGCACGTTGCCCGCCGAGTCGTTCGCGTCGATCCACTCGAACCCCTCCGGCCGGGAATCCGCGCTGTACAAGGCGGGCGACACCCGGTACACGCCGTTCAGGTCACCCACCAGCTCCCGGATACCCGCGTGGAACGGGGATTCCAGCAGGTGCCAGTCCAGCGAACGGGACTCCGACCACTCGCCCTGCTGGCCGAACTCGCCGCCCATGAACAGCAGTTGCTTGCCCGGGTGCGCCCACATGAACGCCAGCAGCGACCGCAGCCCGGCCGCCTTGTTCCAGTCGTCACCGGGCATCCGCTGCCACAGGGAACCCTTGCCGTGCACCACCTCGTCGTGCGACAGCGGCAGCACGAAGTTCTCGCTCCACGCGTACACCAGCGAGAACGTGATCTCGTTGTGGTGGAACGACCGGTGCACCGGCTCGCGCGCCAGGTAGTGCAGCGTGTCGTGCATCCACCCCATGTTCCACTTGAACCCGAATCCCAGACCGCCCAGGTGGGTCGGCCTCGTCACGCCGGGCCACGCGGTCGACTCCTCGGCCACCATCACCACGCCGGGGTGTCGCTTGTAGACGGTCGCGTTCAACTCCTGGAGGAACCGCACCGCGTCCAGGTTCTCCCGCCCGCCGTACTGGTTGGGCAGCCACTGGCCTTCCGCACGCGAGTAGTCCAGGTACAGCATCGAGGCCACCGCGTCGACCCGCAGGCCGTCGATGTGGAACTCCTCGATCCAGTACAGCGCGTTGGCGACCAGGAAGTTGCGCACCTCGTTGCGCCCGAAGTCGAACACCAGCGTGCCCCAGTCCGGGTGCTCGCCGCGCCTCGGGTCCTCGTGCTCGTACAGCGCCGTGCCGTCGAACCGGGCCAGCGCCCACGAGTCCTTCGGGAAGTGCGCCGGCACCCAGTCCATGATCACGCCGATGCCGTGGCCGTGCAGCACGTCCACGAAGTGCCGGAAGTCGTCCGGCGAGCCGAACCTGGACGTGGGGGCGTAGTACGACGTGACCTGGTAGCCCCACGAGCCGCCGAACGGGTGCTCGGCGATCGGCATCAGCTCGACGTGCGTGAACCCGGCGTCCACCACGTACGAAGCCAACTCGTCCGCCAGCTCCCGATACCCCAACCCCGGACGCCACGACCCCAGATGCACCTCGTAGACGCTCATCGGCGCGTTGACCCACTGCGTGGCGTCACGCAGGGTCTCCCACTCCGCATCGCCCCACTCATAGCGGGACTCGGTCACGATCGACGCGGTCGCCGGCGGCGGCTCGGTGGCGAACGCCATCGGGTCGGCCTTCTCGTGCCAGCCGCCGTCCCGCCCGAGGATGCGGAACTTGTACCGGGTGCCCACCGGAATGCCCGGGACGAACACCTCCCACACGCCCGAGGAACCCAACGAGCGCAACGGGTTCGCCCGCCCGTCCCAGCCGTCGAAGTCGCCGCACACCCGCACGCCGCGCGCGGTCGGGGCCCACACCGCGAACGACACCCCGGTCACGGCACCGGAAGCCGTGTCGTACGAACGGACATGCGCACCCAGCACGTCCCACAGCCGCTCGTGCCGCCCCTCGCCGATCAGGTGCAGGTCCAGCTCCCCGACGGTGGGCAGCCACCGGTACGGGTCGTCCACCTCCACCGTCGCACCGGGGTAGGCGACCTCCAGCCGGTAGTCGCCGGGGTGCTCGGGCAGCTCGCCCGCGAACAGCCCGTCCGCCACCCGGTCCAGCTCGAACCGCTTGTCACCGGCCAGCACCGCCACCGCGGACGCGCCCGGCCGCAGCGCGCGCGCCACCACCTCCCCGGACGGCAGGTGGTGCACGCCGAGCACCGAGTGCGGGTCGTGGTGCGACCCCGAAAGCAGCCGGTCGACGTCCTCGGTCATCGTGTTCCCTCTCCGGTGATGCGGGCGATGGACGACAGCGGCACGGTCAGCCACTCCGGCCGGTTCGCGTACTCGTAGGCCACCTCGTACACCGCCTTGTCCAGCTCGAACGCCCGCAGCAGGTGCCCGTGCCCGCGCGGATCGCCCACCGAGTCCGTCGCCGCCTCCGCGTAGCCCTCGGCGAACGCCGCGCGGTTGCGCCGCGACCACTCCAGCGCCCGCACCGTCAACTGGTGGTCCTCAGGTTGTCCGACAAGTAGCTGGTGGGCCGCGTAGTCGAAGGATCGCAGCATTCCGGCCACATCGCGCAACGGGGAGCGCAGTGCCGTCCGTTCGGCGACCGGGGCACCGGGCTCGCCCTCGAAGTCGATCAGCAGCCAGCCCTGGACGGTCCGCAGCACCTGGCCGAGGTGCAGGTCGCCGTGGATGTGCTGGATGGCGATCGCGTCCGCGGTGTCCCGGGCCTGCTCGAACGCCGCCCGCAGCGCCGGCACGTACGGCCGCAGCTCGGGCACCGCCGCCACCACCGAGTCCAGCCGCGTCACCATGGCCCGCAACGTCCGGTCCATGTCGTCGGCGTCCGCGTGCTGCACGCCCAGCGCCCGTTCCAGGTCACCGTGCACGGTCGCCACGGCCTGCCCGAGCCGCTGCGCCTCACCCGCGAAATCGCCGCCCACCTCGTCCGCGTGCAGGTCGCCCTCGGCCATCAGGTCCCGCACGCTGGTGGTGGCCATCGCCCAGCCGTCCACCGCGTCCGGCAGGAACTGCTGGAGCATCCCGACCGTGGTGTCCCGGCCGTCCAGCGAGCCGGTGATCGAGCCCAGCGGCTGCGCGATGTGCTCGCAGCCGACCCGGTGCAGCGCGCGGTGCAGCACCAGGTCGGGGTTCTCTCCCAACGTGAGCTTGCGGAACAGCTTGAGGATGTACTGGCTGCCGAACACCAGCGACGTGTTGCTCTGCTCGGACGTGATCAGCCGCCCGCGCAACCCGGTCTGCAACTCGACGTCCGGCTCGTGCCGGAACACCAGCCCGTCCACCGACGCGCCCGCCGCGATCAGGTCCAGCAGCCGCCCGGCCAGCTCCGGATCGGCGGTGGCGTCGTAGTTCTCCACCAGGTCGCTCACCAGCAGCTGGTACGGCTCGCGCCGGTCCGGCTGCTCCACCTCCACGACCAGGTGGACCAGCAGCGGGTCGTCCGCGCCCAGCACGACCGTCCGGAGTGGACGGACGGCGAGCACCGGCCGGTCCTTGCCGCCGAACCACCGCTGCGCGGGCAGCCACGCGGGCAGTTCGGTCACGACCTTGTCGACCAGGTCGTGCGGTTCGGTCACTGCGTTCACCTCGCCTCGCCCTCGTCGCCCGCCTCGACCAGCTGGAACCAGTAGAAGCCGTGTCCGGGCAGCGTCAACAGGTACGACAGGTCGCCGACGGTGGGGAACCGGACGCCGCCGGTCAGCTCCGCCGGCCGCGCGCCCCGGTGCTCGGACAGGTCCAGCTCCACCGGCTGCGGGAACCGGGACAGGTTGTTCACGCACAGCACGATGTCCTCGTGCCCGTCCGGACGCCGCCACCGCCGGCGGTAGGCGAGCACGCTCGGGTTCGAGCCGCCCAGGTCGGTGAAGTCGCCCTCCGCGAACGCGTGGTGCTGCTTGCGCACCTCGATCATCCGACGGGTCCAGTTCAGCAGGGAAGACTGGTTGTTCAGGTTCGCCTCCACGTTCAGGCCCTGGTAACCGTAGACCGGGTCCATGATCACCGGGAGGTAGATCCGCCCCGGGTCGCAGGAGGAGAACCCCGCGTTGCGGTCCGGGGTCCACTGCATCGGGGTGCGGACGGCGTCCCGGTCGCCGAGCCAGATGTTGTCGCCCATGCCGATCTCGTCACCGTAGTAGAGCACCGGCGAACCCGGCAGTGACAGCAGCATCGCGGTGAACAGCTCCTGCTGGTTGCGGTCGTTCTCCAGCAGCGGCGCCAGTCGCCGTCTGATGCCGATGTTCGCCTTCATCCGGGGATCCTTGGCGTATTCGGCGTACATGTAGTCGCGCTCTTCGTCGGTGACCATTTCGAGCGTCAGCTCGTCGTGGTTGCGCAGGAAGATGCCCCACTGGCAGCCGTCCGGGATCTGCGGCGTCTGCGCCAGGATCTCCGAGATCGGGAACCGCGACTCGCGCCGCACCGCCATGAAGATGC
>CBHFOL010000080.1:0-25679 GCA_965995405.1 uncultured Saccharothrix sp.
CCCCCGGGGGGGCGGCCCCCCGGGTGGGTGCGCCCCCCACTGGCGTTCCAGTCTCATTTTCCAGTCTCATTCGAGGTCCACAGGAACCCGTTGAGCCTGCCGGCGATGTCGTCCCGCATGGCTGCGGTGACGTGCATGTACCGCTTCGCAGCCTTCGCTCCTCGTTTCGAAAGGGCTACAGGACGGCCAGGAACTCGGCGGGTGTCACGCCGGCTTGGCGGATGATCGAGGCGAGGGTTCCGCGCTTGACTGTGCCGTGCATGGGCACGATGACCGTGCGGCCGTCGGTGTGCCGGTAGACGGCGTGGCTGCCCTTGGTGCGGGTGTGCTGGAAGCCGAGTGACTCCAGCGCGCGCGTGACCTTTCGGACCGGCAGGTCGGACAGGGTCGGGCTCACGCAGCCGTGCCGGGCACTTGGAACGAGGTCACCAACGGCGTGGCGGTGACCTCGGGTTCGGGCACCTCGGACAGGTACAGCTCGACCGCCTCGCGGAGGTTGGTCAGCGCGTCCTCGATCGACCGGCCCTGACTGGCCACGTCGATCTCAAGGCACTGTGCGATGTACCAGTCCTCTTCCTGGTGCACCGCTGCGGTCAGCGTCCGCTGTTCGCTCATGCCTTCAGTGTCCCACTCCGGCAGCCGCCACGTCTGTATGCCGGTGTGTCATGGAGCGACTCTGGCGGCCTGGGCCGGCGAAGGGATCGGGGTGGCTGTCGCCGCACTCGGCACTGCTGAAGCCGAACCCGCACCTCGTCAACCAGGCAGTCAGGTCGCTAGAGGTCCCGCCGTCGAACTGCACCCTGATCGGTGGCCCGCTCACCGACCTCTGCGCCGCCCACACGGCCCGGACCCGAGCCATCGGCTACGCCAACAAGCCGGGCAATGCCGGCATTGAGAGCGTGCGACGGCAACCGTCCGGGGGCAAATCCCTCCGCTTCCGCTTGGGCCTCTGAACTGATCAGGCGGGTCAGGAGCGCCCCGTGGAGTGCGGGATAGGCGCGCACAGCGCTTCCAGATCAGCTGTCGCCGGCGCGCTGGGCCCCGACACCCTTTCGGCTCTGCCGCCGGCGGACCGGGATACCTGCCTGCCGGCGCAGCTCGTCCAGCCGAACGTCGTCCGAGGCCCGTCGCCACTCTTCCCACCCGTCGACGCTCGTGTTGCTCAGTGCGGAACACGCACCGGAGGGGGATGTGGCTACGCGGCCGTCTGCCAAGCGGATACAACCTGTGGCGAGCACGACGGCCTGATGAACCTCGCCGAGCTGGGTGCGGCGCCAGACAAGTTCGTCGTCGGGTGCAAGCACGCCGGCCCGGAGCAACGGCAGCAGTTTCCCGGTTTTACCGGGCTCTTGGTCAGCGTCCAGGCCGAGCACCCGTCGCAGGACCGAGTCGACGGTGTCCACCAGCGGCACAGCCTGACGCTGGATAGCAGCGAAGACCTCATCGGAGATCGGGACCGAGGGCATGCCGACCACTTCCTTACAGGCTTACTTCTAGTAAGGAGCTAAGGTAGTTCCCGGTGGCGGGTACAGCAAGTCGCAGAGCGGGATCGACAGCCTGATTAATAGAAGTCTTGCTAAGATGGCCCCATGGCCGACGAGCAGCTCCCCGGCGAAGGCCCCACCACCGTCGTCTCGGTGTCGATGCACAGTGGCACCATCGGTGCCGTTCGTGGCCGAGCCGGTCACCGTGGCGTCTCCGCCTACATCGAGGCGGCCGTTCAACGTCAGATCGAACGCGACCTCCTCGACGAGCTCATCGCCGCCGCCGAGGCCGAACACGGGCCGATCACCGCCGAGGAGATCGAAGCCAAGCGCCGACAGCTCGCACAGCTCCGCAACGAACCGCGCGGCTCCGGCGCGGGGACGGCCGCGTGACCCTCGTCCTGGACAGCGAGGGATTGGCCAAGGCGGTTCTTCGTGATCGTGAGCTGACAACCTGGCTGGCCGCAGCGCGTGCTGCCGACGAACGGGTGATCACCAGCGCCGCGACCTTGGTCGAGGTGGTGCACCCCCGGATCGATCGACCGGCGTTCGACTGGGTGATCTCCCGCCTGTTCGTCGAGCCGATTACGGCTGAAATAGCCAAGCAGGCAGGTCTTCTGCTGGAGCGAGCGGGCCGCCACGGCCACAAGTACGCCATCGACGCGATGCTGGCCGCCACAGCACTGTCCGCTCGTGGACCGACAACGGTCCTCACCTCCGACCCCGACGACATCGCCATGCTCTGCGGTGACCGGGTGACGGTCGTGAAAGTTTGATCGCGTCCCGAGACGTCGAAGACGAACTGCGGCCCGCGAACATGATCAAACCAGTGCACCCGCCGGCGTTCATCGCTGAGATTGCCAAGGGCGGTCCACCGAGTGGTGGGCCGCCCGTGGGCGTCAGGTCGTTGCCGTCGGGGGGCGGCCGTTCGCCAGCGGCGCACCACCACCCCCCCGACGCCGCCGACCAGGGCCAGTGCGCCCAGGCCGAGCAGGCCCAGCACGCTCGCCCCGGTGTCGGCCAGCCCGCCCGTGTTCGCGGCACCGCCGCCCGTGTCACCGCCGGGCGCGGCGGCACCGGGCTCCAGCTCCTCCTCGGGCACCTCCGGGCCGGGGACGACGGTCATCCAGGCCTCGCCCTTGCAGGTGCCGCAGGAACCGGCGAACAGCACGTGCCCGTAGTCGCTGCTGAACTTCCATGGGCCGTAGACCCGGATCTCGTACGGGCCGGCGGGCAGGTCCTGGAAGACGACGTGGCCCTGCGCGTCGGTGCGTCCCTTGGCCACCAGCTTGCCGGTGATCGCGTCCTTCACGCCGACCGACAGGTTGCCGACCATCTCGTCGTCGCGGCCGGTGTTGTCACCGTTGCGGTCGTGGTAGAAGGCCATCCGCAGGGTCGCGGGCGGTGCGGGGACCTTGGCCAGGGCGCTTGCGCCCGGGTGGCCGCCGGGGTCGTCGCCGGTGCCGAAGTCGCAGCCGTAGGCGACCCCGCCGTACTGGGCGGTCTCCTCGGAGATGTCGCCGCTGATGGTGAACGTGCGGGTCTGGCCCGCCGGCACCGTCGTGCCGGGCCGCCCGAGTTCGCGCAGGTCGACGTTCCGCAGCTCCGGCCCCTCGCCGCCGCTGCGGTCGCAGAACGCCTGGATGCCGGGCAGGTCCGCGGTCCCGGAGTTGGTCAGCGTCACCTCGATGTCGGCTCGGTCGCCGACGTTGTAGAGGTCCCGGGTGAACCGCATGGACGCGGACAGCTGGTCGGTCAGCGGGCGCACGCTCCTGAACACCAGGTCGGCGGCCGAGCCCTGGCCGTCCACCGCGGCATTCCGGTAGGAGTCCTGGACGACCCAGCCGCCCGGCGCGTCGGAGACGGACACCGAGTAGACCCGCAGCGGCAAGTCCGTGAACCGGAACCGACCCTCGGCGTCGGTCTTCGTGGTCTGGGCATTGCCCATGAGGTAGATCCGCACGTCCGCGCCCGCGAGCCCTTCCCCGGCGTCCGGCGCGTTGTTGCCGTTGCGGTCGCCGTAGACGAGACCGGCGAGGGTGTCGGTGCCGGACGCCGGGTCGCGCAGCGGGATCGCCAGATCGAACGTGTCGACCCAGCTCGTGCCCACCTGGACGTAGAAGCGGGCCAGCGGGACACCGGACCACTGCTGGTACTCGCCGTGCACGGTCTTGGTGAACTTCTGCCCGGCCGGCACGGTCACGCCCGCGCCCTTCCAGGTGGACAGCTCGCCCCACTCGGTGTACAGGACGACGAAAGAGGAACCAGAGGCGCTGAAGACGTCCGCCTTCACGCCGCTGACGTCGGTGTCGCCGTTGTTGGCGATGGTCAGTTCGACCGGGATCTGCTGGTTGAGCAGGAACGGCCCGGCGGCGACGGTGGCCGTGATCTCCAGCTTCGGGAGGTCGGCAGCCGGTGACGCCGGGGTGTCCGCCTGCTCGGGCTTGCCGGGCTCGGCCGGCGGGGTGGTGGTCACCGGGGGTTCGGTGGTGGTGCTCGGCGCAGCCTCGGTGGTGGTGGTGACCGGGGTGTCGGTCTCCTGGGCGTACGCGATGGCGGACAGGGGCGCGGTGAGCGCGAGTGCCGCGACGAGGGCGAGGCATCTTCGCGCCGCACGGCGCGCTGAGAAAGTCATGCTGAGGTCCCCCCTGGGGTGGATCGATGGCTCCGAACTATCCGACGCCGGGTGTCGACTTCGAGAGAAAGCCCGGAGTGGTGCGATCTTGATAAACCGGAACCCGACTGCCCGTCAACCCCGTGCTGCTCCATACGGACGCGTCCCGCTTCGGTGGATTGCGTCGATCGGCCCAGTGGCCCGATTTCTGCGGGCCATTACGTGACGCCGCACCGCTTTTCCGGACGCCGTCGCACAGGTGGGATTCGTACCGTCGTACTACGTCTCAGCTGCGGCTTCTTTTTCGGTAAAGAGCTTCGTCCGGGTCTATCCCGACCGATCGGCGATCCAGTAGTTTGCCTCGCTACTGGGACCTTTGGGGCGGCTCGGGGACCGCCTGCGGGTCATTTCTCGGGTGGGGGGCCATTCGTGTCCAATGGAACTGGCGCGCGCCTGCGCGCGCCCCGAAGAGTGTTCAGAGCGGCGACGGTGGGCGTGCTCGCCTTCGCCGTCGCATTGGGCGGGCAGCCCGCTTGGGCGGACGACACCGAGGTCACGGCAGCCCCGTCGACCACCGCCGAGCCGACCACGACACCGATCCCGGAGCCGACGGCCACCGAGACGCCGAGCGCCCCGGCGACGGAAGTGCCCGGCACCCAACCGGCTCCCGAAGCACCGCCGGTGGAGACGCCCGAAGCGCCGACGCAGCCCATGCCAACGGGGCTGGAAACCCAGCCCGGGGCCGACCTGCGGATCACGGCGGCGTTCGACCGGGCCGAGTACACGCCCTGGTCGGACCTGCCGATCGCGATCACGGTTGAGAACGTCGGCGACGCCTACGCCCACGGCATCCGGTTCACCCACAGCGGCAGCGTGCAGTTCGCGTCCGGCGGCTACCGGCTCGACCAGACCTACTCCCTCGAACCCGGCCAACAGCTCCGGATCGACGTCGTCGCACGGCAGTTGGACAGCCAGAACCAGCTGGCGGAGTTCTCCATCCAGGTCGAGCACGCGGCCGTGGACCCGACGCCCGCCGACAACGCGGCGAAGACCACGGCCGACGTCCGCTACCGCAAGGGCCGGGTCGCGGGTGTGCTCTACACCGACGCCAACGCCAACGGGCAGTACGACGTCGGCGAAGGTCGGCCGGAAGCGCGGCTGAACGCGTGGGGCGGCGAACCCCAGACCTCGCTGAGCGCGGTGACCGACGCGACCGGCGCGTTCGTCTTCGAGGACGCCCCGACCGGTTCCTACGTCATCCGGCTCAACGACCCGAGGGTCGCGATCAAGCCCGGGTTCGGTCGGTTCACCGTCCAGCCCGACACGACGACCGAGCTGCGGCTGCCCACCGCACGGCCGCTCTACGACATGCTCGGCGTGCGGATGGAGTTCGAGCGGGACGCCTACCAGCGCAACGACCAGGTCGGCCTCTGGATCACGCTCACCAACAAGACCACGGAACCACTGGCGAACATCGTCGCCGTCTGCGACCCGTGGCAGGGGGACGACGTCCTCGACGGCACCGGGCCGGGCTGGGCGGCGCTGCACCCCGACGGTCCCGGCGTCACGCTGGCCCCGGGCGAGACCCGGGTGCTGACCGTCCAGGACGTCATCCCGGACGGGGCCTTCTTCCGGGGCACCGTCGACGCGATCTGCAACTTCGGCAACAACGGGTCCGACGCCGACGGCTACGTCGGCTCGTCGGACTCCGCGAAGGTACTCGGCGCGCTCGGCGACGCCGCCGGTTTCGTCAAGCACCACTCGGCTTCGGGCACGTCCACGCCGCTGGAGAACGTGAAGCTGGTCGTGCTCGACCCGACGACGAAGGCGGTCGTGGCGCGGACGGAGACCGGTCCGGGCGGTGAGTTCCGGATCAACGGCCTCCAGGTCGCGCGCGAGCCCTACGAGGCCCTGGTCCTCGGTCCGTACCGGCCGAAGGACGGCCGCACGTTCACCTTCACGGTGGGTTCGGGCGGCGTCGGCTGGTGGCACTTCGACGTCGTGGACGGCCCGCTGGTCGAGGACCCCTCCGTGAGCAAGATCAACATCAAGGTCACCGCGAGCTTCGACAAGGCGTCCTACGACATCCGGGACAACGTGACGGCGACGGTCAAGATCGCCAACACCGGCACCGGCCACGCGCGTGGCGTGAAATTCGAGAGCCGGCAGGGCAACGACGACCTGCGCTACGACAGCTTCGCGTGGGGCGACCTGGCTCCGTGGGCGCGGGGCATGGACTTCGCGCCCGGCCAGGAGCACGTGGTCACGCTGACCGGCGACCTGCGCTACTCGCGCGGCGAGATCGTGAAGCTGACGGGCCGGATCAACGCGTCCGGCGACGTCGACCCCGCGGACAACGAGATCGCCCTGAGCGCCCCGGTCACCTACCCGAAGGGTGACGCGGTCGCGATCGTCTACGGCGACGCCGACCAGGACGGCCGGTACGACGAGGGCGAAGCCCTGCCCGGCGTGCACATCACGTTCGAGGGCGGCACGCCGCGCAAGTGGGTCGCCGCGGACACCGACGCCTCCGGCCGCTACCGGCTGGACGACGTCCCGACCGGCACCTACGCGGTGGGGCTGGAGGACCGGAACACCGGGTGGGTGCGCCACGGCAGGACGGAGCTGGTCGTCACCGAAAACCAGGAGACCACGGTCCAGTACCGCATGGTGCGCCCGTTGTCGGACAAGCTGCACGCGTCCCTGGTGTACGACCGCGACTCGTACGGCCCGGCCGACCCGGTGGCGATCACGATCACGCTGTCCAACACGGGCGACGCACCGATCCTGGCGAAGGCGAGCTGCGGCAGCGCCGAGTTGCCGTCGGCGGACAACGGTGACGAGTGGGGTCCGTTCCGCTGGAAGGGCGGCGAGGGCGTCGAGATTGCGGCCGGTGCGACCAGGGTGTTCACCGTCGTGGACCAGGTGCCCGCCGGCGCGGCCGACTACGGCATGTTCGGCACGTGGTGCACGTTCGGGCCGGACACGGCGAACGGCAACCCGTGGGCGTCCGATCTGGCGCGGGTGCCGGGTGTGCAGTGGACGGTGTCCGGCAAGGTGATCAACGGCAACCGTCAGGACGCGCCCGTCGTGCCGGGGGTGAAGATCGTGTTGCTGGACTACTTCACCAACCGGCCGGTGGCGCGGACGTTCGCCGATGCCCAAGGTCGCTTTACGTTCGCGGACGTGCAGACGGGCTACTACACCGCGGTCCTGGTGGGGCCGTGGAGGTTCAAGACCGACTGGGGCCCGTACCCGATGTTCAAGGTGACCAGGGGCCGGCCGACGGTGGACATCTACGTCGAACCGGGACCGGATGTCGCCGACCCGGACGGCGTGCCGGGCGCGAACCCCGGCGGCGACGCCGGTGCGAACCCGCCTGCCGGTGAAAGCGGCGAGAGCGGCGGTGGCGGTGAAGGTGGCCTCGCGGCGACCGGTGCGGGCGTCTTCGGCCTGGGTCTGCTCGGGCTGTTGGTGCTGGCGTTCGGTGTCGCCACAAGGGTGATCGGACGCCGCCGCACGGCGTGACCCATCCGCCCGGTCTGCCGAGCACGTGGGCGCGGTGTGGTGTCGGCGACACCGCACCGCGCCCCACCCCACAGAGGGTTAGCATCGCTAACCAATTTCCGTGGGAGGTGCCCCGTGACGCCGTTGGTAGCGGTGCTCGTCGTCGTCGCAGGGGTGTTCGCGGGCGGCATCAACACCGTGGTCGGCTCGGGCACGCTGGTGACGTTCCCGGTGCTGCTCGCGGTCGGCTTCCCGCCGGTCACCGCGAACGTGTCCAACAGCCTCGGCCTGGTGCCCGGCTCGCTCAGCGGCGCGTTCGGCTACCGGCGCGAACTGGTCGGCCAGGCACCCCGCGTCAAGCGGCTGCTGCCCGCCTCGATCCTCGGCGGGATCGTCGGCGCGGTGCTGCTGACCGTGCTGCCGGACGACGCGTTCGCCGCGATCGTGCCGGTGCTGATCGCGATCGCCCTGGTCCTGGTGGTCCTCCAGCCGTGGCTCAACCGCAAGCTCGCCGAACGCGAACGGCACGAGCACGGCGGTCTCGCGCTGTGGGTCGGCGTGTTCCTCGCCGGGATCTACGGCGGCTACTTCGGCGCGGCGCAGGGCGTGCTGGTCATGGGCCTGATGGGCGTGCTGATGAACGAGCACATCCAGCGCATGAACGCCCTGAAGAACGTGCTCACCGCGTTCGTGAACCTCGTCGCGGGCGTGCTGTTCATCTTCATCGCCGACGTGGCCTGGGACGCCGTGCTGCTGCTCGCCCTCGGCTCCGTCGTCGGCGGCCAGATCGGCGCGAAGGTCGGCCGCCGGCTCCCACCCACCGTGCTGCGCGCGGTGATCGTGCTGGTGGGAGCCGTGGCCATCGTGCAGATCCTGACCCGTTAGGCCATCACAGCGGGAACGACCGGGCGGCGGCCAGGAAGGCGTCGTTCTCCTCCGGCTCGCCGATGGTCACCCGCGCGCCGTCGCCGACGAACGCCCGCACGATCACCTTGTGCGCCAGGCAGTGCTCGTTGAACTCGGCCGTCCGCTCACCCAGCGGCAGCCACACGAAGTTCGCCTGCGACTCCGGCACCTCGTACCCGATGGACTGGAGCTCGCCGCGCACCCGGCCGCGTTCGGCGACGATCGCCCGGCAGCGGACCATCAGCTCGTCCTCGGCGTCCAGCGACGCCATGGCCGCGACCTGCGCCAGCGCGTTCACGCTGAACGGCACGTAGACCTTGTTCAGCGTCTCGGCCAGCTCCGGCGAGCCCACCGCGTAGCCGACCCGCAGCCCGGCCAGGCCGTACGCCTTGGAGAACGTCCGCAGCACCGCCACGTTGTCCCGCCCGGCCGCCCACTGGGCCTTCGCCAGCTCGACGCCGTCCGGCACGTCCGGGTCGTCCACGAACTCCTTGTACGCCTCGTCCAGCACGACCAGCGTCTCCGCCGGCACCTGCTCGATGAACCGCTCGATCTCGGCCCGCCGCAGCGCCGTGCCGGTCGGGTTGTTCGGGTTGCACACGAAGACCAGCCGCGTCCTGGGCGTGATGGCGGCGGCCAGCGCGTCGAGGTCCAGGCCGTGTGCCGGGGTCAGCGGCACCCTGGTCTGGCCCGCGCCGACGACCTGGGTGATCAGCGGGTACGCCTCGAACGAGCGCCACGCGAACACCACCTCGTCCGCCTCGGTGCAGGTGGCCTGCACGAGCTGCTGGCACAGCGTCACGGATCCACAGCCCACGGCCAGCTGTCCGGTGGGGACCCCAAGCTTGTCGCCCAGCCGTGCCACCAGCTCGGTGGCGGCGGTGTCGGGGTAGCGGTTCACGGCCGTGGCCGCGTCCGAGATCGCCCGCACCACGCTGGGCAGCGGTCCGGCCGACACCTCGTTGCTGGCCAGCTTGATCGCGCCCGGGATGGTTTTGCCGGGCACGTAACTGGGTAGCGCCGAGAGGTCTGCGCGGGTTCGCACGGTCATCCGAGGACTCCTTCCGGTTCTGACCAGGACGTTAGCCGCTCAAGACCCGGATGGGGCATACCCGCCGTCTGGTTGCTCACGTTGACTGCTGTTCACCCCCACGTGGAAGGGTTGGGCCATGACACCTACCCGCACCGAGACGATCTCGCTCACCGACGGCCGCACGCTGCGGCTGACCGTCGCCGAGCCGGAGAACGTCGTGCGCGGCGGCCTGGTCGTGCTGCACGAGGCACGCGGCGTGACCGACACCGTCCGGGCGATGGTGGGCGGGCTCGCGTCCGAGGGGTGGCTGGTCGTCGCGCCGCACCTCTACCACGACGCCGAGGACGAACCGGCGGACGCGGCGGAACGGGTCGGCGGACTGTCCGGCGATTCCGTGCTGGCCGACACCGATGTGGCGTTCGTCTGGCTGGGACAACGCGGAGTGAGTGCCGACCGACTCGGTGTCATGGGCTTCGACCTGGGCGGATCGGTCGCGATGGTGGTTGCGGGAAGCCGAAGCATCGGCGCCGCCGTCACGGTCGGTGGCGGTGGCATCCTGGAACCGTTGTCGGCCGGGCTGCCTTCGCTGGTGGAGGTGGCCGAGGAACTGGCGTGCCCGTGGCTGGGGCTGTACGGCGACGACGACGAGGAGATCCCGTTCAGCGACGTGGACAAGTTGCGCGACGCGGCGGCGGCGGCCCCGGTGGCGACCGACGTGGTCCGGTTCACCGACACCGGCCACCGGTTCGACACCACACCGGACGCCGGCGCGGAGGCTTGGCAGCGCGCGTTGAACTGGTTCGACGCACACCTGCGGTAGAGAGTCTTTCCAGCGGCTTGGAACCAGACCGCCTACCCGGTACATCTAATGGGGAGCGTCTCGTCCGGAACGCCGTTGCGGACGCGGCTGGGTAACGCGCGGCGCGGCTGCGGCGAACACCGCGGTGCAGGGGGTTAATGATGAGCGACGGGTACACCGTTCCACTGACACAGCCCGTACCGGGCCAGGCACCGCTGCCGGTGCCGGAGACGTCGGTCACCCAGGTGATCACGCCGGACGTGCTGACGACCCTGGTTCCGCCGGCGGCCCAGGTGCCGACCGTCCCGCCGATTCCGGACGGGGCGACCACGAGCGTGCTCCCGGGTTTCCCGGACGCGGCGACGACCGGCGTGCTGCCCGTTCCGCCGGCGGCGGTGAACCCCGCCGGCCCGGCGAACCCTCCACCGCAGGGCTCCGCGCCCGACGGCGGTCCGACGTCCTCCGGCCCGGCTCCCGACGCCGGCCCGGTCGGTGTGCCGCAAGCCCCGGCTCCCGGTTCCGTGCCGGGTGGCGGGCCCGCGCCCGATGGTGGGGTCGGTGCTTCGACTCCCGGTTCGGTGCCCGGCGGTGGGCCTGCGCCTGATGGTGGCGTCGGTGCCGCGGCTCCCGTGCCCGGTGGCGGTGCGCCGAACCCCGGTTCCGCGCCCGACGGCGGCTCGGCGCAGCCGGGTCCGGCGAGCGGAGGCCCCGCGCCGGACGGTGGCGCGGCGGGTCCCGTTCCGGCGAAGGACGGCGCGAGCGGCCCGGGGACCGACCACCCGGCGACCCAGGTGACCAAGCCCGGCGCGCCGGGTACCGACCACGCGAAGGCCGACGCCGAAGCGGCGGCGGCCCGGCAGCAGAAGCTGGACCTGGACAAGGCGGCGATCCAGAACCTGCTCAAGCTCATCAGCAGCGCGCGCGGCCTGGTGGACACCGTCCACACCAAGGCCCGCGACAGCCTGGACGTGCAGCTCCAGTTCGGCAAGAACTGGGTGGGCGAGGCGATCAGCCGCCGGCTGCACCAGGTCGCGGTCGGCAACGACACGTCGGCGGTGTGGGTCATCGGCGAATTCATGCAGGTGCTGATCGACGTCGAGCAGACGATCCAGAAGGCGGCGCGACGCCTCGAAGAGGCCGACGACGACGCGGCGGACGCCTTCAACGCGGCTGGGGAGGTCAAGGGCTCGTGAGCGACAACAGGCGTGGCGGTCAGGGGCACGGAAACCACGGCAACCACGGCGGTCAAGGCAGCCACGGCGGCCAGGGTGGTCAGGGCAACCAGGGCGGTCAAGGCCAGGGCAACCCGCCCGAGCCGCCGCCCAGCAACCTCGGCCAGAAGGTCGACTGGATGGCGTTCTCCCACCAGGACCTCTACAACATGGTGCACACGGGCGTCGACCTGAACGCGGCCGGTGCCGCGCAGGCGGAGTGGACGTCCGTCGGCAAGGCCCTCACCGAGGTCCAGGAGCTGCTGGCGAAGGCGCTCTCGCAGTCCCAGCAGGCGTGGACCGGCGGCTCGGCCGACCGGGCGCGCGAGGCGCTGGAGTCGGTCGAGAAGTGGGCCATGAACACCAGCGACCACGCCGACAACGTGGCCAGGTGCATCGGCGACGAGATCCAGCACGTGCAGACCGCGCGCGAGAAGATGCCCGCGCCGGCACCCGCGCCGCCGCTGGTCGAGCCGGTCGCCGCCGGCGGAGGTGCCGCTCCGGTCGCCACCCCGCAGCCGCCCGCCGTCCGCTCGCCGCTGGTCACCGAGCCCGAGCTGGGTTCGCCGCACCTCGGTGCGCGCCGGCTGATGGCCGACGCGATCAGCGAGCCGACCGACCTCTCCGCCCCGGCGGGCACCTTCGGCTTCCGGACGCAGCCGCCCAGCCCGTTCACCGGTCTGGAATCGGTGTCCGCGCCGGTCGTGGACGCGGTGCTCACCGCCGACGCCACGCACCGGCAGGCGGCCGAGGTCATGGCGATGTTCCAGCAGAACTCGTACGCGGTCGACCGGACCGTGCCGTCGTTCAGCCCGCCGACCAACCCGGTCGCGCCGCCGCCGCCCGTGCCGGTCCGGCCGCTCCCGGTCGCGCCGCCCGTCGACGGCGGTGCCGGTGGTCCGGTGGTCGTGTCCAACCCGAGCCAGCCGGCCCCGACCGATCGCGGCAACACCAACCCGTCCCAGCAGGGTCGTGGTGGTGGCGGCGGTCGTGGCGGTTTCGGTGGCGGACGCGGCCCCATGCCGGTGCCGGTCGCCGGCGGTGGTGCGGCTCCGGTCGGCTCGGTCGGCAGCGCGCTGAGCGAGCCCGGTGCCCGTTCCGCGGTCGGCGGCGGTGCCAACCCCGGCAGCGTGACCAGCACGTTCCAGTCGCCGAAGGCGGTCACGCCGCACGCGGGCGGCATGATCGGGGCCGCGCCGATGGCCGCGCCCCCGCCCGTCGCGAGCCAGAGCGGCAACGAGCGCAGCCGGCCCGGGTACCTGGAGGACGACGACAACGTGTTCGGTGTCGACCGCAAGGCCGCTCCGCCGGTGATCGGCCTGTGACCGAGCGGATCTTCCGGCTGAGCGCCCTGGAGTTCTTCCTGCTCTGGCAGGCCGTCCACCAGGACGCCCACCCGGTACCGCTCGGCACCCGGCACTACGGACACACCCAGCAGGAGCAGGCGCGGTTGACCGAGACCGCGTCCCGCGACCTGTTCGCGCGCGGCCTGGGCACCGTGCAGCGGCCCGACGAAGAGCTCTACGGGGTGCTGCGCGGCCTGGCCGAGTTCGAGATCGGCCTGGAGGTCGTGTTCACCCGCAACGGCGAGCAGGCCCGCGGCCTGGCCACGGCGGCGTGGCACGGCGCGTTCGCGGGCCGCGTCGGCGACCACGTCCAGGTCACCGGCTTCCGGCCGACCGCGCTCGCCGCCCGCACGGTGTCCACCCTGCCGCCCGCGCCGCCCGGCTCCGGCCGTTCGGTGAACGTGCGGTGGGACGACTACCTCGCGGCGGGCCGTGCCGGCGTGGCCGAAGGCAGTGAAGGCTTCCTGGACGTGCTGCGCCGCGTCGGGATGCGCGAGCCCGAGGCGAACACCCTCATGCGCGCCGTGACCACCCGGAGCGGCGGCGGCCAGGTGGGTGTCATCGCCCGCAACCGCAACGGCTACCTGCACCCGACCGGTGCGGCGATCTCGTGGCTGGACACGGCCGACGGCCGGTACCTCGTGCGGCGGAACGAGTCGTGGCTGGTGGTCGCGCCGACCGACGCGGCGCGGCTGACCTCCGCCGTGGACGAGCTGGTGGCGTCCGCCGGCCGGAACTAGCCGGGCCGTTCCGCGTTCCGGGATGGTGGTGGCCACCGGACCCGACCGGTGTGGTGTGTGTCGGCGACTGTGGTTCCGCGGGCTCCGATGGGCTAGGAACTGGAGTATGACCGACAACCGTGCCGGCACCGTCGCCGGCGAGGCGAAGCTGCTGTGGAGTCCGCGCCCGGAACAGGCCCCCGAGAGCCGCATGGTCGCGTTCCGCTCCTGGCTCGCCTCCGCGAAGGGCCTGGAGTTCGCCGACTACCCCGGGCTGTGGGAGTGGTCGGTGACCGAGCCGGAGGCCTTCTGGGGTGCGCTGGCCGAGCACTTCGACGTGCTGTTCCGCAGTGCGCCCACGGCGGTCCTGACCGAGCGGGTGATGCCGGGAGCCGAGTGGTTCCCCGGCGCGACGCTCAACTACGCCGAGCACGCGTTGCGGCACGACACCGACGACCTGGCGGTGATCTTCCACCGCGAGGACGGCCGGTCGTCCCGGCTGACCTACCGCGAACTGCGTCGGCGGGTGGCCGCCGTGCGGGCCGGGCTGGTGTCGCTGGGCGTGCGGCGCGGTGACCGGGTGGTGGCGCTGGTGCCGAACTCGCCGGAGGCGCTGATCGCGTTCCTGGCGGCGGCGTCGCTGGGCGCGGTGTGGTCGTCGTGCTCGCCGGACTTCGGGGCGCGCGCCATCGCCGACCGGTTCGCGCAGATCGAGCCGACCGTGCTGATCGCCGTGGACGGGTACCGGTACAACGGGCGCGGGTTCGACGTGCGGCCGACCGTGGAGCAGCTGCGGTCGGACATCCCGTCGCTGCGGGCCACGGTGCTGGTGGACTACGTGGGCGGCGCGCTGCCCGGCGTCGTCACGTGGGACTCGCTGCTGGCCGATTTCGCCGACGCGGAACTGGAATTCGAGCCCGTTCCGTTCGACCACCCGCTGTGGGTGCTGTACTCGTCGGGCACCACGGGGTTGCCGAAGGGCATCGTGCAGGGGCACGGCGGGATCGTGCTGGAGCACCTGAAGATGCTGTCGCTGCACAGTGATCTGGGGCCCGGCGACCGGTTCTTCTGGTACACCACGACCGGCTGGATGATGTGGAACTTCCTGGTGTCCGGCCTGCTCGTGGGCACCACGATCGTGCTGTTCGACGGCAACCCGGCGTACCCCGACCTGACGGTGCTGTGGCACCTGGCGGAACAGCACCGGGTGACGTACTTCGGCACGTCCGCGCCGTACATCCAGTCGTGCCTGAAGGAGGGCCTCAAGCCGGGCTCCCGGTTCGACCTGACCGCGCTGCGCACCGTCGGCTCGACCGGCGCACCCCTGACCCCTGAAGGCTTCCACTGGATCGCGGACGCGGTGAGCGCGGACGCCCAGATCGCCTCGGTGTCCGGCGGAACCGACCTGTGTACCGCTTTCGTGGCGGCGTCCCCGGATGTCCCGGTCTGGCTGGGCGAACTGTCGTGCCGTGCGCTGGGCGCGTCGGTGGAGTCGTACGACGAGGCGGGCAACGCGGTGATCGACGAGGTGGGCGAGCTGGTGATCACCCAGCCGATGCCGTCGATGCCGGTGTACTTCTGGGGTGACAAGGACGGCTCACGGCTGCACGAGGCGTACTTCGAGACGTTCCCGGGCATCTGGCGCCACGGCGACTGGATCCGCATCACCCCACGCGGCTCGGCGGTCATCTACGGCCGCAGCGACTCGACCCTGAACCGGGGCGGGGTCAGGATGGGCACCAGTGAGTTCTACCGGGTGGTGGAAGCCATTTCGGGCGTGGTGGATTCCCTGGTGATCGACACGTCGGGCGCGGGCCAGACCGACGGCGAGCTGCTGTGCTTCCTGGTCCTGGAGGAAGGCGCCGCGCTGGCGGACCTGGAACCGTCCCTGAAGTCGGCCCTGCGGACCAGCCTGTCCCCACGCCACGTCCCGAACCGGTTCGTGGTGGTGGCGGAGATCCCGCGCACCCTGAACGGCAAGAAGTGCGAGGTTCCGGTGAAGAAGATCCTGGCCGGCACCCCGCCGGAGAAGGCGGTGAGCCGGGATGCGCTGCGCAACCCGGACGCCCTGACCCCGTTCCTGGCGCTGGCCCCGTAGAACATTCAGCGGAGACCTACACCACAGACCGTCAGTCTGAACCCCCGGTGAACGCCCCCCTTACGTGCCCTGACCAGCGCGGACAGCCTGTCGAGGGGGGCGTTTTGCTACCGGGCCACCGACCTGTGTAACCTATGCGTCGTAGCTCAGGGCTCCGGGAGGCTTCGCCTAGTCTGGTCTATGGCGCCGCACTGCTAATGCGGTTTGGGGTAACCCCCCATCCCGGGTTCAAATCCCGGAGCCTCCGCAAGGCCGAGCCTCTTGAGGGTCGGTTATAATTGAATAGCACGCGCTCGTAGCTCAACGGATAGAGCATCTGACTACGGATCAGAAGGTTGCAGGTTCGAATCCTGCCGAGCGCGCATCGCGGAACCGCAGTGAGACCACTCTCTTGCTGCGGTTTTTGCTATCCCAGGGCGTCACTCCGTCGGGCCGCAGCAGGCGATATCGGGCCGAGCGGGATACCGAGCAGCTTGTCGAACCGATAGACCGTGTCCTCCCGGCGCAGCTCCACCAGCGCCACTTCGGACACGGTCGCGGTGACGGGAGGAAGCTCACGCAGCTCGTTGATCACCGGAAACAGTTGGGGAAGTGCCACGTCGGTGTTGGCGTAGGCGATGCTCAGGTGCGGCCGGAAATACCGGGTGTCCATGTGTGCTCGTTCGCCGACCGCATCGCGCACCGCGTCCGCCAACGCCTGGTGCATGGGGAACAGCGATGACCAGGGGGACACGCTGAACCTCAACGCACCACGTGAACCGGCAAGCGGCCCGATCTCCACAGAGAACGGAGACAGCCGCAGGCACCGCCTGCGGGCGGCGTTTGCGGCTCGATCCACGACCTCGTGCGTCGCCTCGTCGGCGAACCCGATCCGGCCCACCGTCATGTGCAGGGCGTCAAGGGGTACGAGGTCGAAGCCGGGGGCGTCCAGTCGGGCCTGGCACTGCTTGGCGAGCTGGACCAGCTCGGTGCCGTCGAACGGCAGCATCCAGTAGTAGGCCCGGCGTCCGGACGGCCACTGGGGACGTGCCCAGTGGTTCTGCATCCGGTCCAGCGAGGAGAACGCCTTCCAGTCGTGGGCTCGGATCACGTCGACGTCATCGAGATCGTCCGGCAGCCCCGACGGGAAGGCAGTCACGTCAGCATCTCCCTGGTGTCTCTGGGCCACGCGTACAACGCCGCGCTGAACTCCTCCCCCGCGCGACTCGACCCGTGCCGCTTGAGGCTCACCGCCAACTCTCCAGCCCGGCTGGCCACGGAAGCAATCGGCAGCAATCGGCTTCGCAGACGAAGCTGCCGGCGCGGCCGGTTCGCCCCGACTGCTTCAGAAACCCTTCGCCATCCCCGGCCTCCGACCGATTACCTCTCCAGGGCCGCCGCGAGGCGGTTGATCTGGGCGTCCATCTCGATCTTGCGGCGTTCCTTGGCCGAGCGGTCCTCGCCGCCGATGTCCTCGATGCCGGCGCGCAGCTTCTGGTTGAACCGGTGCTCTTGGAGCTCGAAGTCGACCGAGTCCCGCTTCTCGGCGGCCCGCAGCTGCCGTTCGTGCAGCCGGCCGGAGGTGTCGAGCTGTTCACGGACGCGGGCGTCGTACTCGGTGCCGCTGCTCATGAGCTTGCTCAGCACCGGCAGGCAGTCCAGCACGATCAGCAGCAGCGCCAGGAACAGGTGCGCAGCCGCGATGGTGACGTGCTTCTCGGAGAGCCTGCCGAGGGCGTCGAACTCGTCCAGGATTCCCCGGTCGGTCAGGTTGGCCCGCTTCTCGTCCACCTCGGCGGTGATGGCGGCGTTGACCGCGCGCTCGGTCTTGCCGCTCTGCTCGGACAGCCTGGTGTTCAGGTCGACCACCAGCTGGTCGGCCGCCGCCAGGTCGCGGTGCAGGCGGTCGACCTGGCTGTCCGCGCGGTACTGGTCTGCCTTCTCCCGGTTGCGGGTGCACTCCGGACCCTCGCCGGGCACGGCGGTCAGGCCCGGCCCCGTGCGTCCGGCGCACTCGTCCCGGGCCAGGCGCTCCAGCTCGGCCAGCTGCGCGTCGGCCTGGTCGACCTTGGTCTTGAGCGCGTCCCGGTTGCGGGTGGCCTGCGTGAGCTCGTCCTTCACCGCCTGCGGCCGTTCGCTGATGGTGACCAGGAAACCCACGCACTCCGGGGTGGTCGCCGGGTCGCCGGACGGCGGGTTGCACCGCTTGAGCGCCGTCTCGTAGTTGTCGACCTCGGTCTTGCGGTACTCGCGGATCTCGTTGTCGATCGACTGGTGGAACACCGACAGCACCAGCGGTTCCGCGATCACCGCGCCGAGCAGCGCGGACAGCACCAGGCGCGGCAGGTAGGTGCCCCACCAGGACGACCGGGCCGCGCCGTGGGTGCTGGAGATCAGCCAGCTGTCGGCGGTGACGATGATCGTCGCCCAGAGCAGGTCGGCCAGGAACAGCCACCACTGGTGCCCGACCACGCTCGCCAGCGCCATGTGCATCGACACGCCCGCGAGCAGGCCGGTGTTGACCACGATCAGGCCCAGCCGGGTGTACCGGGGCCGTTCCTCCGGCACCCAGTCGAGGATGCCCTCGTCGACCCCGATCAGCCGGCGCAGCAGCCGGGCCGGGCCGCGTTGCGGTAGCACCGGGCGCAGCGCGCCGACGGCGACGTCGTTGGGCAGCGAGCTGCGGACCGCGCGGTCCGCGACGGGCCGGTCGAGCAGGTCGGTCATTCCTCCACCTTGGTGTTGCCGTCGTCGCCGTCGTCGGGCTCGGCGTCCTCGTTGTCGTCGGACTCGTCGGAGGGCGGCTCGGCGGGCGAGGCGATCGCCTGGCGCTGCCCGCCGTCCGCTTCGAGCGCGGGCGTGCCCTGGTTGCCGAGCATGTCGTTGACGAACCGGTCCAGCCGCAGGTTCACCGTGTCCAGGTGGCCGTGCTTGGCCAGTTCCCGGATCACGTCGAGCTTCGCCTCGATCTCCTTCACGGTCGCCTCCCGGTCCAGCTGCCGGTTCTCCCGTTCCCACTCCGCGGTGCGCACCTGGTCGGCCCGCTCGGCCTCCCACTTCGTGCGGGCCTGGTCGTGGCCGAAATCCAGCTCCTTGAGGTGGGTTTCGTGCTCGCGCCTGCGGTGCTCCGCCTCGATCTCCAACCGGCGCATCTCGGCTTCGTACTTGAGCCGCAGCTCTTCCCGCTTCAGCTCGGCGTCCTGCGCCTGGTCGGCGCGTTCGGCCTCCCACCGCACCTTGTCCTGCTCCCGCCGGTGCTCGTCGCGGACCCGCCAGTCCTCGCGGTCCTGGGTGATCTCCTGTTGGCGCAACTGGTTCACCGCCTCCCAGTAGTCCTTGGCGGTCATCTCCCCGGCCGCGTACGCGAGGGCGAGCGCCCGCTGCGGGTCGCCGGCGGTCTCGGTGGTCCGCTCGACGGCGTCGAGGGCGTGCTCGCGCCGGGCCGATTCCCGCCGCCGGGTGTGGACGTCCTCCTCGACCTCCTGGGACTGCTTGTGGCTCTGCTCGATGTCGCTGCGTCGCTGGGTGTTCTGGAGCCGTTCGGTGTCGACGGTGTGCTTCTGGTGCTCCTCCCGCAGCGCGCCCTGGAACTTCACCAGCTCCTCGGGGGTGTTGACCTCGACGCTGGCCAGGTCCACCGCGAGGCCGGTGAACTCCGGCGGGCTGAGCGTCACGTACGCCCGGACCTGGGCGTTGATCTTGCGGCGCACGTCGTTGATCCGGTCGATGCCGAAGTCGAGGCCCACCTCGAAGATCCGCTGGTGGCCGCGCAGGTAGCCGGTGAGCAGGGACTCCGCGTCGGTCCAGCCCGCGCGGACCACCGCCACCGGGTCCTCGACGGTGCACAGGAACGTCACCCGCAGGGTGAAGTACGACGCGTCCAGGGAGGGGATGGTCAGCTGCACCACGACTTCGGTGTCCCTGGTGGCGTCGACCACCGACACGTGCGAGGCGTCCACGACCTTGGGCGAGTCCAGCGGCATCGCCTTGTCGTCGAGCACGTGCTCGCCGCGCGTGCGGTACACCAGCAGGTGGCCGGTCGACGGCACGGGCACCTCGCCGGGGCCGCGCTGCGGGCGGCCGAAGAAGCGCCTGGTCGGCACCGGCTCCAGGACGCGGTCGGCCACGATCGGGTAGGGCTTGCGGTCCATCTGCTGCTCCTGCCTAGGCGACGCGGCCCTTGAGCGCGTCGAGGATGGCGTCCACTAGGGACCTGATGTCGGTGTCCTTCTTGCGCGCGGCCACGATCCGGAAGTCCTCGTCGAGGGACCCGTGCTCGTCCGGGGGCAGTTCGGCGCGCAACGCCTCGCCCAGCGCTTCGGCGCGTTCCCTGGCGCGCTTGTCGTTCTTGGCCAGGTCCTCCAGCAGCCCGCGCAGCGCGCCGATGGCCCGCAGCCGGATCGGCCGGTGCACCAGGACGCTCGCGAGCAGGCGGGCCACCAGCCCGACCCGGTCGGGGAACTCGGACAGGTAGGTCAGCACCGAAGACCGCCTGGTCGTCACGTCCTCGGCCTCCAGCACGGCGAGCGCCGTGCGCACGGCCACGTTGCGCATCGCGGGCCGCGCGCCGGGCCGGGTGAACCGCTCCACCTTGGCCACCAGGAAGTTCAGCACCAGGTGGGCGTAGTCGGTGTCGCGCACCAGGGTGGTGAACAGCTCGCCGAACACCTGCTCGACCTCGCCGTCGACGGTGTGCGACTGCGCGCACACCTGCCAGAGGCGGCGGCGGGCGTCGTGCGGGTAGCGGACGCCGAGCCCGCCGATGAACGCCATGGCCGCCACCCACCGGTGCGTCGGCTTGCCCCTGGTGATCCAGTCGGTGGCGATCCGCAGCGCGGTCGGGGCCAGGGAATCGTCGTAGGCCATGAAGTAGAGCACGAACACCGCGGTGCGCTGCCCGGCATCGCCGCGCGCGCCCCGGGCCCAGCGGTCGAGGACGGGCAGCACCTCGTCCAGCGCGGTGGTCGCGAACCCGGCCAGTCCCTCCGCCACGGACACCTCGTAGGGCCTGCGGACCACGATCTGGTCCAGCCAGGTGTCCACCGCGTCCCAGAACACCACGTCCATCCGCTCCCACAGCTGGGCGGCGACGTGCCGGGGGTACTCGGGCTTGGCGAACTTCATCGCCCGCCTGGTGCCGAGGTCGGTGCGCACCGTCTCGATACCGACGAGCGTGTTCTCCAAGAGCTTCTTGCGCAGCTGCGGGAGGTGCGGCTCCTCCGTCCCCTCCTCCTCGGCGGGCTTCGGTTCCGGCAGGTACTCCGCCAGGGCGCGCCGCAGCCGCGACAGCGCCGCCTCGAACGTGCGCTCGTCCAGCGTCGTGGTGAACAGCAGCGCGGTCACCTCCAGGACCCGCCGCCGGTCGGGCTCCGCGTCGAACCACTCCTCCACCTCGGCCCGCACCCGGGTGTCGAGGTGGGCGATCGCGGCGTCCGGCGACTTGCCCTCGGCCAGCTGCCCGGCGAGGCCGACGACGTCGCGTACCCGGTCGATGGAGGCGAGGGCGTCACCGAGGGCTTCGGCGTGCTCGTCCGGCCAGGGGTGCGGCCAGTGCGCCCGCAGCACGCGCGCCGCGTCCGGCGGGGACCACTCCAGGTGGCCGAACTGCTCCGCGCCGGACAGCCGCGCCGGCCGCGTCACGACCAGGTGGCACGTCCGGTCCTCGACCCGGTCGCGGACCACGCGCCAGTCGAAGTCGGTCTCCTTGACCTCCTGGTCCACCACCCGGTCCACCACCAGGTAGCCGCAGCCGGGCTCGTAGTCGTACTCGGCCAGCTCGTCCAGGGAGATGCCGGGGGAGAGCATGTAGAGCGCGCCGTCGGTGACCTCGCGCAGCAGCGCCAGGGCCGAGGAGCGCTTGCCCGTGTCGCCCAGGTCGCACAGGACCACCAGGCGGTCGTGGGCGAGCCGGGAAAGCCCGGTGTCGAAGCACGCGGGGCGGACGAACCGGCCCAGCGCCGCCGACAGGTCGTCGTCGCCGACCCGCCCGGTGGCGCTGGTCAGCGTCGAGGTCGGCCGGACCGGCGCCGACTGCGCGCCGAACGTGGCGTGCTCGATCTTGGTGGTGCCGTTGAAGGTGGCCTGGACGTCGTGCACCATGCGCCGGCTGTACGCGGCGGCGGCGGCGTCCGCGGACTGGTCGGCGGGCGCGGACTGGTCGGTGGGCGCGGCGTCGCCCGGTTCGGTCACGGGCTCGGTCACCGAGGTGGCTGCCGGTTCGGTCATCGGCCGAACCTGTGTCCGATGTGGACGGTGTGGGCGTGCAGGCCGCCGGAGATGTTCGTGGTGCTGGAACCGGGTGCGCCGGGTGCGCCGGACGCCTCGACCGCACCGGAGGCGGCCGGTTCCGGCGGGGTGTCCAGCGCCAGGGCGTGCACGTCGTGACCGGGCAGGTGCAGCCAGGCGGTGCCGCGGAACGTCTTCGCCACCACGGGGACTTCGCGGAAGTCCGGTCCGGACAGCCGGGTGTGCCCCTGGAGCACGAGTTCCACGTAGAGCAGCGGGGACAGCAGAAGCACCAGGTCCGCGTCCGGGCACTCGACCAGCGCGCGCCGGGCGGGCGGGCAGTCCAGCATCCGGGCCGCGGTGACCACGCCGACCCCGGCGAAGCCCGCCGCCGCCCGCTTCACCAGGCCCTGGTGCAGCGCCAGCCGCACGCGAAGCCTGAGCGCGGCGGGCGCGGCGCGGTTGTGGTCGGCGAGCGCGCGGGCCAGTGCGGCCGGCAGTTCGTCCACGACGTGCCGCTCCGAGGTCCCGTCGGGCAGCACGGCGAGTGCGCCGTCGCCGGAGTGCTGGACCGACCAGGAGGCCCGGTCGAGCCCGGCCGCTTCGGCGGCGGTGTCCACGACGTGCACCAGCGCCTGTTGGACCTGGTGCTGCTGCACGTCGTTGCGCGAGCTGTAGGACTCCAGGTCGAGGTTCGCCAGGAGGTGTCGGTGGAAGTCGTCGGTCACGGTCGTGCCCTTCGCGTCTGGGTCGGTGGCGCGATTCTGTTGACCGGGATCGGTGCTGTCGCCGGAAAAATCCGGGATCGGTGATCAGTCACCCTCGGCCACCCGGCGCAGTGCCGCGACGTCCGGGACGAGCACGCCGCGGGTGCGCGACCGGATCAACCCCTGGCCCTTGAGCCTGCTCATGGCGCGCTGCACGGTGTCCGGCTTCGCGCCGATGAGCCTGGCCAGTTCGGTCTGGGACAGTTCGATCCCCAGTTCCACGCCCAGGTCCAACCGCGCCGGCACGCCGTAGGCGTCGACCAGTTCCAGCACGACCCGCACCAGCCGGACGTCCACCGGGTAACCGCCGAAGTCGAGCCGCCGCCGGTTGGCCCACTCCAGCCGGTCGCTGAGCAACCGGGACAGCACCCGCCACGCCTTGGGCCGGCTGTCCAGGTAGGACAGGAACCGCTGCTGCCCGATGGTCTGCACGACGATGTCCGTGCACGCGGTCATGGTGGCCGCGCGCCGGCCGTCCTCGTGCAGGGCCGCACCCTCGCCGACCACGTCGCCGGCCATGCGGATGGCGAGCAGGGTCTCCGAGCCGTTCGGCACGACGCAGGTCACCTTGACGCAGGCCCGGCTTCCGGTGCGGCAGCCGCGCAGCAGGAACACGTCCCCGCCGACTTCGCCTTGGCGGATGAGCGGTTCGCCGCTGCGGAACTCGCGCCGGGTGCCCAGGTCGAGCAATTGCCTGCTCTCGTCGGGGCCGAGGCGCGAGAGGAAGGTGCCGGGCAGCCAACCGCCCGGTGGAACGAATGGATCGGACAACGTCGCTCTCCCGTCGGCGTTGTGGTGCACCGAGTCCGCAGTCGATCACCGTGCGTGCCGATGTGTTCGGTATTCATCGGCAAACCGGCGTGCGCCAACGGAACGGTGGTCGTGCTCTTTGTCGGGGGATGGTGCGGGACCGTACCTGTCGCGCGCGATGTGCGCATCGAATTTCGCACGGGTTCCCGGAAAGAAAGTCCGGGAATTCCGCAATAATCGTGCCCCGCTTTTTTGGCTCCAAATGTAGAAGATCATTTTCGGAGCAGGGTCGGAGTGCGGTCGTCGGAGTACCGCTCCGGGTGCACCGGTCTCGGCTCCCCGGGAGTCAGACCTCTTGGCGCAGCACCCGCAGATGGGCTTCGCGGAGGTCCCGGCAGGGTTCGATGCCCAACTCCGCCGCCAGGCGTTCGCGGGTGCGTTCGTACAGGCCCAACGCGGACGCCTGCTGCCCCGAGCGGGCCGGCACCAGCATCAGCCGGGCCTGGAGGCCCTCGTGCAACGGCTCGTCGTGCGCGAGGGTGACCAGTGACGGGGAGGCGCAGGCGTCGGGCGTGCGCAGGGCCAGATCCGTGTGGGCGAGGACCGCGTCTATCCGGCGCTGGTGCAACGTGACCGCGGCGGGGTGCCGGCACAGTTCCGGCGGCAGGTCCGCCAGCACCGGGCCACGCCACAGGTCCAGCGCGTCCGACAGCGCCGACGCCGTGCCGGCCGACGCCAACTCGTCGAACCGGACCAGGTCCAGGCGCGTGGCATCGGTGACCAGGCGGTAGCCGCCGTTGACCCGGTCGACCCGGCACAGGCGTCGGATGCGGGTCACGTAGTTGTGCACCAGGTGGACGTGCGAGTGCGGCGGGTCGCCGGCCCAGAGCGCCTCGATGATCTCGGCGCGTCCGACCATCTGGTTCGGGTGCAGTGCGAGCAGCCCCGACAGGCAGCGCTGCATCAGCGGAATCCGCGTCTTGGTCGACACGGTCAGCGGTCCGAGCACGCCGATGCGCACGACGTGGCTCACGGTGAAGACCGCCGGGTTCAGACCCACGGTCGACGCCAGGCGGTGCAGTGACGCCGGGCGCGGGACGTTGCCGTGCTCGATGTAGCGCACCGCCCGCACGCTGACCTGGGCACGTTCGGCGATCTCCCGCTGGGTCAGGCCGAGACAGGTGCGCCGGGCCCGGAGCGCGGCGCCGAATGATTCGAGTGGCTTTCCCATGACACAACCCCCCTGCGGTTATTCAACCTCGCTCCCGGGTGGATTTCTCTGGTTTCCACCAAACGTCGGAACCGGGCGGCAGTACCGTCGATTTGCCGCTCCGCCGCACACCGGGCACCGAAGCGGGCATGACCGCAGGTCAAGAGCCTGACGTCGGTGACATCCGGGCCGTTCGGCCGGTGGAGGAACAATGGGGGAATCGTCCACCGGCCTTCCTTGCCCTGACAAGGGCAGGCTTGGAGAGTCAGGGGGAGCAGATGATCGGGAACAAGATGAAGACGGTGGCCGCCGCGGCCCTGGCGGTCGCGATGACATTCATTGTCGCGCCGGCCGCGAGTGCCCACACACCGGACCGGTGCGTGGGTTGGCGGACCGGGGTGTTCGACGGGTACAACTACCGCGGCACTCCCGGGTGCTTTCACAGCGGCGCGCCCGACCTGAGGCGGTTCAGGCTGAACAACGCTATCAGCTCCGCGTGGGTCCACGACTCCTCGCCGTGGTGCCTCTACGACGACTTCAACTACCGCCGACCGTTCTCGCAGATGGCACCGAACGGGCACTACCCGAGGTTCGCCGACTGGGCGAACAACCGCGCCGGTTCGATCAAGCGCGGCGCCTGCCCGGCCTCGTTCGGGGAACTGCCGGAGCCCGGTCCGAGGGAATGACGAACAGGGGTCGCCCCGCGCGTGCGGGCTCACCGGTCGATGGAACCCTTGCGCCCCAACGGGTTGCCCGGGACGGCGTAACCGGAGGCGACTCGCGGGTTCTCCAGCCACAGCACGGCGCGCCTGCCGTCGCCCAGCGCGGGGAAGGAGTGGGTGAAGGTCCACTTCCCGACCGCGCTGCCACCGACCTTCGTGGTCACCGCGGTCACGCGCCGGTCGGCCTCCACGGACAGCCCGCGCGCGGCCTGGGCGGCCTGCGGGTCGTCGGATGCCACGACACCCGGTTCGGGCCAGACCGGTGTGAAACCCAGGAACGCGGTGCCGGTGACCGGGCGTTCGTCGACG
>CBHFOL010000081.1:0-25677 GCA_965995405.1 uncultured Saccharothrix sp.
CCGACACCCGGCTTTTCGCTATGACGGACCGCATTCGCGGCCCCACCCCGGCGGCCCCGTCCTGTGTGCACGGGCCCGCCGGAGCACGGGCGCGTCAGCCGCGCTGGATGAACCGCAGCGTCGGGAACATCATCCCGGTGACCGGCGTCACCGTGATCCCCTTGACGCTGAAGTAGGTGTTGTCGGCCTGGTACCAGACGTCGAACCAGGCCAGGTCGACCAGCTTCGCGTTGAGCTGCTTGAGCAGATCCGTCTGGGCCTGCCCCGGCTCGGCCTTCTCGACCTGCTCGACCAGTGCCTTCACCTCCGGGAACGCGTCGACCGAGGGGTTCGGGTTGTACCACTGCGACGTGGTGACCTGGTCGGTCAGCGTGGCCATGTCGTTGCCCGCCAACGCGATCACCGAGATGAACATCGGGTAGGTGGGCGCGTTCTTCTGGTAGTCCGGCATGGCCATGTCCTGCCACTCCACCTTGACGCCCAGCTCGCCGAACGTCTGGTTGGCGGCCGGCTGCCACGCCGCGAAGATCGGCGACATCGGCATCTTCACCGTGAAGCCGTCCGGGTACCCGGCGTCCTTGAGCAGCTGCTTGGCCTTCGCCATGTCGGTCTTGTACTTGCCGTCCAACGACTTGTCGTAGACGCCGCCGTTCACCGAGAACAGCTGGCTGGTGACGGTGCCGGAGTCGTTGCCGACCGCCTTGAGGATGCCGGCCGCGTCGAAGGCGTGGCTGATCGCCTGCCGGACGCGCTGGTCACCGAGCGCCTTGACCTGTGCGCCGGTCCGGTCGGCGAACTGCACGCCGACCCACGACGACGGCTTGGACGCGATGTTCCAGCCGTTCTCCTTGGCCTTGGGCAGGTTCGCCGCGTTGGCGAACTGCACGTTGAGCTGACCGGACAGCATCGCGTTGAAGCTCGCCGTCTGGTCGGTGATCGGGAACAGCTTCACCGACGGGAACGGGTAGGTGGCGTCGTCCCAGTGGCCCTGCTTCTTGTTGAACACGTACTGCGACTGCGGCGCGGAGTTGGCCTTGTCATAGGTGTACGGGCCCGACCCGGACGGGGCGGTGGCCAGCGAGCCGGCCTGGATGGCGGCGGGGGACGCCATCCAGCTGCGGCCCAGGCCCATCTGGTAGAGCAGCGCGTCGTCCCGTTTGGACAGCTTGAGCTCGACGGTGTCGGCGCCCTTCGCGGTGAACTCGGCGACGTTCAGGTACGCCTGGCCGGAGCGGACGCCGGCCTTCAGGTGCTTGAGGTTCTCGACCGCCGCGGTGGCGTCGAACTTCTGCCCGTCCTCGAACGTGACGCCCGTCCGCAGTTTCGCGGTCAGGGTCAGCCGGTCGGCGGACCACTCCCAGGACGTGGCCAGCGCGGGCACCGGCTTGCCGTCCTTGTCCAGCGCCACGAGCGGGTCGTAGACGGCCGAAAGGTAGGGCCCGTCGAAGCCGATGTCCGCGTTGGCCGGGTCCCAGGAGGTCACGTCGAGGAACACCCCGGCCTTGAGCTCGCCGATGTCCGCGGTGGGGCTGTTGCCGCCGCCACCGCCGCCTGCACTGGTGCATCCGGCGAGCGCGACAGCCGTTGCGACGGCTACCGCGGCCAGTGCCGATGTCCGTGTCCTCGTCATCGAGTCCTTCTCTCGGGTGATGGACTGCCGGCGGGGGTCACGCACCGCTGCTGCGGGCCAGTCCTCGCCTGGAGCATGTGGATCCATGGTGGTTCAAGTTGTGAGACCTGGCTCACGGTGACTCGGGATAGTCTACGGTTGTCGGCAAAAAAATCAACGGTTGACCGACTGGTATACGTCCCAATAGTTACCAACCGCTTGCGGTTCGGGTACCGCAAGATCGGTTGACCTGCCTGCGGCCTCAGAACGCGTCGGCGACCAGTACGCGCGGACTGCCCGGCAGCGCCAGGACTTCACGCGCCCGCCAGCCCGTGTCGTCCAGCCACGACCGCACCTCGGCCTCGGGGTAGACCACGGTGCCGTCGATGACGAAGTACTCCCCCGCGTGCAACGCGTCGATCCCGCGCTGACGCTCGTCGTCGTCGAGGAAGAAGTCGAGCAGCAGCAGGGTCGCGCCCTCCCCGGCCGCCGCACGGGCGTTGGCCAGGATCGCCCGGTTCTGCTCGGCGGTGAACCGGTGGATGACGTGGTTGACCATGACGAGGTCGTGGTCGCCGCCCGGCGCGGCCGTCTCGGTGTCGGCGGGCTCGATCGTCGCCCGGTCGGTGAACCCGGCGGCGGCGAGCGCGTCGGTGATGCCCTGGGTCGACATGGGCGCGAATACGAACCGGACCGAGAGCTCGGGGTTGGCCTTGAGCGCGCCGATCGCGAAGTCCGGCGACAGGCCGCCCAGGTCCAGCATCGACCGGTACGGCGTGAAGTCGAAGCTGCGGGCCAACATCGCGGCGTGCAGCGAGTTGTAGCGCATCACGCCGGCCATGAACGTGCCCCAGCGGGCGTCGTCCATCTGGAGTTCGCCCGGCTTGGACGTGTCCACAGTGTTATCGAATTGAAGCCAGTGGCCGTAGCTGATGTCGTTGAGGAACGTGAGGAACGGCGCGAGGTCGGTCGCACCGTTGCCACCGAGGTACTCGGCGGCGTCCGGCGCGAGGGTGTACCGGCCGTCCTGGCGGTCGAGCAGGCCCTGCGCGTTCATCGCGTCCGCCAGGATGCGGACCAGCTGCTCGCCGACGCCGGTGGCCGAGGCGAGTTCGGTCACCGTGCGACCACCGTCGGCGAGGGCCTGGAACAGCCCGATCCGGGACGCGGCGAACAACTGCTTGGCGCCCATGTACCCGATGGCGATGTCGACGATGCGGTCCGGTGCGGGTCCGGTCATGACTCTGCTCCTCGATGGGGATGCGGGCCACCACGGGGGTGCCCGGGACGAGAGAGTGTTAGTCTACGCACGTCGACTAAAAGCGCCAGTCCCCAAACTCCATTCCCCGCCGAGAGGAACAGACGATGACCTCTGCCCGCACCGTGTTGGTCACCGGAGGAGCCGGCGGCATCGGCCGCGCGATCGCCACCGCGTTCCACACCATCGGTGACAACGTTGTCCTCGCGGACGTCAACGGCGTCGAAGAGGCGTCCGCCGAGCTAGGCGTGCGCGGGGTGACCGTGGACATCACCGACGAGAACTCGATCTCCGCAGCGCTCGACGCGGTCGGTCCGGTGGACGTGCTGGTGAACAACGCGGGCCTGCTGAGCATCCACGGCCGGCTGCTCGACCTGCCCGCCGACGACATGCTCCGGATCCTCCGGACGAACGTCCACGGCACCTTCCTGATGACACAACAGGTCGCGCGCCGGATGATCGAACGCGGGGTGCGCGGCGCGGTGGTCAACCTGTCGTCGATCGGCGGTCGCCAGCCTACGCCGGGCATGGGCGGCTACGAGAGCAGCAAGGCTGCGGTCGACGCGCTGACCCGGTGGGCGGCCGTCGAGCTGGCGGAGCACGGTATCCGGGTGAACGCGGTGGCTCCCGGCCCGGTGCTCACCCCGATGCTGGCCGCCGGTCTGCCGGAGGGCTCGCCCGCGCGTCAGGCGTGGGTGAACCGGATTCCGTTGCGGCAGCTGGCGGCGGTCGAGGACGTGGCCGCGGCCGCGGTGTTCCTGGCCGGCGACAGCGCGGCCCACATCACCGGCACGAGCCTGCCGGTCGACGGCGGCCAACTGCTCACCTGACGGGTTCGGGGCCGGACCACCGTCCGGCCCCGTCGTCGTTCAGCCGCGTTCGTAGACCACCTGTCCACCCAGGACGGTGAGGTCGACGTCCACATCGGGCAGTTCGGCGGCGGGCAGCGCCAGCGGGTCGGCGGCCAGCACGCAGAGGTCGGCCACCATACCCTCGGCGAGGGTGCCCTTCCAGTCGGCGGCCCCGTCCTGGCGGGCGGGATTCACCGTGTAGCAGCGGAGAAGTTCCGCCACCCGCTCCCGGTGGTCCGCCGCCGGACCCATCCACTCGTCGGCGGCGGCGATCTCGCGTCGCCAGTCGGGCGGGAGCACGGGGGCGTCGGATGTCAGGCACAGCGGCACGCCGGCGGCCAGTGCCTCCCGGAACGGCCAGGCGCTCTCCGCCCGGCCCGGACCCATGGCCGCGTTGACCACGCCGACCGTGCGGATGGCGATCCCGGCCTGGGCGGACAGGCCCACACCGAGCCGGGCCATCCGGTCCAGCTGGGTGGTGCTCACGAGGTCGCCGTGGATGACGTAGTGGCCCAGGTCGACGTCGTACTCCGCGCGGGCGCGTTCCACCGCGTCGAGCATGAGGTCGATCGCCCGGTCGCCGGTCGCGTGCACGCCCACCTGGAGTCCGGCGTGGTGGGCGGACAGGACCATGGCGGTGAAGTTCGCTTCGCGCTCGGCGGCGTCCCCGCCCCCGACGAGGAGTTCCGCCCGCGTCCCGTCCGCGTAGCAGTGGTGGGTGTAGGCCGAGCGCATCGGCGGGATGCCGTCGGCGAAGATCTTCACCCCGGCGAAGTTCAGCCGCTCGGGATCCGGGTCTGATCCATCCACAGTGGACAGCCCGGAGTGGAAGTCCGCGATGGTGCTGGGGCCGTCCAGCTCGCCGTAGAGCCAGAGCGCGGTGACCCGGGCCCGCAGCAGCCCCTCCGCCGCCAGCTCGCGGTACTGCGCCACGACGGACGTGCCGAACGCCCCGGTGCTGCCGGCGTCCTCCCCCGGGCCCAGCCCCGGTTCGGTGTAGCTGGTGATTCCCAGCTGTGCCAACAGGTCTCCGGCCCGCAGGATGGCCGCGCGGCGCTCGGCGGGCGTGCGCAACGGACGTTCCGGGGCCATGCCCGGTCCCCCGGTGCCTCCGAACAGCGTATGCGGCCACAGCGCGCCCAGCCAGGTCGCGTGCAGGTGGGCGTCGTTGATGCCCGGGATGACGGCGCGGCCGGCGAGTTCCACCACGTCGGTGGCCGGGCCGATCAGCCCGACGACGTCCGCGTCGGTGCCGACCCGCAGCACGCGCCCGTCCCGGACGGCCAACGCGGTCGCGGGGCCCGAACCGGTCATGGTGTGGACCGGTCCGCCGCGCAGGACCAGGTCCGCAACTGATGTCGACACGGGCGCTCCCTGTGGTGTCCGGGGTCTCGACATTTTTGTCGACGCACGTAGACTAACCCACCGGGCGGCCGGTTCGCGCCTCCCGCCACCGGAAGGAGTCCGATGTCCGTCCCCACCTCCACCCGTGCGGCGGTGCTGACCGACCACGGCAAACCGCTGCACCTCACCGAACTCCCGCTGCCCGCCGAGGTGGAGCCCGGCGCGGCCCTGGTGCGCGTCGCCTGCGCCACGCTCTGCGGCACGGACGTGGAGATCTGGTCCGGGAAGATGAGCTTCCCCGGCATGTTGCCGATGGTCCTGGGCCACGAGATGGTCGGCGAGGTCGTCGCCGTCGGCCCGGACACCCGGGACGCGCTCGGCCGGGACATCCGGGTCGGCGCGCGGATCGGCTGGTCCGAGTCGACCTGCGGCGAGTGCTACGGCTGCACCGTCCTGCGCGAGCCCGTCGCGTGTTCCCGCCGTGGCTACGGCTTCCTGCAACGGTCCGACGTGCACCCGTTCGCCACGGCCGGCCTGTGCGAGTACGCCTACGTCGTGCCGCGCTCGGCGAAGCTGCTGCTGCCCGACGGCCTGCCGGACACCTGGGCGGCCATGGCGGGCTGCGCGGCCAAGACCGTGCTCCGGGCGTTCGCCTCGGTCGGCGGCGTGACGCCGGGTTCGCGGGTCGTGGTGCAGGGTTCCGGCGCGCTCGGCCTGTTCGCGACCGCCGTCGCCCACATCTCCGGCGCGGGCAAGGTGATCACCGTCGGCGCGCCGGAATCCCGGCTGACGCTGGCCGGCCGGTTCGGCGCCGACGCGACGGTCGACGTCTCGGTGGGCTCGGACGGCATCGTCGAACGCGTCCGCGAGCTCACCGACGGGCACGGCGGCGACCTGGTGCTGGACTTCGCCGGTGCCCCCTCGGTCGGCCGGGAAGCCGTGGCGATGGCCGCGCAGCGCGGCCGGGTGGTGATCGTCGGCAGCACCGGCCCGGATTCCGCGCCACTGCCGCTCGGCACGGTGATGGGCAAGGAGCTCACCGTCGTGGGCTCCCTCAACGGCGACATCGCCGACTACCACCGGGCGATCGAGTTCTTCGGCGCGTTCGCCGACCGGATGCCGTGGCACGACCTGTTCGGCGCACCCGTCGGCCTGTCCGCCGCGTCCGACCGCATCGCGGCCATGCACCGGCTGGACGAGGTCAAGGCCGTCATCGACCCCCGTCTCCCCTGACCAGTAGGAGCCACCGTGTCCCTCTTGCCCCGTCGTCGTGTCGGCACGTCCGAGCTCGACGTCTCGCTGCTGTCCCTCGGCTCGTGGCACACCTACGACCGGATGCACTTCGCCGACGCCGTCGAGATGATCCGGACGGCCGTGTCCGCCGGAGTCAACCTGTTCGACGTCGGCGTCTACGGCGGGCCCGGTATGCCGCCGACGTTCACCGACGTGATCTGGAGCGCGATCATGCGCGCCGCGGGCATCCCGCGTGACGAGTACCTGGTGTCGGCGAAGCTGTGGATCGAGGGCTTCGGCGACGCCGGATTCCGCCCGCAGCTGGAGAACGCTTTCCTGCGCGGCGGGTTCGAGGTCGCCGACCTGGTGATCCTGGGCGACCTGCGGCGGGACGACGTCGCGCTGGAGGACCTGGTGGACGACCTCTCCGGACTGGCCCGCGACGGGCTGATCCGGGCGTGGGGCGTGAACAACTGGTCGGCGACGAACATCCGCCGGCTCCAGGAGATCGCCGCCGCGCGCGGGGTCGCCGGTCCGCAGATCGCGCAGCTGAAGTACAGCATCGGGCGACGGTCCATTCCGGACGGTGAGCCGTTCGGCCGGCTGTTCGCGGACGGGTTCACCATGCAGGCGTCGGACGTGCTCGAAGGCGGCATCCTGGCCGGCAGCACGGGTCTGACCCGCGAGATCGGCCGCGACCCCGGCGGTGTCAGGGAAGCCATCAAGGAGCACGCCGCCGGCGTCGTGGCGGTGGCGGAGAAGCTCGGCACGAGTGCGGCACGGCTCGCCGTCGCGTTCACGCTGACCCACCCGGCCAACGTCACCACGCTGTTCGGCGCGACCCGGATCGCACAGGTGGAGGACAACCTGGCCGCCGTCGACCTGGTCGAGCAGGTCGGTGCCGACGAGCTGCGCGCGCTGGTCGAGCCGTTCTGGGCGGACCGCGACGCGGTGGACCCGGAGGGGCCGTGAACCGGCCACCCGTGAGCGAGGAGCCCGCCGTGCCCCACGTCCCGTTCGATCCCGAGATCGAGCCCGCGCTGGCGCAGATCGTGTCGGCCGACGCCCCGCCGTTCACGCCCGAGACGATCCCCGCCATGCGGCAGGGCATGGCCGCGATGTTCCCGCCTGCCGCCGAGGCGGTCGGGGACGCGCCCGTGGACGTGGTCGAGCGGACGATCCCCGGTCCCGCCGGCGAGCTGGAGATCACGATCATCTCCCCGCGCGACCGTGAGGGGCCGGTGCCCGGCCTGTACAACATCCACGGCGGCGGCATGATGGTCGGCCACCGCAACATGGACGTCGGCCGGCTGCTCGCCCTGGTGCTGGAGCTGGGCGTCGTCGCGGTCAACGTGGAGTACCGGCTGGCGCCCGAGCACCCGCACCCCGCGCCCGTGGAGGACTGCTACGCCGGTCTGGTGTGGATGGC
This sequence comes from uncultured Saccharothrix sp., assembly GCA_965995405.1. Lineage (GTDB taxonomy): Bacteria > Actinomycetota > Actinomycetes > Mycobacteriales > Pseudonocardiaceae > Actinosynnema. The sequence continues at coordinate 7,725 of CBHFOL010000081.1, forward strand.
GGAGCACGCGGCCGAGCTCGGCGTCGACCCGGACCGGATCGTGGTCATGGGCGGCAGCGCGGGTGGCGGCCTGTCCGCCGGTGTGGCGCTGCTGGCCCGGGACCGCGGTGGTCCCGCGCTCGCCGGGCAGTTGCTGCTGTGCCCGATGATCGACGACACCAACACCACGGTCGCCAGCCGGCAGTACAGCGGTCTGGGCACGTGGACGCGGGAGGCGAACCTGGCCGGCTGGCGGTCGCTGCTCGGCGACGCCGTGGGGACCGACGCGGTGTCGCCGTACGCGGCACCGACGCGGGCCACCGACCTCTCCGGGCTGCCGCCCGCGTTCATCGAGGTGGGCAGCGCGGAGCCGTTCCGGGACGAGGACACCCAGTACGCGCTGCGGATCTGGGCGACCGGTGGACAGGCCGAGCTGCACGTGTGGAGCGGCGCGTTCCACGGGTTCGACATGTACGTGCCAGAGTGGCACATCAGCCAGGCCGCGCTGGCGACGCGGAACTCGTGGTTCCGCCGGGTGCTCGGGCTGGGTGCGGAATGAGCTACGAACAGCACCCGCCCGTCCCGTACGACCCCGAGCTGGAAGCGGGGCTGGCGGCGTTCCTGGACCTGGTGGAGCGGATTCCGTTGCGTGCGGACACGATCCTGGCCAACCGCGCGCATTTCGCGACCATCATCCCGCCGGCCGCGCAGATGGTGGGCGACCGGCCGGTCGAGGTGGAGGACCGCACGGTGCCCGGCCCGCCGGGTGCGCCGGACATCGAGCTGACGATCGTGCGTCCGCTCGGCGGGGTGGTGGACGCGCCCGCGTTCTACAGCATCCACGGCGGCGGAATGGTGCTGGGCAACCGGTCCTTCGGCCTGGACGGGCTGATCGAGGACGTGCTGCGGTACGGCGCGGTCGGCGTGTCGGTCGAGTACCGGCTGGCACCGGAGCACCCCGCGCCGGCTGCGGTCGAGGACTGTTACGCGGGCCTGGTGTGGCTCGCCGAGCACGCCGACGAACTCGGCGTCGACCCGGATCGGATCGTGGTGACCGGGGCCAGCGCGGGCGGTGGCCTCTCCGCCGGGGTGTCACTGCTGGCGCGGGACAGGGGTGGCCCGGCGATCGCCGGGCAGATGCTGATGTGCCCGATGCTGGACGATCGCAACGAGTCCGTGTCCACGCGGCAGTACGACGGGCGCGGTGCGTGGGACCGCAACAACAACGACACCGCGTGGAACGCGATTCTCGGCCCGTTGCGCGGGACCGACGAGGCGTCGCCGTACCAGGTGCCGGCCCGGATGGCGGACCTGTCGGGATTGCCGCCCGCGTACGTCGACGTCGGTGCCGCCGAGATCTTCCGGGACGAGGCGACGGAGTACGCGCTGCGGATCTGGGCGACCGGTGGGCAGGCGGAGCTGCACGTGTGGGCGGGCGGGTACCACGGTTTCGCGGGGTTCTCCCCCGACGCCGAGGTGTCGCGTGCGGCGGCGGAGGCCCGGTTGTCGTGGCTGCGGCGGATCATGCGGACACCGTGAGCCTTCGTCGCGTCGCTGTCGTGTTGGGCCTGTTGGAGACCTTCGGGCCCATCTCGATGGATCTCTACATGCCCGCACTGCCAAGGCTGGCGGCGGACTTGGACACCAGCGAGAGCCTTGCGCAGGCCACGATGTCGGCGTGCATGTTGGGGCTGGCCCTCGGCCAACTGGTCGTGGGCCCGCTCAGCGACCGGTTCGGCCGGCGCAAGCCGCTGTTGGTCGGCGTGGGGCTGTTCGCGTTGCTGTCGCTGGTGTGTGCGGTGACGCCGTCGATCGAGTTGCTGCTGGCGGCCCGGTTCTTCCAGGGCCTGTGCGGGTCCGCCGGGATCGTGATCGCGCTGGCCGTGGCACGTGACCTGACCGACGGCGTCGAATTGGTGCGGCTGCTGGCGATGCTGACCACGGTCGGGGCGATAGCGCCGATCGTGGCCCCGGTGGTCGGCGGGCAGTTGGCGGCGGTGAGGGACTGGCGCGGCATCTTCGCCGTCCTGGCCGGGATCGGTGTGGCGCTGTTCGCGCTGGCCGTGACATCGCTGCCGGAGAGCCTGCCTCCGGAATCCCGGCATGTGCAAAGCAGTGCGCACAACTTCGGTGCGCTGTTGCGGGATCGGGTGTTCCTCTGCTTCCTGCTGGTCGGCGCGTGCGGCGGCGCGGCGTTCTTCACGTACCTGGCGTCGATCAGCTTCGTGCTACAGGACAGCTTTTCGCTGTCACCACAGCTGTTCAGCATCTGCTTCGCGGCCAACGCGGTCATGTCCGTGGTCGGCGCGCAGATCAACCGGGCGGTGGTGCGCCGCGCGGGCCCGGCACGCATGTACGCCATCGGCACCGTCATGACGGCCCTGGCCTCCCTGGCGATGCTCGTGGCGGTGCTGCTGGGCGCCGGCCTGATCGCGTTGCTGATCCCGTTGGCGCTGCTGATGCTCGTGGGCGGCGGCACGCAGGGCAACGGGTCGGCCCTCGCCCTGGCCGCCCACCGCGAACGCGCGGGCACAGCCGCCGCCCTACTCGGGACGACGTCGTTCGCCCTGGGCCCGATAGTGGCCCCACTGGTATCCCTGGGCGGCACCAGTCCGCTGTCGATGACCCTCACGATGACCGTGGCCTACGGCTGCGCCGCGGTGCTCGTGCTGCTGGTGGTGCTGCCCCGGCTTCGCCATCCGGTGGCGACCGCCAAGGCCCAGGCTGTTTCGCCCGGCGGGCCGTGACGCCGGTCGGCCGAGGCGACACGCTCGGCACTTTCAGCGTAGGGTTGAGGTCACCGAGGGCATGACGAGCGTCGACGGTCAAGCCGACGCCGCCTTGGGCGCACCACGAAATCCGGCCGGGATGATCCGGCCAGGGGGAAGCGCCGAGATGATCTCGGACCCGAAGAACCCCACCACGGCGGAGCAGTCCGCGCGACTCCAACCACGATTGGCCCTGAAGCCCGATGCCGGGCCGGGCTCGCACGTCGACGGCGGTTGGTGGCCCTGGTCGACCGACCCGGCTACGGAGTTCCCGATGCTGATCAGGGCGATGGCCGCGCGCAGCCCGGTCCGCCGGGTTTCCTACCAGCTCGACACCTGGGGCCACGCCGAGCGCAGGCTGACCGTGGACGGCACGACGGTCCGCATGGAGGGCTTCCGCACCACGCGGCCGGACGCCGTGACCGTCATCGGCCCGAACCTCACCCGATCCCGGCTGCTCGTGGTTCCTCCGGACACGCCGGACGACATCGCACGCGCGGTGCTGCGCGCCGCGTCGTCCTCGCACCCGAATGCCACGGTCGAGGAAATCCTTGCCCGACACGGAGTTCCGGCCACGAACGCGGCACCCGAGCCGAGGTCCCGACCGGCGATCGGGGCGGCATAGGGCTTCGGGTGGATCGCCCCACGGGGGCGTGTCTTCCATGATCGCTGTTACGACACGCACGGAGCACGTGCGCCACCCGACCCACCGTCTCGGACCCGTCGACGGCACCCGCCTTCCCGCGTAGGGCGTGGCCGCCGTCGACGGACGACGAGGCCTCGGCGGCACGGAGCACGCCCGACGGGCGTAGCGTGGACAGCACCGGGAGCACCCCGCGCGCCTGCATCGGAGTCGGCGTCGTCCTCGGCGCGTCACGTCCCGGTCGCGAGTCGACCGGAGATCGGAGCACCGACATGACGTCGGGCCCGCCCACTGCCTCCACGACACCGGTCGTCGACCGCCCGGATTCCCCGTTGCGCCTGCGCCTCAAGCCGGTGGCACCGCCCACGGGACACGTCGACGGCGCCTGGTGGCCCGGATCGCGCGACCTCGTGGCCGAACTGCCGGGACTGGCCGCGGCACTCGCCGACCGGCTCGGCGTCGTCAGCCGCGTGGTGTTCGCCCACACCTTCTGGGGCTCCGCGCCGGAACGGATCGAACTGAACGGGCGCACCGTCGTCCTGCTCGGGCTCGCGGCGATGGACACGGACGTCGTGCAGGTCGCCAGTGCCGATCAGCGGCACATCGACCTGCTGGTGATCCCCCCGGACGCGGACGCCCCGGCCGCCGACCGCGCGCTGACCCTGGCCGCGTCTTCGGACCACACCCGACTGCCCGCCCGCATCCTCGCCGCGGCCGGCGTCGCCACCACACCCCCGCCCCGTGCGTCCACCCACCGGACGTTGCGCAGGACCCACGTCGGCAGCCGCTGACGGCGCTCGTGTCGATCGACACCGCCGAGGTCGGAGCACACGATTGCACCGCGGCGGGGTACCGTCGACGGTACTGAGGGCATCTCGCGCGTCGGCGGAGCTGCGGACGCCGTTCTCAGCGCACCCCCACAGCGGACGCCCAGCGGCCGGGGACGGAGCGCCCGCATGATGCCGGGCACACCCACGGATCGACTCAGCCTCGGCGTGATCTCGCGATCACGCAAGGAAAACGAATTCCGGCTTCCACTGCACCCACTGCACTTCGACCGGATCGACGCGGACCTCCGCGAACACATCTACCTCGAACACGGCTACGGGGAGCGGTTCGGCGTGTCCGACGCACAGCTCGCGTCGTCCGTGGCCGGTCTGCGCTCCCGCGCCGAACTCATCGCGGACTGCGACGTCATCCTGCTGCCCAAGCCCGTGGCCGAGGACGTCGCCGAGCTGCGGGCGGGGCAGGTGCTCTGGGGCTGGCCGCACTGCGTGCAGAGCGAGAAGCTCACCCAGGCCGCGATCGAGCGCCGGGTGACCCTCATCGCGTTCGAATCCATGAACCACCACGCCGCCGACGGCTCGTTCAGCCTGCACGTCTTCCACAAGAACAACGAACTCGCCGGGTACTGCTCGGTGCTGCACGCCATGCAGCTGACCGGCTGGACGGGCGACTACGGCCGTCGACGGCGCGCGGCCGTGATCGGCTTCGGCGCGACCGCCAGAGGTGCCGTGACCGCGCTCAACGCCCACGGGGTGCACGAGGTCGACATCCTCACCAACCGCGACGTCACCAACGTCGCCTCCCAGATCCACTCCGCGCGAATGGTCCACTTCGACCACGACGACGCGGACCCCCGGCGCAGTCTGGTGTCGACCGACGACGGCCCGGTCCCGCTGGCGGAGTTCCTCGCCACGCGCGACATCATCGTCAACTGCGTGCTCCAGGACCCCAACGCCCCGCTGACGTTCCTGGTCGAGGACGACCTGCCGACGCTGAAGCCGGGCACGCTCATCGTGGACGTCTCCTGCGACACCGCGATGGGCTTCCCCTGGGCCCGCCCCACGTCGTTCACGGAACCGACCTTCACGGTCGGCGACCACATCCGCCACTACGGGGTGGACCACAGCCCGTCCTACCTGTGGGACTCCGCCACCTGGGAGATCAGCGAGGCGCTGCTCCCCCACCTGCGCCCGCTGATGACCTCCGCCTGGGACACCGACGACACCATCGGGCGTGCCGTCGAGATCCGCGACGGGGTGATCCGCAACCCCGACATCCTTACGTTCCAACACCGTTCGCCGGAGTACCCGCACGACCACGTCTGAGGTCCGGACCGTCGGGACCGGCATCCGACCCGACACCGGCGACGACCGCTGCGCCGCCTGCGCACACCCCGGGAATCCGGTGGAGCGCCGGCGCGGTCGGGGTGCCGGACCCGATGCCGGAGCGCGTTCCGTCCGGAACGGGCCGGCACCCTTCAACCGGGATGCGGTTGAAGGGCACCGGTTCCGGTGCCCCCGTCAGCACGTCCGCCGGCGGGAGCACGATCGGGGCCGGACCGGCGGGATGTGTCGGACATCCGCCGCGCGCGGGCCCCGGGCAGCCGCCGATGCCGCCCCTGCCTGCTGTCGACGCGGGCACCTCGCGGCCGGCGGGTCGACCCGGCCGCCGAGAGGTCCGGTACGAGCACCGGGCGACCGCTGTCGGACGCCTCGACGCAGGGGGCCTCACCGAGGGTGAACCGTAGTTCCTCCAAGGCCGCGAGTACGACTCCGCTGGGTCCGGCCGCGGTCATCAGCGCCACCCCGACACCGCTGACCGGCAATGCCGACAGGCATTCCGCGCACAACCTGGCCGGCAGCATGACCTGTTCGTCCCCGCCGTCCTTGATCACCGACAGGATCTCGGCGACTCGGGGGGCGCGCATGTCAGCCGTTCGGATCGCCGCCCGGGCACCGCAGGGCGTGGGCGAGGTCGGGGTGGATGTCGAACACGCGGTCGAGCTCGGTGATCGTCAGCGGCAGCAGCACCGGACGACTGCGTGCGACCACGCACAGCCGGACTCCCACGGTCGCTGCGGCCTGCTTGACGACGACCAGGACGGTGAGACCGGCCGCGCCGAGGAATCCCACCCCGGTGAGGTCGACGATCATGGGTGGGCCGTTGTGGCTCAGGTGCGCGAGGAGCGCATCGTGCAGCAGCGGACTGGTGGACACGTCCACGTCACCGCGCACTGCGATCACGACCGCGCCGCGCGGGGTCGGGTACGCCGTGACGGTCAGCAGTTCCGGACCCGGACGCGGTCCGGACAGGACGGCGGGTGGTGGCGGACGGTCGCTCGATACGGACGGGAGGACTGCGGTCATGGAGTCGTCTCCTTGAACTTCCGGAAGGGTCCGGGGGCCGAACCACACGCGGAGGAGTCCACGGTGGAGCGTTCAGGACCCGGCCAACCGTGCGCCGGACAGGGCGAACCGGCGGATCAAGGTCGTCACCACCGCACCGAAGGCCAACCAGACGATCGCCGCGAGACCTTCGTTGAGCAGTACCCGGAGCTTCACCTCAGCCGGGGTGAACAGATCGCCGAATCCCAGCGATACCGCGGCGGAGAAGCCTCGCACGAACGACGCGACCCCGTTGGCCGGGTTCGCCTCGCCCATGACCATGACGATGTGCGCACCGAGCACCACGGCGAACAGTCCACAGAGGACGTTGACCACCGTGCAGGATGTCCGGACCGCACGGGTCCGATCCCACTGGCGCTGTTCGCGCGCCAGGTCCGGTGGCGATGGGTGGTCGGCGGGTGTCCGCCCGGCCGGGCCGGGCTCGGACTGCGAACGGGGATCCAGGTTTGTCATGGTCTCGGTGTCCTCACTTGGCGCGTCTACGGTTTCGACGCGTGCGCCGCCAAGGTCCGGGGCGAGCCCGACCCACCGCGATCCGTTCCCGTCGGGATCGACGGGAACGCGGTGATCCGGTGGTTCCCCTCCAGCATAGACCGCCACGAGGCCGTTCGGGCAGGGCCGAGCGGGTTCGCCTTCGCCGAATGCCCGTTCGGGACGACACCCGGGTGCCACGCCCCTCGTCGCCGGCGCATTCTTCTCGGTGTCGAGTCGGGAAATCCGATATCCGAATCGTGCTCCCCACGACCCGATCGATACCGCCATTCGGTTCATCCGGATACCCGCCGGTCCGCCGAAGCGCTAGGCTGGGTGCCGTTGCCCAAGACCTCGGTGGCGGCAAGTCCGGCGTCGAAACGCGGGACGTGCCCGTACCGAGGTCTTCTCATGTGAGAACCCATTTCGGAGCGTCAGCGCACCGACGAGTCTACTTGGTGCACTCCGGGAAAGAAGGCGTCATGCGACGCATCCGCACATTCCAAGCTCTGCTCGGGATCAGCCTCGTGATCGGCGGTTCGACGACATTCATCCCTTCGGCAAACGCGACCACCATCCCGGTGGCGTGCAGCGAGAACGCTCTGGTGACGGCGGTCGACCTCGCCAACTCCACCTCCGCCTCGGACACCCTCGCCCTCGCCGGCGGCTGCACGTACGCCCTGACGGTTCCCCATGGCGGCCTCGCCAACGGGCTTCCGGTCATCACGACCCCCATCGAGATGATCGGCCCGGCGACGATCACCCGGTCCTCGCTACTGCTCTTCCGCATCGCCGAGGTCGGCGGCACCGGCAGCCTCACGCTCACCACCTCGGTCTCGTTCACCAACGGCAGTGCGCTCACCGACGGCGGCGCCATCCTGAACCGCGGTGCGGTGACCCTCACCAACAGCAGCCTCAGCGGCAACTTCGCCCTGCTCAACGGCGGCGGTCTGGCCAACGCCGACACACCCTCCGGAACCGCGCCCGCCGCGACGTTCACCCGGAGTCCGGTGTCCGGCAACACCGCACTGCTGCGCGGTGGCGGCATCTACAACGGTCTCCGGGGCACGCTGACGGCCACGGGCGTGACCGGCGGCCCGATGTTCATCACCGGCAACTCCGGCGCGCAGGGCGGCGGTGTCGCCGCGATCGACTCGACCGCGACGACCCTCACCCAGACCGCGGTGACCGCCAACACCGCACTGCTCACCGCCGGCGGCGTCTACCGTCTCAGCGGCACCATGACCACCACCGACTCGCCGATCAGCGCCAACATCCCGAACAACTGCGTCGGCAGCACTCCCGCGGTGCCCAACTGCACCGGGTGAGGCGGCACCGGGCTCACCAAACCCGAGCCCGGCGTCGACGGGCACCCCGCCGACGCCGGGACAGCCGGGTCAGGCGCGCGCCAGCGTGCCCGTCACCAGGTCGTTCACCCACGGCAGGACCGCGCCCCGAACGTCCACCGCACGAGGCAACAGTCCATTGGCGACGAACAGGTCCGCCGCACGCTGCTGCTCCGCCAGGAACACCTCGTCCACCGGGTTCACCCCGAACGGCCGGTTGCGCAGCGCCCGCTCCCACGCGTCGAGATCGGCGTCCACGCCCCGCGCCGCCGCGTCGTCCACGAAGTACTGCGCGGCGGCACGCGGGTTGTCCACGATCCACCGGTCGGACTCCTGCAACGACTCGATGACCGCCGCCAGTTCCGCCCGGTGGTTCTCCGCGAACTCCCGGCGGGTGAACCACAGCGACGGGTGGCTGAACAGCCCCTCGGTCCGCACCAGCGTGCGCACCTCGGTCTGCTCCTCCACCCGGTCCAGCTCCGGGTAGGAGCCGGTCCACGCGTCGATGTCACCGTCCAGGAACAGCCGCGCCGCGTCCGAACCGGTGTTGACCGGCTCGATGTCCGCCCACGTCAGGCCCACCTGGTCGAGCGCGAACAGCAGCAGCGTGGTCTGCCACGAGCCGTGCGCGATGCCGACCCGGCGGCCACGCAGGTCGGCGACCTCCTTGATCGGCGAGTCGGCCCGCACCACCAGCCTGCCGTTCTCGGTGCGCGGGCCGGACACGCCGACGTAGACGACGTCACGGCCGGCGCCCAGCGCGGTGATCGGCGGGGTGAAGCCCGTCCCGATCACGTCGTAGCCGCCGTCCGCGAACAACTGGTCACTGTGGACGGTCGGCAGCCCCGAACGCGGGTCGGGCTGGTCGCCCTGTGGCAGCGAACGCAGGTCGACCCATGTGACGTCGGGCAGCCTGCGTTCCAGGATGCCGTTGTGCCGCAACACGAACAGCGAGTTGTTGTGCGGGAAGTATCCCACCCGAACGGTCATTGCGGACCTCCATGCGAGTTCGGCGAAACCCCGACGCGAGCGCGCCGGGTGATCAAGAGATGTGTGGTTTACTGCGAGGGCAGCAGCAGCGCGGCGACCCGGTCCACCCGGGCCAGCGCCTGGTCGGCGAACCACCGGACGCGGTCGTCGGTGATCAGCTCGGGAGTCGCCCGCAGCGTCAGCGCCGCGTAGCTGAAGCCGTCGGCGTCCAGCACCGGCACCGAGACCGAACGGACACCGGTCTCGCTCTCCCCGTCGTTCACCGCGTAGCCCGCCGCACGCACCCGGACCAGCTCGGCCCGCAGCTCGTCCCGGTCGCCGATGGTCCGATCGGTCAACCGGACCAGGTCGGGCAACGCGGCCAGGTCGTCCTCGCCCGGCGGTGCCCACGCGAGCAGCACCTTGCCCATGGCGGTGGAGTGCAGCGGCGCGCGGATTCCGTCCGACGATTCCGCGCCGACCATGCCCCCGATCAGCACGAGCGCGTCGTGCCCGCTGCGGACCGAGATGCTGGCGGATGCCTTGGTGGCCCGGGAAAGCCGGTCGAGCACCGGTTCCAGCCGGTGCAGACCGTGCTGGAAGTAGTGCAGCTGGCCGAGCTCGGCGACGGTCGTGCCGAGCCGGTACCGCGCGGTGGCCGGGTCACGCGCCAGGAAACCGGCCGCGACCAGCGTCAGCACCAGGCGGTGCGCGGTGCTGATCGGCAGGTCCATGGCCTTGGCGATGTCCGTGACGCCTAATTCCGGCCCGTGGTGGCGAAAGCACTGGAGCACGCCGAGCGCGCGCTGCACCGCCTGCGCACCCGGCGGGGCCGCGCTCGTCGCCATCAACGCTCTCCTCGGCTGCCGGTCGGCCTACGCACTCAACGTCACCGGCTCGGCCCGCCCGCGCTCCCCGAGCCTGCCCCGCAGCAGCGGCAGCACGCCCTCCGCGACCCGGTACGCCTCCTCCAGGTGCGGTCCGCCCGCGAGGATGAAGGAGTCCACGCCGAGGTCGATCAGCTCGTCCAGCCGCTGCGCCACCTGCTCGTAGCTGCCGACCAGGCCGAACGCCGGGCCGGGCCGCATCAGCGCCAGGCCGGCGAACACGTTGGGCTGCACCTCGAAGTCGCGGAACCCGGTGAACGACTCCGGCTGGAACGCGACCGCCCGGCGCACCCCGAACGAGTCGCCGCCGTCCCGGGACAGCTGCGCCCGGACCGCCTCCGGCCGCACGTGCTGCCAGCCGCGTTCGATGTCCGCCCACGCCTCCCGCTCGGTCTCCCGGGCCAGGATGTCCACCCGCACCGCGAACTTCGGGGACGCGCTGCGGGCGCGGACCGCGTCGAACTTGGCCCGCAGCGCCTCGAACGGCTCCAGCCACGACAGGTAGTAGTCCGCGTGCCGCCCGGCCGCCTCGATCGCCGCCGGGGACGAGCCGGAGAAGTACACCTCCGGGAACGGCAACCCGGCGAGCGGACCCGGCAGCCCGCCGCCCTCCACCCGGTAGAACCGGCCGTCGAAGTCGAACGGCCCACCGTCCCACACCCCGCGCAGCACGTCCAGGAACTCCGACGTGCGGGCGTACCGGTCGTCGTGCGCGACCTTGTCGCCCCACCACAGCTGCGGGGGTCCGCCGCCACCGGTGATGATGTTGTACGTCACCCGTCCCGCCGTGGCGCGGTGCAGGCTGGCGGTCATCCGCGCCGCCTGCACCGGGTTCAGGAAACCGGGCTGGAACGCGACCATGAACTTGTACGTCTTGGTCTCCCGGGCCAGCGCGGACGCGACCGCCCACGGGTCGTCGGTGCCGGGGAACGACGGCAGCAGCCCGCCGTGGAAGCCCAGGCTCTCCGCCGCCCGCGCGGTCTGCACCAGGTAGTCGAGCAGGCCGTAGCCGTCCGGCTCGCCGTCCCGGATGCCCGGCGTGATGCTGTCGGGTCCCGGCGGTGCCCAGTCGCCGCGGGACTGCCGGTGCGCGGTGCGCAGCGAGCTCGGGTCGCCCGCCATCCCGATCCGCCACCAGATGTCGATCGTCATGTCATGCCCTCCCTGCGAGCAGCGGGCGGACGTGCTGCGCGATCCGCAGCGACTCCTCCAGCCGGGGGTCGGCGGCCAGGAAGAAGGTGTCGAAACCCCGCTCCCGGTACGCCAGGATCTGGTCCGCGACCTGCGCGTACGTGCCGCGCAGGCCGGACGGGCCGGTCAGTTCCGACTCGTCCTCACGGGTGTGCACGGTCGCCTGCAACGCCAACCGGACCCGGCCGCCGAGCCGGGCGATGTGCCGGTCCAGCTCGTCGTCCGGGGCGAGGTCGAGCACGTGCACGTCGGCGTGTTCGGCGGACAGCGCCAGCGCCTCGTCGGACGTGCCGGACAGGTACACGGTCGGGAACTTCAACCCGGCCAGCGGACCGGTGAACCCGCCCTTGACGACCTCGTAGAACCGGCCGGTGAAGTCCACGTCCTGCCCGTGCCACACCGCTTTCGCGACGGTCAGGAACTCCGCCGCCCGCGCGTACCGGTCCGCGCCGGTGACGAAATCGCCCTGGGTGCGCTGCACGCGCTCGTCCAGGTCCACCTCCAGTCGCCAGGCCAGCCGCCCGCCGAACGCCCGCTGGAGGGTCGCGGACAGCTTCGCCGCGTACACCGGGGTCGCGATCCCCGCCGGGAACCCGGCCACCACCTCCAGGAACCGGCTGTCCCGGCCGAGCGAACCGGACACCACCAGCGATTCCTCGCCGTGCGGGTCGTACGGCACGTACACGCCCGCCAGCCCGCCCAGTTCGGCCGCCCGCGAGATCTGGTGCAGGTAGTCGAACGGCGTGAACGCCGGCCCACCGTCCCGACCGTCCCGGATGGACGGTGGCAGCGGTGGCGCGGAATCCCAGCCACGGGAACGGTTTCCGCGTCCGTCACCGCGAGTGGGAATGGTCCAGATGATCCGGGGTTCCGTAGTCACTGCCCCTCCTCCAGCAGCTTCTTGGCCTCGGCCAGCGGCTCGTGTGCGGCCCACGCCCGGACGTCCACATCCCGCGCGAGGAACCCGTGCACCAGCAGGAAGTCCTTCTGCCGGGTGAGCAGGTCGAGCCGCGCGTCCGACAGGTCGGGGTGCAGCGACTTGTGGAACCCGTCCCGGTAGGCGGCGGCGACGCCCTCCGCACCGGACCGGGTCTCCCCCGCCAGGATCTCGCGCACCCGGTCGAGGTTGCCCGCCGCCCAGTCCGCCGCGCGCAGCGTCTGCGCCAGGAACCGGGCCACCAGGTCCGGCCGCTCGGCCAGGATCTGCTCGTGCACGGTGATCGGCCGGGGCGTGCCGTTGTTCACCCGGAACTTCCGGTCGGCGAACGAATCCAGGTCGATCCCGATCACCAGCCCGTGCGCGGCGGCCTGTTCGGCGGCCTGCGCGCCCTTGATGTAGACGGCGTCCACGTCGCCCCGGGCCAGCGCCTCGATCCCGAACAGCGAGCCACCGCCCCGCGCGCCGCGACCGACGTCGCCTTGTCCGGTCGGCACTTCTACGAACGTGACGTCCGAAGTGGACAGTCCGACGGTGCCGAGCGCGCCGGCGAACCCGTGCAGCGCCATGGCACGCGGGAAGCTGCGGGCCCGGTCGGCGGCCAACGCGGGCAACGCGACCCGGCGGCCCGCCAGGTGTTCCGGCGAGGTGATGCCGGAGTCCGGCCGGACCACGATCACCTGCGACTCGTCGATCCAGGTCAACCCGATGAGCCTGGTCGGCGCGCCCTCGGACTTCGCGACCAGCGCGGGCACGTTGCCGCCCTCCCGGAACAGCCCGACCAACCGGTGGTCGAAGTGCCGGGCGGCGATCTCCGGCGCGGCGTCCTGCAACACGCCGACGTCCAAGCCGTCGGCCGCGTACTCCTCGGCCAGCCAGCCGAGGTTGTAGGCGAGGCCGCTGGCCGTGGGCACCGGGCAGCGGGTGTACCAGATCCGGTTCTGCTCAAGCGTTTGCGTGGTCATCAGTGCTCCTGGGGGAACGGTCGGGAGTGACCCCGAGCGCGGCGAGGTAGTCCTTGCGATGGGCGATCACCGCGTGGTCGTCGCGGTCCCGAGGCCGGGCCACGTCGATCCGCCGGTCGAGCGCGAAACCGCCGTCCCGCACCACGATCGCGCGGTCGGCCAGCAGCAGCGCCTCGTCCACGTCGTGGGTCACCAGCAGCACCGCCGGGCGGTGCCGGGCGCACAGTTCGGCGACGAGTTCCTGCATCTGCAAGCGGGTCAACGCGTCCAGCGCGGCGAACGGCTCGTCCAGCAACAGCAGCTGCGGCTGCCGGACCAGCGCCCGGGCCAGCGCGACCCGTTGCGCCTCACCACCCGACAGCGTGGCGGGCCAGCTCCGCGCCTTGTCCGCGAGACCCACCTCGGCCAACGCGGCCAGCCCGGGTTCGCGGGCCGCCTTGCCGCGCTGGCCGATCGTGACGTTGGCGAGCACCCGCCGGGCCTGCACCAGACGTGGCTCCTGGTACACCACCGTGCGCACGCGGGGCACCAGAACCGTTCCCGCGTCGGCACTTTGCAGCCCGGACAGCAGCCGCAGCAGGGTGGTCTTGCCGGTGCCGCTCGGCCCGAGCAGCGCGACGAACTCGCCCGGCGCGATGTCCAGGTCGATCCCGTCCAGCACCCGTTTCGGCCCGAAGCTCTTGCGGACGCCGCGCATCCGCACCACCGCGTCGCTCATCCGCTCGCCGTCCCGTGCCGCCGCCACGGCATGGCGGTCCGCTCCACCAGCCTGATCAACAGGTCCACCCCGATCCCGATCAACGCGTAGATCACGATGCACAGCACCATGTAGTCGTTCCGGTAGTACTGCTGCGCGAGGGTGACCAGGTAGCCGATCCCTTCGGTGGCCCCGATCTGCTCGGCCGCGATCAGCCCGACCAGGCTGATGCCGAGACAGATCCGCAGCGCCATCAGGATGTTCGGCAACGCGCTCGGCAGGATCACGCCGACCGCCAGCCGCCAACCGCGCAAGCCGAACCCGCGTGCCGCCTCGACCACCTTGCGGTCCACCGAACGCACGCCCAGGTAGGTGTAGGCGTACATCGGCGAGGCGGACGACACCGCGATCAGCGCCACCTTGAACGCCTCGTCCACGCCGAACCACGAGATGAACAGCGGCACCAGGGCCAGGAACGGCACCACCCGGATGATCTGCACGGTCGCGTCGACCAGTTCCTCACCGAGCCTGGTCAGGCCGCTGACCAGACCGAGGACCAGCGCGATGCCCACCCCGATGGCGACGCCCAGCCCGGCGCGCCGGAACGACGCCAGCCCGTAGTCCCACAGCTGCCCGGTGTTCACCAGCTCCCAGAACGCCTGCACGACCTGTCCCGGTGACGCCAGGACCTCGGTCGACACCAGGTCGTGCGTGGTCGAGTACCACCACGCCGCCAGGATCAGCAGGGGCACGCTGACCCGCAACACCAGTGACAGCCAGCGGTTGCGCGACCTGGTGCCCAGGAACTCCGGTGCTTCCAACGCGGTCACCGCCGAGACCGTCGGACGAACCGGTGTCACCGTCATTTGCGGTCACCCCAGTCGTAGAACACCTTCTTCGGGTCGGGGTTGGCCGGCAGCACCTTGTTCTCGGTGAACACCGTCGACACGCCGGCCAGCCGGACCTCGTCGTCGGGCTGCGGCAGGCGCAGCACGTTGTCGTAGCGGCCGGCGGCGATGTTGTTCTCCAGTTGCAGACCGGTCGCCGCCGTCGGTCCCTGGTCGGCGAACACGTTCTGGAACTTCTCCGGCTCCGCCTTCTCCTGTCCGTCCAATTCGGACAGAACCCGGATCAGGGTCCGCACCACCTCGGGGTTCCGGCTGATCAGGTCGGTGCGGGCGACGAACATGTTCTGGTCGTCCGAGGGCAGGTCACGGCCCCGGAACACCACCCGGGCACCCTTGGCCACCGCCTGCGGGAAGGCCCGCACGATGGCGACCCAGGCGTCCACCTGCCCGGTGGCGAAGGCCGAGGCGGCCTGATCCTGTTGCAGGTACACGCGTTGCACCTGGTCGGCCGGGATGCCCGCCTCCTTGAGCGCGAGCAGCAGCAGGTACTCGCCGCGCCCGGCCTTGTTCACCGCGACCCGCTTGCCCCGCAGGTCCGCGACGGTCTTGATCGGACTGTCCGGCGGCACGATCAGCCCGTCGCCCGCGCCGGCGCGCGAGTCGGTCACCACGTCCTTCACCGCGACGATCCGGATGTCGTCCGAGGTCGCGAGGTAGCCCAGCGCCGGGGAGAACGCGCCCTCGGCGAAGTTCACCGCGCCGGAGTGGATCGCGTCGGTGGTCGCGGTGAACGACGCGTACGTGCCGCCCCACTCGACCTTCGCGTTCAGCTTGGCCAGCGGCTCGTCGAAACTCTTGTGCTTCTTGGCGTACGCGAGCGGTCCGTAGTTGCCGGGGTCGACCAGCTTGACCACGACCTGCCCGGACCCGGCGTCCGCCGAACTGCCGCACGCGGCCAGTGCGGCCACGAGCACCGCTGCGGCGGCACCGACGGCGGCGATCCTGGAGTGCGCGAAAATACCCATGAGCGTGCCTGCCACCCCTTGTTACCAGGAATCAGGTGCGAGATAAGGAAGAACGGTCGCCGAACCACCGCGAACCCGTCGGTCGGGTGCGGTCTGGCGGCGGAAGGTGAAAGCCCGAGGATTGAGCGGAGTCGCTCAGCGCGCCGGACACAGCGCGCTGGCGACCCGGAGCAGGTCGACGTGCTGACGAGTGGTCAGCCGGAGCAGCCTCATGGCAGGAACGCTAGGGACGCCGCCGGGAGCCCGTCAACCGCGTCCCGTCGCTTCCCGCATCATGGAAGTACCTCTGACCAGGGGATACTTTGCCCCGTAGCCTTCCGGCCTTCCACATCGTGGTAACCAGGCGGTTTCCAACCCACAAGCGAGCCCGCCCCTCGATGGCAGGGGCGGGCTCGCTCGGGTCGTGTCGGGTATGTGCTCAGTCGCGCCGGAACACCTGACGCCCGGCGAACCACGTCTCGGTCGCCTTGGTGGTGTACAGCTCGGTGGTGGGGCTCTCGAAGGGGTTGCGGTCGAGCACGACGAAGTCGGCGGACTTGCCCGGCGTCAGCGACCCGGTGCCGTCGTCCACGCCCATCGCGCGGGCCCCGGAGAGGGTGAACGCCTCGACGGCCTCGGCGAGCGTGATGGCCTGCTCCGGCCACAGGGCACCGGGGTGGGCGCCGGCCGGGTCCTGCCTGGTCACCAGGCCCTGGATGCCCTCCCAGGCGTTCGGGGACTCGCTGACCGGCCAGTCCGACCCGCCCGCGACCAGCGCGCCGCTGTCGAGCAGCGCCCGGTTGGGCTGCATCCGGGACGCGCGCTCGGCGGGCAGCACGCTCGCGATGGCCGTGGGAATGACGCCGGGCACCCACAGGAACGGCGAGATGTCGGCGGCGACCCCCAGCGCACCGAACCGCGCGAGGTCGTCGGGGTGCACGAACTGCCCGTGCGCCACTTGGAACCGGACGTCGGTGTGGCCCTCGCCGCGCAGCGTCTCCACCGCGTCCAGCGTGGCGCGCACCGCGGCGTCGCCGGTGCAGTGGATCTTGGCGGACAGCCCGGCCTTGGCGGCGGCGCGCAGCCGGCCCTCCAGCTCGGCGGGCGGCATGGTCGGCGCGCCGTGGAAGCAGTCGCCGTGCACGTCGTCGGGTAGGTAGGGCTCCAGGAACGCCGCCGTGCGGGTCGGCGGGACGCCGTCGAGGAAGATCTTCACGAAGTCCGGCCGGTGGTGCTCGCTGCGGTACTGCTCGCCCAGCTCCATCAGCTTCGACCCGATCGGGTCGAAGCCGAAGATGGGGTCGTTGACGAGCAGCGACGTCACCACCCAGGCGGCCAGCTGTCCCGCGTCGTCGAGGGACTTGAGCGCGTTGAGGATGTCGACCGACACCCCGGCGTCCTGGAACGCGGTGATGCCGTAGGAGTGCAGGATGCCGATCCCGTGCCGCGACGCGCGGGCGTGCTGCTCCTCGGTCAACGTGCCGGTCTCCCGCACCGCGTGCTCGACGGGCACGACCGCGGCCTCCAGCAGTACCCCGGTCGGGGCACCGGTGACCGGGTCGCGGACGATCACCCCGCCCGCCGGGTCCGGGGTCGACGCGGTGATGCCGGCCAGCTCAAGCGCCCGCGTGCTCACCCACCGGTTGTGCCTGCTGTCGTCGGCGAGCACGACCGGCCGGCCGCCCGCAGCCGTGTCGAGCGCGTGTCGGGCCGACTCGTGCGACAGCGTCTCGACCAGCGTCGACGCCCACGCGCCGCCGACCACCCACTCGTCCGGGCCGAGGTCGCGCGACCGGGTGCGGACGGCGTCCAGGATCGCCTCGAAGCCCTGGTCGCCGCCGAAGGTGAGCTCGAACAGCGCGGCCCGCCCGGCCAGCGCGTGGTGGTTGTGCACGTCGACCAGGCCGGGCATGACGAACGCGCCGCCCAGGTCGCGGACCTCGGTGTCCGGTCCGCGCTCGACGGCGTCCCCGTCGAGGGAGACCACCTTGCCGTCCTTGACGGCCAGCGACGTCGCCCGGGGGCGCGCGCTGTCGACGGTGTGGACGGTCGCGTTG
>CBHFOL010000082.1:0-25395 GCA_965995405.1 uncultured Saccharothrix sp.
CAGAGCAATGCCACCGTAAGCTTCGGCCCCGGCATCACTGTCAGCGCCTTCACCGCACAGAACCCCGAGACCGGCATCGCCCACCTGCGGGTGGATCCCGGCGCCTCCACCGGCATGCGCAGCCTGACCATCAATACTGCCACGCAGGCCGTACAGAAGATGGATGCCTTCGAGATCCTGCAGACCGGCGGCAGCGTGAATGCCATCATCGAGGTGCTGCCCGCGCAATCGCCGCCCGTGGCCGAAGTGCCGCTGGTGCCGCAGGGGTTCACGCCGTCGAGCCCCGCGACTGGTCCCGCGGCGCCGAGTGCCGCGCCGGCGGATCCGATTCCGGTTGTGCCGCAAGCGGAGCCCGCGCCCGCCGACACGTCCGAACCTGCCCCGCCACCCGTCCCGCAGACGCCCACGCCGCAACCCGCCGTGCCGTCAAGCCCGGTGTCGCCGGACAGCGTCACCCACGTCATCCAGGCCCCGGTGTCGAAACCCGCTGCGCCGCAAGGCCCGGTGCCGCCGGACGGCGTCACCCGCGTCATCCAGGCTCCGGTGCCGCAGTCGGTCACGGACTCGCCGCCGATCGGCGAGAAGCGCGTGCCGCAGTCCGTGCAACGGGACGCGGACGGCGTCATCCAGGCGCTGGGCTGGGCCGGACCGCAACCCCGCGTGGACGAGACCATGTTGCGCCGCAACCACTCCCCGGACGACACCCGGCACGTGTTCACGTCCGGCGCGCCGAAGGTCCGGGCCGTCGTCTGCCCGGCCCGCCACCTCAACCCGGAGACCGCCATCGCCTGCCGGGTGTGCGGCCAGGGCCTACCGCCCCAGGACACGTTCGTGGTGCCACGCCCGCCGCTGGGCGTCCTGCGCCTGTCCACCGGCGAGGTGATCACGCTGGACCGCAACGTGATCCTCGGCCGCGACCCGCAGGTCACCGACCGCAGCCCCACCGGCCCGCACGCCATCCGGCTCGCCAACCAGGGCAACGACATCTCCCGCAACCACGTCGAGGTCCGCCTCGACGGCTGGGACGTCCTGGTGGTCGACCTCGGCTCCAAGAACGGCACCACGGTCATCGCGCCCGGCTGGTCGCCGCAGGAGCTCGCGGGCCTGATCCCGGCGATCCTCGCGCCCGGCTCGCGGGTGATGCTCGGCGACGGCGCGTTCTTCACCTACGAGGTGACCGGGTGACCCCACCTCCCGCCATCCCGGGCCACACCCACCGGCGGGAGGTCGGGCGCGGCGGTTTCGCCACCGTCCACGTCTACCACCAGCACAGCACGGACCGCGAGGTCGCGGTGAAGGTGCTCAACGACGCCGGCCTGCCGGACCGGGTGCGGGACATGTTCCTGGCCGAGGCCAAGGCGATGGCCCGGGTCGGCAGCCACGACAACATCGTCACCGTCTACTCCGCGGACCGGTCCGCCGACGGCCGGCTGTACCTGGTGATGGAGTACTACTCCGGGTCCGACCTGAAACGGACCGCCGACCACCAGCCGCTGTCCGTGCAACGGGTCCTCGACGTCGGCGTGAAGATCGCCAGTGCCGTGGAGACCGCGCACCGGGCCGGGATCCTGCACCGGGACATCAAGCCGGCCAACATCCTGGTGAACACCTTCAACAAGCCCGCGCTCACCGATTTCGGCATCGCGGAGAAGCTGGCGTCCCCGATCGGCGACGGCGACGTGATGCTGTCCGTGCCGTGGTCCGCGCCGGAGGTCGTGCGGCCGTGCGGGGTCGAGCCCGGGGTGCCGGCCGAGGTGTACTCGCTGGGCGCGACGCTGTGGCACCTGCTGACCGGGCACGCGCCGTTCGCCGTCCCGAACGGCGACAACTCGCGTGAGGCGCAGGAGGGCCGGATCCTGCGCGGTGGTCCGCCGCCGACCGGGAAGGCCCCGAGGTCGCTGGAGGCGCTGCTGTTCCGGGCGATGGCCGTGGAACCCGGTGCACGGCCGTGCAACGCCGTGGAGTTCGCGCGCGGGCTCCAGGCGGTGCAGCGGGAACTCGGCTTCGGGATCACGGAGTTGGCGCTGGAGTCCGAGCAAGTCCGGTTACGGGAAGCGCCGCGTCCCGACCCGGCCGGGCTCACCTCGACCCGGGCGCGGCGGTCGTCGGTGCCGATCTTCGAGGTGGTGCCGTACCAGCCGGTCGTCCACAGCGGACCGCGCAGCGACGACACGGTGCTCCGGCCACCGCCGCCGACCGAGGTGAAAGCGCAGAGTCGACCGGGTTGGCCGCTGGTGGCGCTCGGCGGCGCGGTGCTGGTCGCGATCGTGCTCGGCGTGCTGTTCAACTCCGGGAACGGCGGCACGGCAACGACTTCCGCGCCGCAGCCCACGGTCGGTCAGGACGTGGACGCGGGCGGTGACAACCTCCCGCCCGGCCGGCCGACGGTCGAGGCGGTCCGGCCGGACCCGGCGACGCTGCGCTTCTCGTGGACCTATTCGGCCCGCCAGGACAGCGACACGTACATCTGGCGTACACCGGACGGAAAGATCACCGGCACCGCCGAAGAGCCCATTGTGGACGTCCCTTCGGCCGGTCCGCTGTGCCTCCAGGTCAAGGTCGTCCGCGCGGACGGTAAAAATGCCGCCACCGAATGGTCGCCGGCCGGGTGTGGCCGGTGAAACAGTGTTCCAAATAGTTATCCGACGGGTGCAACAATCCTCGCTAGCCTCCCGATAGCCCGAGTTGGCAACCTGTCACGCCCTGCTGGGGGATGTCTTGTCTTTCCTGCGCCGCCACCGCACGGCCATCGCGTCCGGAGCGGTGCTGTGTGTCGCCGCCGCGCTGCTGGTCGCCTACGCGTTCGCGTCGAAGGGCCACCCGGTGCGCCAGGTGGAGCTCAACGACGGCGGGATCTGGGTGACCAGTGACCGGGACGGCCTGTTCGGGCGGCTGAACAAGCCGGTCGGCTCGCTGGACGCGGCGTTCTACCCGCCGGGCGGCGTGCAGCAGTCCTACCAGTTGGACATCGCGCAGGACGCCGCCGCCGTGGTGGCGTGGGACCGCGCGGGCGGCAAGCTGTACCCGGTCGACACGGCACGCGCCGTCACGTTGGCCGAGCAGGGTGTGACGGTCGTCGGTTCGGCACAGGTGGAACTCGCCGGCGGCACGCTGGCCGTGCTGGACCCGGTGGAGGGCCGGGCGTGGGCGGTCCGGGTCGACCCGAAGGCGGGCGTGTCCGCGCTCACCGACGTGGACTCGACCAGTCCGCCGGTCGCCGACCTGGACGGCAAGGCCGCCATGGCGGTCGGTGTCGACGGCACGGTGCACGTGGTCGCCGAGTCCGGCAAGACCGCCACGATCCGGCCCGGCGGCCTGGGCTTCGCCGAAGCCGAGCGCGGTGACCTCGGCCGGTCCGTGGACAAGCCGAAGGTGACCGCC
Source organism: uncultured Saccharothrix sp. (assembly GCA_965995405.1). Taxonomy (GTDB): domain Bacteria; phylum Actinomycetota; class Actinomycetes; order Mycobacteriales; family Pseudonocardiaceae; genus Actinosynnema. The sequence continues at coordinate 3,382 of CBHFOL010000082.1, forward strand.
GTCGGCGAGCAGGCCGTGGTGCTGGACAGCACGTCCGGCACGCTGCTGCTCCCGGACGGTGCCACGGCTTCCGTAGGCCAGGACGCGGTGCCGCAGCAGTCCGGTCCGCAGGCCGACTCCGTGATCGTCGCCACGAAGACCTCGCTCAAGTCGGTCAAGCTGACCGGTGGCGTCACCGACCTGTACGCGGCGGACGGCGCGCCCGCCGCGCCAGTCCGGCTGAACGGCTGCGTGCACGCCGCGTGGGCGGGAGGCAAGGGCGGCTACGCGCGGTCGTGCGGTGCCGAGCCGGTCGCGCCGGGCAACCTCAAGGACGAGGCCGCGCTGGTGAAGCCGGTGTTCCGGGTGAACCGGGGCGCGGTCGTGCTCAACGACCTGGAGACCGGCGCGGTGTGGGACCTGTCCACCCAGCGGAAGGTGGACGACTGGTCGTCGGTGAAGCCGCCGCCGGAGCAGCAGGACGACGACGAGAACAAGCGGGAGAACAACACCGACGCCGCCCGCGACCGGCCGCCGAAGGCCGTGGACGACGTGCTGGGCGCGCGTCCCGGCCGGACCACCGTGCTGCACGTGCTGGACAACGACTCCGACCCGTCCGGCGACATCCTGGCCGTCTCCGAGGTCACCGCGCCGGACAACCCGGCCGCCACGCTCGCCATCGCGCCGGACGGCCAGACCGTCGAGGTCACCCTCGCCGAGGGCAGCGGCGACGTGCACTTCCGGTACACCGTGGACGACGGCCGCGGCCTCAACGCCTCCGCCGCCGTGACCGTGCAGTCCCGCACCGCGTCCCAGAACACGTCTCCCGCCCTGCGCAAGGGCGCGCAGCCCAAGGAGTGGACGGTCTCCTCGGGCGGCCGGCTCACGCTGCCGGTGCTGGCCGACTGGCGCGACGACGACGGCGACCCGATCGTGCTGGTGGAGGCGTCCGCCCCGGCGGGTGCCGCGACCACCACACCCGCCGGTTTCGTGGAGTTCGCCGCCCCGGTCGCCGGCGGCAGCCAGCCGGTGGACTTCAAGGTCACCGACGGGGTGGGCGAGCCGATCCAGGGCTCCGAGCGGGTCAACGTGCAGCACGCGACCGACTCGACGTCCGTCGCGCCGACCGCGCAGCCGGACGTGGCGCGCGGCCAGGTGGGCCGCCCGGTGGAGATCCAGCCGCTGGACAACGACCTGCCCGGCTCCGACCCGACCGACCCGGCCGCCGCGCTCCGGCTGGCCGCCGAACTGCCCACGCCGGAGGGCGTGACCGTCGCCACGGACCTGAAGGCCGGCACGGTCGTCGTCACCGGCACCAAGCCGGGCACGCTGATCCTGGAGTACACCGCCGCGTTCGGCAACGCGCCGTTCGGCAAGTCCGCGATCCGGGTCGACCTGGCCGCCGCGCCGAACTCGCCGATCCCGCCGGTCGCCATGCCGGACACGGCCGTGGTGCGCGGCCAGCAGCCGGTGCTGGTCGACGTGCTGGCCAACGACTTCAGCCCGTCCGGCGCGCTGCTCGCGGTGCAGCAGGCGACCCCGCTCGGCGGCCAGCTCGAAGTGGCCGTGGTGAAGGGCCGCTGGCTGCGGATCAACGCGCTGGACCCGGTGCTGGAGCCCAACCCGCAGCTGATCCGCTACACCGTGACCGACGGCGTGACCGGCCCGGTGAACGGCGAGGTCACGGTCACCCAGCTCGCGCCGCCCGCCGACGACACCCCGGTGCCCAAGGACGACCTGGCGACCGTGCGCGCGGGTGACACGGTCGCGATCCCGGTGCTGGACAACGACATCGCGCCGGACGGCAGCACGCTCACCCTCCAGGCCAACGTCCGCGACGCGCCGGAGCGCGGCCGGCTGAACACGGTCACCAGGGATGGCAAGACCGACGTCGGCACGGCGTACGTGGCGGGCCGGCTGGTCCGGTTCGTCGCACCGTCCAAAGTGGACTCGCCGACCGTGGTGACGCTGGAGTACGTGGCGCAGAACGCTTCCGGCGACCAGGCGGTGGGCCGCGCCCACGTCACGGTCAACCCCGCGCCCACCCCGACCACGCCGAACCAGCCGCCCACCCCGCGTCCGGTGGAGGTGCGGGCGGTCGCCGGCGACACCGTGGTGATCCCGGTGGCGACCAGCGGCGTCGACCCGGACGGCGACTCGGTCGCGGTGACCGGCATCGGCTCGCCCGCCACCCTCGGTCGGGTGCTCGGCCTCGGTGCCACTTCCCTTACCTACCAGGCATTCCCGACCGCGTCGGGCACCGAGCAGTTCACCTACGTGGTGACCGACTCGTACGGCAAGCGCGCCGAGTCCACGATCCGGGTGGCGGTCGTGCCGCCGGGTGACCCGCAGCCGCCGGTCGCGGTGGACGACGTGGTCACCGCCGCGCCGGGCACCGAACTCGTGGTCGACGTGCTGGCCAACGACTACCGCGACGACACCGCCGAACTGGAACCGCTGGCCGCGCGCAACCCCGGCGTCCAGGTGAGCGGCGAGGACGGCCTGGTCAAGCTCACCGCGCCGAAGGCGGACGGCAAGCCGACCGTCGTCGCGTACGGCATCAGCAACGGCATCGGCCGGATGTCGGTGGCCACGCTGACCGTGCGCGGCCAGGACGACTACAACGCACCGCCCACCGCCGGCGACCTGTTCCCGAGGCCCTCGTTCGACGCGAAGACCGCCGAGGTGGAGCCGCTCAAGGAAGCCGGCGACCAGGACAGCGCGGAGCTGAAGATCACCCGGGTGTTCGCGGACGACGCCAAGGTGTCCGGCGACAAGGTGACCGTGCCGGTCGGCGAGCACCCGCGCACCATCGCCTACGAGGTCGCCGACGACGGCGGCGCGCTCGCCGTGGGCCTGATCCACGTGCCCGCGCCGGGTGCCGGCGGCCCGTACGTCAAGCCGGACCAGGTGATCGAGGTGCCGGTGGACGGCTCGCTCACCGTTGCGATCGCCGACCACCTGGTGGTGCCGTCCGGCCGCAAGCCCCGGCTGACGCTGATCGACAAGGTGTGGGCCGCGCCCGCCGGCCTGGCCGTCGCGCCGCAGGGCGACCGCGACCTGGTGCTGACCGCCTCGAACGGCTACACCGGCCCGGCGTCGGTCACGTTCCAGGTCACCGACGGCGAGGGTCTGACCGACGGCCTGACCTCCGTGGTCACCATCCCGGTGCAGGTCGGGCCGGACACGCCGATGCTGCGCTGCCCGAGCGGCGCGCTGACCCTGATCGAGGGCGGCGTGCCGGTGAAGGTGGACGTGACGACGGTCTGCCACGTGTGGGTCGCCGACCGCTCCAAGGCGAAGGACCTGCGCTACACCGCGTCCTGGAAGGACCGGCCGGAGAACGTCACGGTGGACGGCTCCGGCAGTCGGGTGCTGGCCATCTCGGCGGCCGGCGGTGCGGCACCCGGCGCGTCCGGCGTGCTGGACGTCTCGGTGGAGGGTTTCCCGTCCGCCAAGGCGTTCTTCGCCGTGCGGGTGGCCGCCGCGCCGCCGCCGTCGGTCTCGCCGGTCACCGTGGACGGCGTGAAGGCGGGCGACACGGCGACGGTGAACCTGCTGCCGTACGTGCGATCCGCGTTGCGGGACCAGAAGATCTCGGTCGTCGCGGTCAACCAGGTGTCCGGCGCGGCGGCGTCCGCGTCCCCGGAGGGCTCGTCGGTGCGCATCTCGCCCGGCAGTGAGTCCAACGGCACGCTGGTGTTCAACGTGGTGGTCACCGACGTCCCCGACACCACCCGGGACGACCGGAAGGTCACCGGCCGGATCACGCTGAACGTGCTGGGCGTGCCGGACGCGCCGGGTGTGCCCACGCCCGGCCGGAGCGTGCAGAGCAAGGTCGTCGACCTGTCCTGGGCGACGCCCGCGAGCAACGGCACGCCGATCGACTCGTACGAGGTCGACTACGGCAGCGGCAAGCAGACGTGTGCCGCGTCGCCGTGCGTCATCACCGGCCTGAACAACGGGACGCAGTACTCGTTCACCGTCCGCGCGCACAACCTGATCGGCTGGAGCAAGCCCAGCGGCCGGTCCGACTCGGCGCAGCCGAACACCGTGCCCGGCGCGGTCACCGGCCTGACCGCGTCGAACCCGCAGGACGGCACCCTCCAGCTCAACTGGAACGCCGCGCAGAACGAGGGCTCGGCCGTGCTGCGGCACGAGATCTCGTGGGCGGGCGGCGGCCGGACCACGGCCAGCGGCACCAGCGCCACGGTGACCGGGCTGGACAACGAGTCCAGGTACGTGTTCACCGTGATCGCGGTCAACTCGCAGGGCCCCGGCCCGGCCGCGGTCGTGGAGGGCCAGGCGTCCGGCGCACCCGCCCGGCCCGCCGCGCCCACGTTCAGCGCCGCCGACTCGACCGGCGGCTCCACCAAGGCGGTCACCGTGTCGTGGCCGGCGGTGAGCCCGAACGGCCCCGGCCCCACCACGTACACGGTGAACCGGACCGGCAAGGGCGACAAGGTGGTCTGCTCGGACGTGCGGGCCACCTCGTGCGCCGACGACGGCCTGCGCAACGACGGCACGATCTACAGCTACACGGTGACCGCCACGAACGGCCTCGGGCGCAACTCGCCGCCGTCGCCGGCCGCCGAACTGGAGGCCACCTCGACGCCGGACCCGATCCGGGACTTCACCGCGACCCCGACCGGCGTGGACGGCCAGGCGAAGATCGTCTTCGACGCGCCCGACTCGCACGGCCGGACGAACACCGTGACCTGCACGTGGAGCGGCGGGTCGTGCGGCAAGTGGGACTACCCGACGGAAGGCCGGAACAACGCCACCTACCTGGTGAACGGCCTGCCGAACGGGGATCCGGTCGACATCACGCTCCAGACCTGCAACGGCGGCGGGACGGGCAACCCGTGCAACACCCCGGCCGTCGCCACCGTCGTCCCGTACGGGCCGTTGAAGGACCTGACCATCACCACCGCCCCGGACGGCGAGCTCGTCAAGTTCACCGTGTCGGTGAACCCGAACGGCAAGCCCGCCACGGTGAAGATCGAGACCAGCAAGCAGACGAAGACGCTCACCACCGAGACCGGCCTGTTCAGTTGGGACGGCGAGGACAAGATGGGCTACGGCGCGACCGACACCATCAAGGTGACCGTGTCGGACGGCACCCGCACGCCGTTGACCGCGACCAAGACCCAGGACTCGGCGCCACCGCCGCCGGAGGTCATCGTGACCAAGGGCGCGGCCTGTCCGGCCGGCGGCTGCGGCTCCGGCGCGACCGCGTGCACCACCAGCACGTGCGCGTACATCACCGTGCAGACCAAGAACTTCGCCGCTCCGGTGAACTGCACGTTCACCAGCGACCGCGGCCCGGCCGGCTTCGTCGACGAGGCGTTCGGGCAGAACGAGACCAGGCAGACCCGCAACTACTACGGCTACACAGGCGAACACGTCCGCGTCACGTGCGGTGGCGTGACCGGCTCGATGGCCTGGTAGCGGCGGAAGATTCGAGAAAAGGAACTCCCATGGCGGCGTCACCCGAGCAGGCGCGCATGTTCGCGCAGACCTTCGACCAGATGGTGCTGAACATCTCCCGCGCGATCGTCGGCAAGGACGACGTGGTGCGGCTGGCGCTCACCTGTCTGCTCTCCGAGGGCCACCTGCTGCTGGAGGACTACCCGGGCACCGGCAAGACGTCGCTGGCGAAGGCGCTGGCGAGCACCGTGCAGGGCTCGAACGCACGCATCCAGTTCACGCCCGACCTGCTGCCCTCGGACGTGACCGGCGTGCAGGTGTACGACCAGCGCACCCAGCAGTTCGAGTTCCGGCCCGGACCGATCTTCCACTCCATCGTCCTCGCCGACGAGATCAACCGGGCGTCGCCGAAGACCCAGTCGGCGCTGCTGGAGGTGATGGAGGAGGGCCGGGTCACGGTGGACGGCGTCACCCGCCCGGTGGGCAGCCCGTTCATGGTGATCGCCACCCAGAACCCGATCGAGCAGGCGGGCACCTACCGGCTGCCGGAGGCGCAGCTGGACCGGTTCCTGATGAAGACCAGCGTCGGCTACCCGGACCACAACGCGACCGTGGCGCTGCTCGCGGACGCCGCCACCCGGGACCGGACGCAGGCGCTGCGGCCGGTGATCTCCGGGCAGGCGGTGTCGCAGATGGCGGCGGTCGCCGACCAGGTGCACGTGGACCCGGCCGTGCTCGCGTACGTCAGCCGGCTGGCCGAGGGGTCCCGGACGCACCCGCACGTGCGGCTGGGCGTGTCGGTGCGCGGCTGCCTGGCCTACGTGCGGGTCGCCAAGTCGTGGGCCATCGCGCAGGGCCGCAACTACGTGGGCCCGGACGACATCAAGGCGCTGGCCGTGCCGGTGCTCGGGCACCGCATCCTGCTCCGCACCGAATCGCAGTTCGACGGCGTGACGGTGGAGCAGGTGGTCTCCCAGCTGCTCGCGGACGTCGTGCCGCCGGTCGAGCGGGTCGCATGAACCGGGTGCGCGAACTGCTCGGCGTGATCACGCCGCTGGGGCGGGTGGTCGCGCTCGGCTCGGTCGTGCTGTGGTGGGCGGGCGCGCGACTCGGCTGGACCGAGCTGGTGCTGGCGGGTGCGACCGGGCTCGTGGTGTTCGGCCTGGGGTGCCTGCTCACGCTGGGGCGCGCGGCGCTGCGGGTCCGGGTGAGCCTGGACCGCGAGCGGGTCGTGGTGGGCAAGCAGGCGAACTGCACCGTCGACATCGCGCAGACCAGTGCCGGGCGGCTGGTGCCGCTGGCGCTGGAACTGCCGGTGGGCGACGGGGTGGAGTTCTTCGACGTGGTCGGCGGCGGGCGGCGGGCGTTCCCGATCCCGACCCGCAAGCGCGGGGTGATCGTGGTGGGTCCGGCGACCACCGTGCGCGGGGATCCGTTGGGGCTGCTGCGCCGCACGGTGACGTGGACCGATCCGGTGGAGCTGTTCGCGCACCCGGTGACCGTGCCGCTGGAGCCGTTGACGGCCGGTCTGCTGCGCGACCTGGAGGGGCGCGAGACGTTGGACCTGTCGTCCAGCGACCTGGCGTTCCACGCGCTGCGCGAGTACACGCCGGGCGACGACCAGCGGCACATCCACTGGCGTTCGTCGGCGAAGCTCGCCGAGCCCGGCCGGTTCCTGGTGCGGCAGTACCTGGACACCCGGCGGGCGCACCTGGCCGTGGTGGTGGACGGGTTCGCCGGGTCCTACCCGGACGAGGAGCACTTCGAGACGGCCGTGTCGGCGGGTGCCTCGGTCGCCGTGCGGGCCATCACCGACGAGGTGGAGACGACCGTGCTGGCCGCCGGGCAGATCGCGCACCGGACGGGCGTGCGGCCCGCGCTGGACTCGCTGACCCGGTGCGAGGTCGGGTCGGAGGCGTTGGTGGCGCTCGTGGCGCGGACCGTGCAGGTGATGCCGGACGTGACGACCGCCGTGCTGGTGACCGGTCCGGTGCCGGCGTTCGCCGACCTCCAGTCGGTGCGGACGGCGTTCCCGGCCGAGGTGCGGTCGGTGGTGGTGCGGGTGGACCACAAGGGGAAGACCGGTTTGGCCGGTGACGTGCTGACGTTGCGCGAGCTGGCCGACCTGCCGCTGCTGATGGCCGGAGGTGGTCTCGGGTGAGGCTGTCCCTGCCCCGGCGGGCGGACTTCGCCGACGCGGGGTTCCTCGCGGTGCTGTTCCTGTTGGCACTGCTGGGTTTCCACACCACCTACACCGGGTGGGAGTTTCTCGGCGCGGGGCTGGCCGGGCTCGCGCTGGGCGTGCTGGTGGGGTTCCTGGCGTCCGGGTTGAAGCAGCCGCTGATCACCGTGGCGTTCATGACGCTGGTGGTGTTCTTCCTGCTGGGTGGCGTGGTCGTGACCCGGGAACGGGGTGTGCTGCCGACGTTGGAGAGCGTGACCGGGCTGGCTGATCTGTCCGTCAACTCGTGGAAGCAGCTGCTGACCACGTTGCCGCCGGTCGACGGGACCGGGCCGCTGCTGGTGATCCCGTACATCCTGGGCCTGCTGTGCGGGGCGGGCGGGTTCACGTTGGCGCGTCGGGTTTCGGCGAGTGCCGCGCCCTTGGTCGCGCCGTTGTCGGTGCTGGCCGCGGTGATTCTGCTGGGCACCGGCGAGGAATCGGTGTGGGCGCTGGGTGTCGCGTTCGCCGTGGTGGCGTTGGCGTGGGGCGGCGTGCGGTCCCGGCGCGGGCGTCGGTCGTTCGGCGGTCTGCGGCGCGTGGTGACCGCGGTGGCGCTGCTCGGTGTCGGCGGCGGACTGGTGGACGGGATCGGGGTGCTGCTGCCCGGACCGGATCACCGGACCGTGCTGCGGGACTACGTGGAGCCGCCGTTCGAGATCGGCGTGTACGCGAGCCCGCTGGTCGGATTCCGCAAGTACACCAAGGACGCCAACCAGCTGTGGGACCAGACCCTGTTCACCGTCAAGGGACTGCCCGAGGGCGAACGGGTGCGGATCGCGACCCTGGACGACTACGACGGCTCGGTGTGGGCCGCCACCAACGGGACGCCGGGGTCCGAGCGCAACGGTTTCCAGCGGGTCGGCGCACGCATCCCGGCGGGCGGCGAAGGCCGTGAGGTCGAGCTGACGGTGACCGTGGAGCCGGCGTTCGAGTCGGCCGAGGAGGTCAACGCCTGGCTGCCGTCGGCGGGCCGGGCGACGGCGATCTCCTTTGCCGGGCAACGGGCCGCGGCGCACACCGAGCAGTTGCGGTACAACCTGGCCACGGCGTCCGGCATCGTCGCGGACCGGCTGCGGGCGGGCGACCGGTACACCGTGCGGGCGGTGCTGCCCTCCGGTGACGTGCCGGGCGACGTGCAGCCGTACGGGCGGCCCCAGGTGGGCGACCTGGCGTTCGTGCGCAGCAAGGCCCAGCAGTGGGCGGGCGGTGCGTCGAACCCGGGGGAGAAGCTGCGGAAGGTGGCGCAGTACCTGCGGGAGAACGGCGCGTACACCGACGGCGGGCCGGGCGAGACCGAATACCTGCCGGGCCACGGGCTCGGGCGGATGACGACGTTCTTCAACGCCCCCAAGCCGGTCGGCAACGACGAGCAGTACGCGGCGGCGTTCGCGTTGGTGGCCAACCACCTGGGGATGCCGGCGCGGGTCGTGCTCGGCGCGGTCCCCGGCGCGGACGGCGTGGTGCGCGGCGAGAACGTCCACGCGTGGGTGGAGATCCACGTGGCGGACGGCCGCTGGCTGACCGTCACCGATTTCGTGCCGGACCGCTCGAAGCGGCCCGACCGCACGCCGCCGCAGCACGTCGACAACACCGAGGCGTCGATCGTGCCGCCGCCCAACGCGATGCGGCTGCCGGACTCGCTGACCGACGCGGGCCGGGTGGACGCCAACTCCGGCCGCCGGTCGCTCGGCGAGGACTCCCTGGTGCTGCCGTCGTGGCTGCTGGGCGTGCTGACCTGGGTCGGTCCGCCGGTGCTGCTGGTCGCGGCGGTGATCGGGACGATCGTGCTGCTCAAGACCCGGCGGCGGACCCGGCGGCGGACCACCGGGCCGATGGCGCAGCGGCTGGTGCAGGGCTGGCACGACCTGGTCGACCACGCGCGGGACCTCGGCGCGAAGGTGCCGGGCGGGCGGACCCGGCTGGAGGAGGCCGAGCACCTGGCGCACGCGTGGGACGAGCAGCCGGTCGTGCCGCCCGCGTACACGTGGCCGATGCGGTCCGGTGGGGAGTACGTGCCGGCGTTCGTGGAGCCGACCGTGCACAGCCCGCTGTACCTGCGGGAGCTGGCCCGGTCGGCGGACTCGCAGGTGTTCGGGCCGGGTGAGCCGCACGAGGGCGCGGTCGCCGAGTACTGGCAGCGGGTCGACCAGGCGCGGCGGTCCATCGGACGTGGGCTGCCGTGGTGGCGGCGGTGGTTCGGCGTGGTGAACCTGCGGTCGTTCCGGAGCCGGTGAAACCGTTCCGGAACAGCGGTTCCAGATCCGGACAGAAGCGAAGGGGCGGTTGTCGACTCGGATGAGCCGGCAACCGCCCCTTCAGGCGTTCAGTTCCGTGCTACGTGCCTAGGAGCACCTACTAGCAGGCACCCTGGTCCTGCCAGACCGCCCACGAGCCGGGCGCGCCGGGCTCCGCACCGGTGGAGTACCAGGTGGACTTCCACTTGTGGTCGTTGTGCGAGACCTCGTCGTTCGGCACGTACGACGTGGAGGCATCCCACGCCGGCAGGCCGCCACAGCCCGGCGTGCCGCCACCGGTCACCGTGAGGGTGTAGGTGGCGGTGTGGTTGCTGTCCGTGCCGGTCGCCGTCACCGTGATGGTGTAGACGCCCTCCGGCGTGGTCGCCGACGTGGCGACCGTCAGGGTCGACGACTCACCCGACTCGACCGACACCGGGTTGAACGTCGCCGTCGCACCCGTCGGCAGACCGGACGCCGCGAACCACACCTTGTGCGGCGAACCGGCGGTCGTGCGGGTGCTCAGCGCGGCGGTCGCCGAACTGCCGGCCTCCACGCTGCCGCTCTCCGGGGCGATGGTGACCGCGAAGTCGTTGGCCGGCGGCTCGCCACCGATCTTCAACTGGTAGGTCGCCGAGTGCGTCGCCGACGCACCGGTGCCGGTGACCGTCACCGGGTAGGTGCCGGCGGGCGTGGAGCCCGTGGTGGCGATCGTCAGCTTGGCCGACTCGCCGGACGCGATCGTGCCCGGGGTGAACGTGGCGGTGGCGCCGGACGGCAGACCGGACGCGCTGAGCACGACCTTCTGCGACTCACCGGCGGTCACCGTGGTGCCCACGGTCGTGCTCAGGCTGCCACCGGCGTTCGTCTCGCCGCTGGTGGGGTTGAGCGCGATGGCGAAGTCGTTCACCGGGGGATCGTCACGGGTGACGGTCAGGTTGTACGTGACGCTGTGCGTCTTGCTGCCCGTACCCGTCACGGTCAGCGGGTAGGTGCCCGCCGCCGTGCCGGCCGCGGCCGAGACCGTCAGCGTGGCCGAGTTGCCCGAGGTGACCGAGGTCGGCTCGACCTTCGCGGTCACGCCGGTCGGCGCGCCGGAGACGGTGAGCGCCACGTTCTGCGCCGGAGCCGTCACCGTCGTGGTCTTGACCGTGGCGGTGGTCTGCGCGCCCGCCTTCACGGTGCCGGCCGCCGGGGTCAGCTCCAGGCCGAAGTCCGGGTCGCCCTGCGGCGTGCAGGTCGGCTCACCGGACTGCGCCGGCATGCTGATCGCGTTCCACGCCGCCTTGACCGTCTCGTACTGGACGCACGTCGGGTCGAGCGCCGCCGCCGCCTTCAGCGTGCCGATGCGGTACTTGAAGTGCGTCTGGCTCGACGTCTTCGTGAGCATCGCGTTGTAGAAGATCAGACCGGCCTTCTGGATGCCGAGGCCCTTGACCGTGGAACCGTTGCAGGTCGGGCTGTTCGGCTTGCCGCCGCCGGGGTTGGAGCCCTCGGCCAGCAGGTAGAACCAGTGGTTCAGCGGGCCGGCCGCCTTGTGCACCTCGGTGCCCGGGATCGCGCTGGACCAGCAGTTCGGGTCGTTGTTGACCGCCTGCGGGTTGTACATGTTGCGGATCGGACCGCTGCCGACCAGGTTGACCGACTCGCCGACCAGGTAGTCCGGCGTGTCGTACGGGGCCGGCTCATTGGTGTACGCCTCGGTCAGCGCGCCGAAGATGTCACCGGTGGCCTCGCCCAGACCGGCTTCGCGACCCGCGCCGCCGGGGGTGTACTGGTCGATGGCGTGGCCGTGCTCGTGGGCCATGACGTCCATGGAGGCGATCCACTGACCGGCGTTGTTGTGGCCGATCTCGATGTGGGCGCCGGTCCAGTAGGCGTTCACCTTGTCCAGGCCGATCTTGACCGTGACACCCTGGCCGCTGCCGTTGATGCCGTCGCGCTTCAGCCAGTTCTTCAGCATGTCCCACTGGTGCTGGGTCGACCACAGGGTGTCGACGCAGCCGGTTTCCTTGCTGGTGGCCTTGCCGGTGCCGAACTGGTTGTTCGACTTGGTGAACGGCTGGTTGGTGGCGTAGTCCACGCACCGCAGGCCGGGCCGGGTGGCGTCCACCGTCTGGTTGTTGCTGGTGTCGATGTTGAGCGGGTTCGGGCCGTTCCACTCACTGGTGCCGGAACCCGCGCGGACGTCGTCCACCTGGTCTTCGACGACGCCCGTGTGGGCGTTGACGTAGACGTGCAGCCGGCTCGGCGTGCTGTCGGCCTTCCGACCGGACACCACGACCTCGTAGACCAGCTTGCCGTGGTCGTCGGCGAGGACGGAAAGCGTGCCGCCCTCCACCTTCTCCACCTTGGACACCTGCGCGCGGGCGATGCTCTTCGCCCGCTGCACGCTGATCTTCGCTCTGGTGTCGACTGCCAGACCGCCTTCGTTCGCGGCGACGGTGTCGAGCACCTTGCCTTCCGCGTCGGCGGTGACGACCGCGTCGCCGCCGACGACCGGGAGGCCCTTGTAGGTCCGGTCGTAGGACACGTAGTACAGGTCCTTGCCACCGGGAACGCCGCCCGTGTAGACGGTGCGACGTTGGAACTGCTCGTCAGGGCCCTTGGCCAGGGCGTCCAAGCCGGACGCCGCGGCCCGGTCGGCCGCCGTGGTGGCGAGGGCGAGCGGACTCGCCGGTTCGGGCGCCGCCTGGGCGGTGCTCGAACCGGCCTGGATCGACAGCGCTGCCAGGCACGCGGCCAGGTAGACGCCGATACTGCGTTTCATGCCAGCTCCTCAGGCACGCAGGGAATACCGAGGACTCGGACGTGAATGTCCCAGTCAACGAGTGGGCGGCCTCGTTCAAAACAGTCCCTGTGTAACGCGCACGGGGTAGTCCATCGAGCATTAACCGTTGCCAGAGCGTTCGGTGGGGTGATATTGCCCTGTTCGGTGGAATTGCGGTATGACCAGGTCAGGGCGTGGTCATACCCCGTGATTTATGGCAATCCGGTATGCCGCCGAACGGTCGCACACGATTGTCCGCCGGGAAACCGCCGCCGCTCACCGTCCGTTTCCGGAACCTGTCCGACTCGGGACGCCGGTTCGGCCGGCGAATATCGGGCCGACTCGGTCTCGAACCCATCGTGCCGCCCCGGGGGGGGGCGGGGCGGGGCCGGTTGGGGGGGCGGGGGGGGTGGGGGGGGGGCCCGGGGGGGGGGCGGCCGGGTGGGGCCGGTCGGCGGGACGGGCCGCTCGGCGTTGCCCCGCAACGGGGACCGCGGCGGGCGGTCGGTGGTGCATCGGGAAGCGGGTTCGGGCCGGGCGGTGGGCTCCGGTGGCATTCCGTATCGAGACGGTTATTGACCGTGACTATTTAGATCTATTTGTAGTTAATTGGTGACTGTCGGTTTCCGGGGTGGTCTGGCCGTTCGCTGTGAGGATGATGGACACCTCGCGGCAACTGGTTCTTTCGCCCGCGGCCACCATCGAAACCAAGCATTCGACGTGGCGTCGGGGACGCAGCAAAGCGGTTGGGGAAAACCGATGGCGGTCGCGCGTTTTCAGATCTACCGGTTGCCGGCGGCGGGCGTGACTTGGCGGTTCCTGTCCGCCAACAACCGCAGTCTCGGCCGGGCCGGCGCCGTCTTCCCGACCGTCGACGCGTGCGCGCAGGCCGTCGCCGAGCTGCGGGACAGCCTCGCGAACAGCACACTCTCGCTGTCCCGGGACACCCAGCTGTGGTCGTGGCGGCTCAGACTCGGGGCGACGGACCTCGCCGTGTCCAGTCGCCGTTATCAGCGCCGGGTGCAGGCGCAGTACGCGTGCCGCAGTTTCCTGGAGCTCGTCGGGGAAGCTCCGGTCGCCGCCGTGGAGCATTTCTGATGCGGGATTGCGGTGATTCCCGGATCCGCCTTCCGGAGTATCGGACACCAATTCGTTTCGGGCGTTCGTCCGTTGTTCACGAACGCATCCGGGCCCGGCCAACTACGCGGGTTGTGCTTGCCGCGCCACCACCGAGGAGAACCCGGAGCCGACGCAGATGACCCAGCTGATGGACGCGCAACCGGTCGCGCCCCCCGACGAGCCGCGCCGCCGGGTGGCGCTGCCGGGTGGCGTGGACCGCGTGTTCCGCCTGCTGCTGCGGGTGGCCGGACTGTCGGTGCTGGTCATCATGGCGACCGTCGGCCTGTTCCTGCTCACGCAGGGCGCGGACGCGTTCTCGGCGGCCGGGTTCGACTTCCTCACCACGCAGACGTGGGAGCCGGACTCGCTGAACTTCGGCATCGCCGCCGTGCTGGTCGGCACGGTGCTCATCGCGTCGGTGGCGCTGGTGGTGGCGTTCCCGCTGGCACTGGGCGTGGCGCTGTACATCTCCGAGTACGCGCCGCGCCGGCTGAAGCGGCTGCTGACCAGCATGATCGACCTGATGGCCGCCGTGCCGAGCGTGGTGTACGGGCTGTTCGGCTCGGTCTTCCTCCAGTGGCAGGGCGTCGACATCCCGCGCTGGCTGTCGGTGCAGTTCGGCTGGATCCCGTTCCTGGACGTGGCCGGCGCCGACCCGGACAACCCGCTGTCCACCGACGCGGCCTACGTGACGTCGACGTTCTGGGCGGGCCTGATCGTCGGGTTCATGGTGATGCCGTTCATCTGCTCGGTGATGCGCGAGTCGTTCACCCAGGCCCCGCAGGGGGAGCGGGAGGGCGCGTACGCGCTGGGCGCGACCAGGTGGGGCGTGATCCGCAGCGTGGTGCTGCCGTTCGGGCGCAGCGGCATGATCGGCGGCACCATGCTCGGCCTGGGGCGCGCGCTCGGCGAGACGATCGCGGTGGCGATGATCATCGCCCCGGTGTTCACGATCCAGACCCAGATCCTGGGCAGCGGCGGCAACTCGGTGTCCGCGCTGATCGCGATGCGGTGGGGCGCGGCCACGCCGTTCGGCCTGTCCGCGCTGATGGCGGCCGGCCTGGCGCTGTTCCTGCTCACCCTGCTGGTGAACTTCGCCGCCTCGGCGGTCATCGCCCGCAGCCGGTCCGGCCAGGGGAGTGACTGATGACGATGACCGAACCGATCCCGGGCCTCGGGACCACTCCACAGGGCGGGCCGACAGCCGGCGGGACGACCGACGTCGAGCCGCCGGTCGGCGGGACCGCGGACGTTGAAACGACGCAAGAGATCGCGCGCGCGGCGACCGGGGCCCCGCCGCCGGAAGTGCGGCGCAACACCGGCGGGCGGCGCAACGCGGACATCGCGGCGGTGCTGGGCGCGCTGGTGGCCGCGATCGCGTTGACCGGGCTGCTGTTCGACCAGATCGCGCCGTTCTCCGGGGCGGTCGGCTTCATCGCCATCGCCTACCCGATCTTCCTCGGCCTGTACGCGCTGCTGGTCTCGTTGGAGGACAACGGACTCGCCGTGCGGGACAAGCTGGCGAGCGCGGTCGTGCACAGCCTCGCGCTGGTCGCGTTGGGCGCGCTGCTGTTCATCGTCGCCTACCCGATCGTGATGGGCGCGGAGGCGTTGAGCCACACCAACTTCTTCACCGACGACATGGCCCAGGCGGGCACGCTCGACCCGCTGGAACTCGGCGGCGTGCTGCACGCGGCGGTCGGCACGCTGGAGCAGATCTCCATCGCGCTGGTCATCACCGTGCCGCTCGGCCTCGCCTGCGCCGTGTTCCTCAACGAGACCAGGGGTTTCTTCACCCGACTCGTCCGGACGGTGGTGGAGGCGATGACCGCGCTTCCGTCCATTGTGGCCGGTCTGTTCATCTACGCCTCGCTGATCCTGATGCTGGGCTTCGAGCGGTCCGGGCTCGCGGCCGGCTGCGCGATCAGCGTGATGATGCTGCCGATCATGATCCGGGCGGCGGACGTGGTGCTGCGGCTGGTGCCCAGCTCGCTCAAGGAGGCGTCGCTGGCGCTGGGCGTCGGGCAGCTGCGCACCGCCTGGCACGTCACGCTGCCCACCGCGCGGTCCGGCCTGACCACCAGCGTGCTGCTGGCCACCGCGCGCGGCATCGGCGAGACGTCGCCGGTGCTGATCACGGCCGGTTTCACGCCGTTCCTGAACTGGAACCCGCTGATCGGCTCCCAGGTTTCCCTGCCACTGGCCACGTTCCAGCTGGTGACCTCGTCGGAGGACACCATGAAACAGCGCGGCTTCGGCGCGGCGGCGGTGCTGATGGCGCTGGTGCTGGTGCTGTTCGTGCTGGCCCGGGTGCTCGGCGGACGTGGCCCCGCCGAGCAGTCCGCCGGGCAGAACCGCCGTCGCGCCAAGGGTTCCCTGCGCGACCTCGCCCGTTTCCAGGCCGGCCACTACCGAGGAGAATCATGACCAGGACCGCCCTGGCGGTGCTCGCGGTGTTCGGCCTGCTGCTCGGGTCCGCCCCGTCCGCCGCCGCGCAGGACTACACGCCGATCAGCGGCGCGGGCTCGACGTGGAGCATGAACGCGATCGAACAGTGGCGCAAGAACGTCGTCCAGTACGGGATGCGGATCAGCTTCACCGGCAGCGGCTCCACCGACGGCCGCAACCAGTTCCGCTCCGGCCAGGTCGACTTCGCGGTGTCCGAGATCCCGTTCGGGCTCACCGACCGGGGCAAGGTCGAGCCCACCCCGCCCAAGGACTCGTTCGCCTACATGCCGATCGTCGCGGGCGGCACGTCGCTGATGTACAACCTCAAGATCGGCAACAAGCGGGTCACCAACCTGCGGCTGTCCGGCGAGGTCGTGACGAAGATCTTCACCGGCGCGATCACGTCGTGGGCGGACCCGGCGATCGCCAAGGACAACCCGGGCCTGAAGCTGCCCGACCGCAAGGTCGTGCCGGTGGTGCGGTCCGACGGCTCCGGCACCTCCGCCCAGTTCACCAGCTGGATGGCGGCGCAGCACCCGGCGCTGTGGGACGACTACTGCCGGCGCGCGCAGCGGGCCACGCCGTGCGGGTTCACCTCGGAGTACCCGCTGATCGACCCGGTGGTCGGCCAGAACACCTCGCTGGGCGTGTCGAACTACGTGCGCCAGGCGGGCAGCGAGGGCTCGATCACCTACGTCGAGTACTCCTACGCCCGCAACGCCGGGTTCCCGGTCGCCAAGCTGCTCAACTCCCAGGGCTACTACATCGGGCCGACGGCCTCGGCGGTCGCCGTGGCGCTGCTCAAGGCGCGCATCAAGGACGACCTGACCCAGGAACTCCAGGACGTCTACACCAGCGACGACCCGCGCAGCTACCCGATGTCCAGCTACAGCTACATGATCCTGCCGATCAAGGAGACCGGGAAGTTCAACGCGGACAAGGGCCGCACCCTGTCCGACTTCGCCTACTACTTCCTGTGCGAGGGCCAGCAGCAGGCCGACCGGCTCGGCTTCTCGCCGCTGCCCATCAACCTGGTGCGCGCCGGCATGGAGCAGGTGGCCCGGGTGCCCGGCACCACCAAGCAGAGCAAGGACATCGGCCAGTGCAACAACCCGACGTTCTCCGCCGACGGGTCGAACACGCTGGCCAAGAACGCGAAGCAGCCCAAGCCCTGCAACAAGGTGGGGCCGGTGCAGTGCGTCAACGACGACGAAGAGGACGAGCCGGCCCAGGCCGCCGGTGAGGAACAGGCAGCCGCGGCGCAGGAGACCGCCGCCGCCGAGACCACCGGGACCGCCGCGCCGGAAGAGGCCGCGGTGGAAGGGAAAACCGGCGGCCGGAAGTCGGTGCAGGGCGCGTCGGCCGTGCCGGTGTCGGTGACCCTGCGGGAGGACGACTCCGTGCTGCTGGTCCTGGTGGCCGGGGTGCTGCTGGCCGTGCTCGTGGTCGCGCCGCCGCTGGTGGCCAGGCACCTGCGCAGACGGGAAGGTTCCAGATGAGACGACTGCTGCTCGCCGCCCTCCTGGTCGTCACCGGCCTCGCCGTCTGGCCGCCGACCGCCTCCGCGCAGGACACCTCGTCCGCCGTCACGAAGTCCGGCGAGGACGAGTTCGCGGACCTGAAGATCACCGTCGCCCAGACCAGGGGCCTGATCAACCAGACCGTCCGGGTCAGCTGGATCGGCGGCAAGGAGACCGGACCGGTCGGCCGGCTCGCCACCAACTACCTCCAGATCATGCAGTGCTGGGGCGACGACCCGGACGGCCCGACCCGCGAGCAGTGCCAGTTCGGCGGCCTGGAGGCGCAGAGCAGCCTCGGCCTCGGCGACTACACGAAGAGCCGCCACATCCGGTTGTCCAACATCGTCGACCCGGCCGAGAAGGACCCGCCGGCACCCGGCATCTACGTCCCGTTCCACTCGGTCAAGGGCGAGACGACCACGTCGGCGGGCAAGTACTTCGACGCCGGCACCACCAACGAGGTCCCGTTCGCCAAGACCCGCCCGAACGGCACCGGGGAGCTCGACTTCGAGGTGCAGACCGCGCTGGAGGCGTTCGGCCTGGGCTGCGGCACCGTCCGCGCGGACGGCCCGGAGCAGGGCAAACCCCGGCACTGCTGGCTGGTCGTGGTGCCGCGCGGTGACACCGAGGTCAACGGCAAGAAGCCCGGCGTCGACCACACCAGCGGCAACCTCGACACGTCGCCGCTGAGCCAGACCAACTGGAACAAGCGCATCCAGGTGAAGCTGGAGTTCCAGCCGGTGGGCCGGGCCTGCCCGATCGGCGCGGCGGAACGCGCCCTGACCGGGCACGAGTTCGTCGCCGACGCGATGGCCCGCTGGCAGCCGGCGCTGTGCGCGGGCAACGGCACGGTGTTCGGCTTCACGCAGGTGCCCGACAGCATCGCCCGCGAGCAGCTGGCGCAGGCCGAGCCGGGCATGGTGTTCGTGACCGAGCCGCAGGCGGCCGAGCAGCGGATCCCGGACCGGGACGTGGTGTACGCGCCGGTCGCGGTGTCCGGGTTCGCCATCGCGTTCGTCATGGAACGCCAGTCGCGCGGTCCCGAGGTCGAACCGGACCCCAAGGTGTGGCTCAAGGACGGCTCGCCGATCGACGACGTGCAGCTGACGCCCAGGCTGGTGGCCAAGCTGCTCACCCAGTCCTACCGGGACTCCCTGCCGGTGAGCCAGGACTACCTGGAGCAGAACCCCCGGCGGCTCAACGAGGACAAGGAGTTCCTGGAGCTCAACGAGGAGTTCAAGACCTACGGCGTGCTGATGAACGCGGTGGA
Source organism: uncultured Saccharothrix sp. (assembly GCA_965995405.1). Taxonomy (GTDB): domain Bacteria; phylum Actinomycetota; class Actinomycetes; order Mycobacteriales; family Pseudonocardiaceae; genus Actinosynnema. Next base: position 22,376 of record CBHFOL010000082.1, read on the forward strand.
CCTCATGGCGCCGTCGGCCGACCTCGACGCCACCAAGGCGCTGTGGACGTGGATCAACTCCGACCGCGAGGCCCGCGAGTTCCTGGACGGCAAGCCCGACCCGTACGGCATGGTGGTCAACAAGAACTACCAGGGGCTGGCGCTGCCGCTGCCGAACTTCCCCAAGCAGGACCTGAGCTGCCGGGTCGTGCCCAACGTCGGCCCGGACTGCGCGCTGCTGTCCCGCCCGCTGGCCGCCGACCTGCACGAGGCGGGCCGCGCGATCAGCCGGGGCGACACGCTCGGCAAATCGCCCAACGGCCTGCCCGACCCGTCCGACCCGACGAAGCCGGGCTACTCGCGCTCGCCCCGCCAGCCGGTCGGCGAGCGCAGCATGCTCGCCATCGTCGACACCGCCACCGCCGCCCGGTACGGCCTGCCGACGGCCAAGCTGCGCAACGCGGCGGGCAACTTCGTGAAGCCGGACGACGCGGGCCTGACCGCCGCGCTGCACCGGATGACCTCGACCGACCTGCCGGGCGTGCGGCTGGCAGACCCGAACGCCAAGGCCGACGCCTACCCGCTGCCCAGCGTCACCTACGGCGCTGCCGTGCCGTCCGCGATGGACGTCCAGGCGGGCAAGGAGTACGCGAAGTTCCTGCGGTTCGCCACCGGGCCCGGGCAGACCAGGGGCGAGGGCCCCGGCCAGCTGCCGCTGGGCTACCTGCCGCTGCCGGACTACCTGCGCGATCAGGCGGCCGAGGCCGCCGCCGTGATCGAGCGGGACGCGGGGAAGAAGCCCGTGGAGCCGGTGGAGACGACCGAGGCAGCCGCGCCTGTCGTGCCGACTGCCGCACCCGCCGCGCCGGCGCCCGCCGTGGCCGCGCCGCCCACGACGAAGCCGACGTCGCCGGTGCCGGTGGCGGAGATCCGGGACACCCCGGCGATGCCCGTCGGGTGGGCGCTGCGCTACCTGCTGGCCGGGCTGCTCATCGCGGGCGGCGTGGCGACGGCGGCCGGACCCGTGCTGCTGCGACTCGGCCGAGGCCGGCCGTGACGCCGGACCGGGGCCGCACAGACCACACGACGGCCGGTCAAGGCCGTGGGGGAGGAAGTCAGGGGAGGTGAGGAGCCGCCCGGCCTGGACGGAGTTGCCGCTCCGCGCAGACCGGACAGACATCCAGCGACACCGGCGCGCAAGACCACGAATCTCCAAGCGCCGGCCAGTGGGCGGACAGCAGTCCGCGCACCCTCTGCGAGAAAAGGATACATGCAGTGAGCAGGAAGCGTTTGCTCTGCGCGGCCTTCGCCGCCGTGGCCGCCGTCGCCCTCGTGGGCGGCCAGGCCCAGGCCGACCCGACCGGCACGCCCACGTACCGGGACATCGCGATCGTCGGCTCGGACACCACCCAGACCGTGATGAACGGCCTGTCGGACGCCATCGTCGTCGACGGCTCCAAGCGCCTCGGCTCCTACGACGCCCGTGGCACCGAGACGATCAAGACCAAGGAGGCCGGCTGCGTCATCAACCGCCCGGCGTCCTCGGGCGCCGGCGTGACCGCGCTGGTCGCGTCCCTCGAAGCGGGTGACAACTGCGTGCAGGCCGCGCGTTCGTCGTCCAACAACTCCGCGTCCTACGCGGGCAAGAACCTGACCTACATCCCGTTCGCGGTCGACGCCATGACCTACGCGGTCCGCGGCGACAGCACGCTGAGCAAGAAGCTCACCACGGCGCAGCTGAAGTCGATCTACAACTGCACCGCGCCCGGCTCGGGCACCAACTTCAAGCCGCTGCTGCCGCAGTTCGGCTCGGGCAGCCGGGACTTCTTCCTCAAGCAGCTGGGCCTGACCAACTCGGCGAACTACACGCAGCAGTTCACCTGCGTGAAGGACACCGACGTCAACAACGAGCCGATCCAGGAGCACGTCGGCACGTACCTGACCGACACCAAGCACATCCTGCCGTACTCGATCGCCGTGTACCTGTCCCAGGTCTACGGCAGCGCGCCGGCCGCGCAGGGCAAGGCGGTCCTGGCGACGTTCAACGGTGTCGCGCCGTCGCAGCTGAACGTGGCGTCGTCGTTCAAGCGGGACGTCTACAACGTCATCCCGTCCGCGAAGACCGGCGACCCGGCGTACGCACCGATCTTCGTCGGCAACCAGTCCCTGATCTGCACCAACACCGGTGTCATCACGCAGTACGGCTTCGGCATCAACCCGAACTGCGGCAACACCGACCTCGTCACCCCGCCCGCTCCCTGATCACTCCCCTTCAGACCCTGACGCGAAAGGTGCACAACCGTGCGCTCTGACAACGCTCTTCGCCGCATCCTGGGTGGCGCAGTCGTGATCGCAGCCGCCGCCGCGGCCACCCTGGGCACCGCCGGCCTCGCGCTGGCCGCCCCGCCCGCGGGCAACCTGGGCACGCTGAACATCAACAAGACCAGTGGCACGGACGTCGAGGCCCCGACCTACACCACGTCGGCGGGCTGCTCGGCGGACTCGGACGGGTACAACCTGTTCGTCTACGGCCCAGGCGGCTTCGAGAACGGCCTCATCGGCACCACGCCGACCGACGTCGGCTTCTCCACCACCGGCCCGATCACCGTGCTCCAGGGCCAGTCGTTCAAGGACATCGCGGTCGACAACAGCACCACCATCACCCCGGGCGTCTACACGATCGCGGTGAACTGCGTCGACCTGTTCTCCACCGAGGTCAAGGGCACCTTCACCCGGACCGTGACGTTCACCAGCGCCACCGAGTGGACCGCGGTCGACGCCGTGTCGACCAGCACCGCCCTCGCCGTGTCGCCGAACGCCCCGGTCACCGCGGGCACCCCGGTCACGCTGACCGCGACGGTCACCCCGGCGTCGGCCACCGGAACCGTGCAGTTCAAGAGCGGTGCGGCCGACGTGGGCGCGCCGGTCGCGGTGTCGGGCGGCGTCGCCACCCTCACCACGACCGCGCTCCCGCAGGGCGCGCAGTCGCTGACCGCCGCCTTCACCGGGTCCGCCCCGAACATCCAGGGCTCGGTCTCCCC
>CBHFOL010000083.1:0-25364 GCA_965995405.1 uncultured Saccharothrix sp.
CACCCCCCCGGGTTCGGGGGGGGCGCCCCCCCCCCCCCCCGCCCCCGGAGGCACCGGGCGCGTGTTGGGCTCTCCCCCCCCCGCCGTCCCGGCCCGGTTCCATTTCCAGGAGTTTCCGATGGCCGCCACCCGACGCGTCTGGCTGACGCCCCAGGCCCACGACCGGCTGCGCGCCGAGCTGGCCCAGTTGCTCACCACGCCCGCGCCCCGCGCCGACGACGACCACGCCACGACCTCCCGCCGGCAGCGCGACCTGCGCGTCCGCGAGGTCCAGGACCTGCTGGCCAAGGCGGTCGTCGGCGAGGACCCGCCGGACGACGGCGTCGCCGAGCCCGGCATGGTCCTCACCGTCCGCTACGACGACACCGCCGAGACCGAGACGTTCCTGCTCGGAGTGCGGGCCGCCGAGCACGGCGACATCGAGGTCTACTCCCCCGACTCGCCGCTGGGCACGGCGCTGACCGGCGCCCGCCGGGGCGACCGGCTCACGTACCGGGTACCCAACGGCACGATCATGCGGGTCACGCTGGTGGACGCCGTGCCTTACGGCCACCACGCTCCCTAGAATCACCGCACCCGACGTTTGGGAGAGCCGATGTCGACCGACGACCGCCCCGTCCCCCGCGCCGACGTGGGCGGCGACCCGGCCTGCCACCTGTCGCGGGTGTGCCCCGAGTGCGGGCTGTTCGTGGAGGACGACCTGCCGGCCGTGTGCGGGCGGTGCGGTTCGGCGGTCCCGGGGCACCAGGAAAGCTGAGCCGGCCGTCGGGAAACGCCACCTCACCGACCGGAGGCCGTGATCGCCGCACGACGATCACTCGGCTAGCGTGCAGCACGGAACAGGTGGGGGGTCGTCGCGATGTCGTTGGTCCAGGTGCCGGTCGGTCTGCGCGCCGACCAGTGGGTCACCGTGTCGCCGGAGCGGACGGTGCTGCTGGTCGCGCACAACGTCACGACGGCGACCAGGCTGCTGGACGTCGTGGGCTCGTTCGACTCCGATTTCCGGGTGCAGGTGGTGGTGTCGTGGAGCGGCACCGACCCGTTCCACCGCGAGCTCGACGGGTTCTTCGCCGATGCCGGCATCGTCACCGTGCCGTGGGAGCAGGCGGTGCAGACCCGGTTCGACCTCGCGATCGCCGCCAGTCACCACGGCGGGCTGACCGACCTGAATTCACCGCTCGTGATCCTTTCCCATGGAATCGGCTACACTAAATACTCCCCGGGAAACAGGAAACAGGAAACAGGAAACAGGAAACAGGAAACAGGAAACAGGCAGACTTTCGGACTTTCCCCGCAATGGCTCCTCTACGACGGCCGGCCGATCGCCGCGGCGCTCGTCCTGTCCCACCCGGAACAGCTCGCCCGGATGGCGGACGCGGTCCCCGAGGCCGTCCACACGGCGGTGATCGCGGGTGATCCGTGCTTCGACCGGATGCGCGCGAGCCTGCCCCGCCGCCGCCACTTCCGCCGCCTGCTCGGTGCCGACGACCACCGCAAGGTCGTCGTCGTGTCGTCCACCTGGTCCCGGGAATCGCTGCTCGGCTCGTGGCCGGACCTGCTGCGCCAACTCCTGGCCGAACTCCCCGTTGACGACTACCGGGTGGTCGCCATCGCACACCCGAACTCCTGGGCCGGCCACGGCCCGTGGCAGCTCCGAACCTGGCTGGCGGACTGCCTGCGGGCCGGTCTGGTGGTGGTCCCACCGTCCGAAGGCTGGCGCGCGGCGCTGATCGCGGCGGACTGCGTGATCGGCGACAACGGCGCGACCACGGCGTACGGCGCGGCGCTGGGACGTCCGACGCTGCTCGCCGCCTACCCGGACGGCAACGTCGCCATCGGTTCGGCGGTCGACGTCCTCGGCGGCCTCGCGCCCCGGCTCGACCGGCGGCGGTCGCTGCGCGCCCAAGTCGAGTCCGCGATGGCCGACTACCAACCCGGCTTGGTCGACCCGGTGACGGACCTGGTCACCTCGGTGCCGGACGAGTCGCCGACGTTGCTGCGCGGGTTGTTCTACCGGCTGCTGGACCTGCCGGAGCCGGTCGGCGAACCGGTGCTGTGGCCGGTTCCCGACACTGGCCTGCCGACCTCGGCCCGACACGGCCCGTCCTCGACGCTGACCAGTGTCGAGTTGGACGTGTCGGCCAGACGGGCGGCGCTGCGGCGGTTCCCGGCCGAGGTGCAGGCGCACAACCTGGTCGGCTCCGACCTGACGGCGGCCCACCTGACGTGCCACGTCGACCACCCCGGACGGGCGCTGCGCGGCAACGCCGACATCCTGGTCGGCTACGAGGACGATCTGCTCGGCGAGCCCGTCGCGGACTGGTTCGCCGACACCCTGCTGCACTACCCGGGCTGCCGGTTGGCCGCCGTGATCGGCGAACGCCGGGCGCTGGTGCGCACTCGGGCGGGCGACCAGGTCGAACTCACCGGCGAGGACCCGACCCGGTTCGCCTCACTCGTCCACGCCTGGCTGTCGGCGGGCGAGGCACTGGCAGACCTGGCCGGCACCGTGATCGTCGGGACCGACGAAGTGCACGTTCGACCCGGAGAACGCTCCTAGCCGTCCAGCTCGTCACGCAGCCGCTGCGCCTCGGCGCGGTGGCGGCGCACGGCCTCGTGGTCGCCGAGTGCCTCTTCCACCTCGGCCAGGTCCAGCAGGACGGCGGCCTGCTGGGACCGGAACCGGATCGCACCGAACAGTTCGGCGGCACGTTCCAACAGCGGCGCGGCTGTGCGGTGGTGTCCGGTGGCTTTGTGGGCGTTGCCCAGCATGTGGAGGGTCCGCGGCCGGTTCACGGTGTCCCGGTCGGTGAAGTAGGTCAGCGCGACGCTGAGGTCTTCGATCGCCTCGGCAAGCCGACCACTCTTGAGCAGCATCCGGCCGCGATGCATCCGGTTGAGCTTGGCGGCACGTTCACGCTGGCCGGTGTCCTCGATCCGGTCGATCAGTACCGGTGATCGGGCCAGGTGCTCGATGGCTTCTTCCAGGAAACCCTGCTGTTCCAACGCAAGCCCGAGCCATTCCAGATTGCTCTGCTGCCCGAGGACGTGGCCGATCTCGCGAGCGATCGCCAGGGACTCGGCGAACAACGCCTTCGCCGCTTCCTGGTCACCGCGTTTCTCGGCGGCGACACCGAGCTGGTTGAGCATCAGCATCTCGCCTGCCCGGTCGCCGATCCGCCGCGCGATCTCCAGCCCGGTCTGTCGGGTCTCGGCCAGCACTTCGACCCGGTCCGTGGAGTCCAACCACGGCCACAACGCCTCACACAGCACCAGATACTCCCGGTGCAGGCTGTCGACATCCCTGGCGATGTCGAGCGCCGCCAACAGGTTGTCGGCTTCGACCTCGAACTCCAAGCGCGCCTCGCCGTCGGCCTCCGAACCGGTGAACACCGGCTTGGCCTTCGTCAGCCGTTCCGCGACCCACCAGCGTTCCGACAGCACGCGGGCCAGCCCGGCCGCCCGGTCGGCATACCAGGCGACGGCCCGATCCCTTGCCGCCCAACGCAGTTCCGCCGGAGTCTCGGCCAGCGCACGGTCCCGTGCGTGCCGTGCGATCAACGGGTGGAACCGGTAGCGATCGCCACCGGAGAATTCCAGCAGATGGGCTTCCACCAGGCTGTCCAGCACGGCCCGGGTGTCGTGCTCCGGACGGTCGAGCAGCGCCGCGGCGGCACCGACCGCGAAATCCGGCCCGGGGTGCACGGACAGCAGGCGGTACGCCGACCCGTGCGGAGGATCGAGTTCGCCGTGGCTCATGTCGAGAATCGCGTCGAGCGACTGGCCGTCGTGCTCACCCAGCGCCTCCAGGGATCGGCCGGCGAGGATCTTCGCCACGATGCCCGTCACCAGGCGGCGCGGCGGCACCAGTTGGCCGGCTGCGACGGCCAGTGCCAGCGGCAGTCCGCCGCAGATGCGCAGCAGGTCGCGCACGGCGTCCGGTTCCGCACGCAACCGCGCGTCGCCGACCGACAGCGTGATCAGCTCTTCCGCGTGGGCGGATTCGAGTGGCGCGACCTCGAACTGGTGCACACCCACCAACTGCGGGCCGGCCAGCCACTTGCGGCTCGTGACCAGCACGCCCGCGTGTGGCGACGACGGGAGCAGGTTGTCGAACACTGCCGCCGTCGCGGCGTCGTCCAGCACGACGAGGATGCGTCGATCCGCCGTGTGCGACCGGAAGACGGCCGCCAGTTCGTGCAGCCGGGTCGGGATGTCCTGGTGCGGCACGCCGAGTTGCACCAGGAAGTGGCGCAGCACATCGTCGGGTGCCGCTGCCCCGGCTTGCCGCGAACCGCCGAGGTCGTAGAACAGGTGGCCGTCGGGGAACTCGGCGGCCACCCGATGCGCGAAGCGGACCGCGAGCGTCGTCTTTCCGACGCCGGGCATCCCGGTGCACACCGCCACCGCCCGCCGGCCGTGCTCACGTGCCGTCCGGAACACTTCGCCCAAGTCCGCCAGCGGTTCGACCCGGTCGACGAACATCGCCTGATCGGGCGGCAGCAACCTCGGCACAGCAGGTCCATCCGGTGCACCGATGCCCACTACCCACCCCCTGCGGCTCCTGGCAGGCCCCGACAATACCGTGATCGACGCCGAGCGTGACCGGATCACGACACGTCGTGCCCGGCGGCCAGGCAGGTGCCACGGCCCGCGTACCGGCACAGCAGGTCGGCGACGTCGGCCACGGCGTCCACCCTTGCAGGCACGCCGACGCGGGCCAGGCGGCCCCGGACGAGCGGATCCCGGGCGAGGCGTTCCGCGAGTCGGCGCAACCCGTCCGGTTCGATGTGCCGCCCGTCGACCTCCACGCCGACGCCCAGCCGCGCCAGCCGTCGGGCGGTGGCGCGCTGCTCGTCCGAGCGTGGCGCGAGCACCAGCGGCACGCCGGCCGACAGCGACTCCAGCACCGAGTTCATGCCTCCGTGGCTCAGGAACACCGAACTGCGTGACAACAGCGCCAACTGCGGCACGCGGGACCGTGCCACGATGTTGCCCGGCAACTCCCCCAACGACCTCGGATCCAGCCGCCCGGTGGCCATCACCACCAGCCACTCGGTGTCGCCGAACGCCGCCACCACCGCGCCGAAGAAACGCGGTCCGCGCGCGAAGACCGTGCCGGGTGACACCAGCAGCACCGGGCGACCGTCCATTTCGGACCACGGCAGCCCGTCGCCCGGGACGGCGTCCCGTTCGCGGATCAGCGGAACGACCCGGTCGACGTCCCCGACCCGGTCCGGCTGCAACCGCGGCAACGCATTGACCACCATCGGACCGCGCCGCCGAGCCCGCATCGACGCCGACACGAACGTGGTGCTCAGCCACACCCGCGGCACCCGCCGCAACGCGCCCCAGGGTGCCATCGGGTCCACCACGACCAGCCCGGGCCGGGCCACCCGGTCGGCCAGCATCCGGGCCGCGAGCCGTCCGGCGAGCCACTTGCGGGCCCGACGAGCCGCCGCGTGCACGGTGTCCGGCACCGAGTGCCCTTCCGGGATCTGCACGTCGAACTCCACCGGCAGCCGCAGCGGCTCGACGCCCACGTCCGCGACGACGTCGACGAACGCCGCGCCCACCACGGCCGCCACCCGTTCGCCCCGGGCGACCAGCTCGGCCATCACCGGCAGGTTCGGGTTGACGTGGCCGTGCGCCGGGTAGGGGACGAAGAGGAACCCGCCCGTGCCGCTGATCGTCACCGGGTCGAGTCTAGGAGCGGGTACGGCCGACCCGGCGCGGAGCAGGCCCGGCGGGATTTCCGCCATCCGATCGCCGAATCCGCAGAATTCGGATCGGCGGAGCACCGAAAACGCGGTGGACGACGAGCGGCGTGATCTTCGGGACGGGCGGTTTTCGTCACCCGATCGGACCCTTGACGATTCCGCCGAAACGTCGGGACGATCTGTTTCCAGCAACTCACGGGGGTGGGACGGTTCATGCTGCCATCGGTAATTCGCGGTTCATCCGGAGTGGGGCGGTTCCCGGGCGGACCGCGCTGATCGGGTGGACCGGGCCGTTTCGCCCCGTGGTGGGACCGGGGCGAGTTGACAGATTCCAGTGGCTTCTGGGCATTCACCGGTGAGGTCGAGCCCCGGTTGGCGTCCTGGCCGGTCGGCGGGCTGGTGCGGCTGGTCGACGGGGGCGAGCCGGCCGACGACCCGGTGGCGGCGGTCGAACGGGCGGCGGGACGGACGTTGACGGCCGAGGAACGCGGATTGGTGATGCTGAGGGTGCTCGCGCCGGCCGACGTCGGAACCCCGTCCGAGGCAATGCGGGTGGCATTCGCCCACGCGGCCGGGCAGCGGGAACCGTGGGCCGCCGCGATTTCGCTCGGGGCACTGGGCATCGGCGCACCGGGCATCGGAAGATGAGTCGGCCGGCCGGATGAACGCGGAGAGCGGAGCTGACGTGCACGAGGCCCCCACGGCGACGGTGGGTGGTCTCGCGCGGCCCTGGTCGAGATCGGTCGACGTGCTCAACCGGATGGTGGCGAGCCGCGTCACGACGACCGTGCGAATTCTGCGGGGACAGGTCCGGTCCTTCGACCGGAACTTCCCGGAATGGCGCGAGCACGGCGGGACGTGCGGCGCGTGGGCCGACCGCGCGGCGACCCTGCTGGTACTCGCCCTGATCAACGGCCGGTGTCCGTGCGGACGGCACGTGCGGACCTGCCTGACGCGTGACGGGTGCCGGTGCTGCGTGGCCGGCCACGCCCTGCGCGAGTGGACACCCGACGAGGTGTCGCTGGGCGTGTTCGTCACCGACGCCGTCCGGGGCAGCGCCGACCCCCACGGCGGGCCGGACACGGCGAACAGGGTCGTCCGGGGCGACACGTTCAGCCGCAGCATGCTCCGACCTGTCCTGGACCGGGCGGGGCTGGAGCCGCTGTTCGTCGCGGACGCCGAGTTCCGGCGCTGCGCGGCGTGCCGACAGCGGTTCGAGCGCCCGGACGGTGCGGATGTCTGCACCTCGTGCGGCACGCCCGACGACGAGGCGGTCAACCGGCGCGAGGTGGTGCGTCACGTGCTGCTGTACCCGAAGGCCGGCGGCTACCGCCGGGTGCGGCGGGTGCTGTGCCGCGAGTGCGGCGGGTTCTTCGCCACCGAACGGGTCGACCAGGGCGTCGGCTGCCCGCTGGAGCGGTGCCGTGCCAAGCGCCAGATGCGTTGCCCGACCAGGGCGTGCGACCGGTGGCGGGAGGTGGACGACCTGACGTCGCCGTGCGACGGGTGCGGCGAGGTGTTCGGCGTCCGCTGCCCGCGCTGCCGGACGACCCGGACCGCCGCGGAGGTCGTGCGGGACGCCGGGAACTGCCGGTGCGGACTGCGGCTGCTGGACGCGCTGCGGGAACGCCGGCTGTCGCTGTGCCGGACGCCGGAGGTGTGGGTCCGTTGACGACACCTGTTCCCCCGCCGCACGGGCCGTTCGTCGCCGACGCGGGTCGACTGCTGGCCGCCGGCGCGGTCGACGTGCCGGGCCGGGACCTGCGGACCGGTGACACCGCGTGGGTCGACGTCGATGCCCGGACCGACAGGCTGACCGTGACCCTGTTCCCGGTCGGTGCGGAGCACGAGGACTTCGCCGGCCTGTGGGTCGTGGCTGCGCAGGCGGGTCGTCCCTGCCGGTACGGGCGGTTGGACCGCAACGGGCAGTGCGTGCTGGACCTCCAGCACGGCCGTTGGGACCTCCGTCTGTTGGCCCCCGACGCCCGTGCACAGCCACCCGTTCGACGGAACCCGGCCGCGGATGCCCGTGCACAACCCGCCGGACGGGGACTGCGCGAACTGCTGGGTCCGGTGTCCGGGGACGACCCGATCGCCTGCTGCGCTGCCCTGGACGAGTTGCGGGCCACCGCCACCGACGAGGTGTGGGAACCGGCTGACATCGCGCCGGTCGTGGCGCAACTGCGGGACAACCCGGAGGCCATGGTGCGGCGGGCAGCGGCGGAACTGCTCGGCGAGGTCGGCGGGCCGGCCGCCGTGCCGGTGCTGCTGGTGGCGGTGGACGATCCGGCATGGTCGGTGCAGTGCGCGGCGGTGGTCGGCCTCGGGCTGATCGGCGACCGGGACACGTTCCGGCTCACCGGGCTGCTCGCCGGCGTGTTCGGCGACGACAGCCGCGACCCGGCCGTCCGGGAAGCCGCCGGTGAGGCACTGGACCGGCTCGACGGTGGCAACCGCGCTCCGCTGGGCGAACACTCGGCTGTCCCGCTCCACTCCGATCCGGCCGACCCGCCACCGAGCCTTTCGATCGACACCGCAATGGAAGCGGCACAGCGGATCGGGGTGGTCGAACCGACCGTCGGCAGCGTCGTGGAGCACGACGTTGTCGCGCTGCTGGTGCACCCCGATCCGGCCGATCCCGGCACCGTCGTCGTCGCGGTCGAGCCCGGCGACGGGACAGCGGGGCTCGTCGCGTCGCTGTGGGCCGTCGGGCAGGCGTTCCGGGTCCACTCGGGCCCGTTCGACCGGCACGGCCGGCTCCGGCTGCGGGACGTCCCCCGCGACCTGCGCTACGAGGTGCGGATCCACCGACCCGGCCAGGACACCGACACCCGCACCGTCCGCCAACTCGCCGCCCGCTCCACCACCCCGGTCCTGGTGCGCAGCACGACCGACGATCCCGACCACCGGTCCGAATCGCTGCTGGTGGTGTCCGATCCGGACGGTCGCACCGCCGTCGTGGCCCGGACCGCCGACGACCGCATCGTGGTCGAGGTGACCGGGCTCGGTATCACCGACCGCCGCCTGGTCGTCCGGCTGCCGATCCGCGCGGGCTCCGCTCAACTGCTCGCCCCGCTCCGCTGGAACCACCACAACGACCGCTGCGAGGCCCGCCTCGAACTACACGACACCGACGAGATCACCGACGACGCCCACCTGACCACCGGCGGCCCCGACGCGCTCGAACCGGGGGACGCGATCGCGCTGTCCATCAGCCGGGCACGACCGGAGACCGTGGAGGCGTGGGCGGCACTCGCCGCCGAACCGGCCCTGCACCCGCAACTCGCCGCGAGCATCCGCGCCGCGCTCGCCGACCGGGGCGGTGCGCCGTGACCGCTCCCCCGCACCCCGACGTCGCCACCGCCCTGACCCACCTGCGGAACGACGAACGCGAGCACGCCGAGCGCCTGCTCACCGAATCCCACCGCGCCGACCCCGCCGAGTTCCGGGTGACCCACACGCTGGCCCTGATGACGACCTGGCGGCTGGTCGACCGGGTCTCCTCCGGCCGGCCCGTGCCCGACGACGACTGGCGGCTGTGCCTCGGGCTGTGGGCGTGCCTGCTGGCCGACCCCGCGTTCTGGACCTGGTTCGCCCACGACGCGAGCCGCCGCTACCGGGCCGAAGTCCCTCCCGGAGACGTCAACGCGGTACGCGAACGCCTGGAACGCCGGCTGCACGAGACCGTCACGCGCTGCGCCGGCGACAACCTCGCGGCGGTGTTCGACCTGGAGGTCCGGGCGGCACGGCTGGTGGCGGTCCGCGGCGGCGTCGCGACGGGCACCGCCGGACGTCGGATCCCGTGCGGCCCGCTGCTGGTCGACCACCTCGACCTGCACCAGGAGTGCCGGGACCTGACGGCCGGGCTGTGGGCGTCGACCGACGAACAGGTCCGCCGCACCGCGCAGTACTTCTCCCAGTTAGGCCCCGCCCGGGTCCTGGTCGACGGCAACGCGCCGGGCGCGGCGCTGGCCGGCCTGCGTGACCTGCGGTGCCCGAACTGCCGCACCACCGCGAGCGACGAGCCGGCTCCACTGGTGTGCGACAGGAAGTGCCCGGACTTCCGCCGCCTCAACCCCGCCTACACCCACCCCGGAGCGGGCCGGCTCCGATTACGGGCCGACGCGGTCGTGCTCACCGTGGAGGCCCACCTCCGGGTCGCCGAGGCAGCCGTCTCGGCGCGGGAACCGGATCCGGCCACGGCGCGGCAGCACTGGCACGCGCTCCAGGCGCTGCCCGAGGCCGCCGAGCCGTTCCGCCGGCACGTGACGGACGTCGTCCTGGGACGGGTCCGCTTCCTCCGGCGGTCCCGCCTCGACGACGCCATCGCGTTGCTGGAGGCGTTGCCGCTGAACGAATCCACGGCCGCGGACGACCGGGTGTCCGGCGAGGTGGCACGCACCCTCAGCACGCTCCTCGTCCAACGCGGCGTCGACACGGCCAACCGCGGACCCGCCGATCCCACCCGGGCCGAGGCGGACCTGCGTCGGGCCGCACGGCTGCACCCCACGTCCTGGCACGCGTGCCGCAACTTCGTCGGCCTGCTCCAGAGCAGCGCCGAGCGGGCGGTCGTCACCCCGACCCCGACTGCGGTCGGCAATGCCGTGACCAAGCTGACCGAGGCGCGCGACCACCTCCGGGAACACGCGGGCGCGTTCGTCGGCGACGAGGCCGCCGAACTGGTCGAACAGGTCTCGATGTCGCTGGCGATGATGCTGAACCTCCAAGCGAAACGGGCCCACCTGCTCGGCGACCACGCCGAGGCGCTGCGCCTGGTCGACCTCGCGTTGGCGGAACTGCCCGGTGACCCCGCGCTGCTGCGACACCGACAGACGATCACGACGGCGACCCACGTGCCGCAGGAACGCCCGAAGCGGGACGAGCACCTGGAGTCCACGCTGCGGCGGCTCGACACGCTCCTGGACATCAACCCGGGCAACGACGAACTCCGCACGCTCCGGGACGAGCTGCGCAAGGACAGCGGACACGTGCCCGAGCGCCCCCGGCCGGCACCGACCGTCCACCACACGCCCGAGCGTTCCCGCCGCACGTTCAAGGTCTGGCTGCGGGACGTGTGTTCCGCGTGGTTCCGGCGATGACCGCGCAGCCCCACCGCCCGGCGAGGTGGCCGTGACCGAGTACGAAGAGCTCCGCATCCGCCTGTGCGCCATCGGCCGCGACCGCTACCTCGTCCTGGCGAACGGCCCGGCATCGGCCGCCGCCGTGGTCCGGATCGGCCGCGACCACGGGTTCCGGGACGCGTTCGCCCGCCTGCTGGACGAGGAGTTCCGGCGGGCCGAGCGCGCGCCGACCCCGGTGCCCGAACGGGTCCGCCGGCTCGGGGAACGGCTGTTCGGCACGCTGTTCCCGGAACCGCTGGTCACCTGCCTGTTCGAGAGCGCGCGCCGCGCCGAGCAGCACGGCAGGCACCTGCGGATCAGGTTCGACCTGCCGCCGGAACTGGCCGACCTGCCGATCGAGGTGCTGTGCCCGCCGCTGCCGTACCGGCGGCTGACCGGCGACTCCCGGTTCTCGCTCGTCCGCACCGCGCGGGGTGCCGGACTCGCACCCGGACGGCTGCCCACGGCGGTGAGCAGGCCGGCCCGGTTCCGGGTGCTGCTGGTGGTCGCCGAAGCGCAGGGCGGCCGGTCGCCGATCGACCTCCGCGCCGAGGTGACCGCGTTGCAGGAGGCCATGTCGGCGGGCCCCCGGACGGCGGCCGTGACCGTCGAAACCCTGGGCTGGCCCACGGACCGGCACCGCCGGACCCGGCCGACGTTGGCGAACCTCCGGTCCGCGCTGGCCCGCAACGACGGGATGCCGCTCGCGGTGGTGTTCCTCGCGCACGGCGCGGCCGGCGACCGCAGCCGGGGCGGCGAAGTGCTGCTGGAGAACAAGGACGGCTCGCCCGACCCGGTCTCCGGGGAACGTCTCGCCGCCGAGCTGGCCGCCGTGCCGAACCTCCGGCTGGTCGTGCTCAACCTGTGTGCGGGGGCGCAGCCGGCACCTGGTCCGCACCCCGGGTCCGCCGTCGCCGACGAGGTGATCGCCCGGGGCATCCCGGCCGTGGTGGCGATGCAGGCCGACGTCAGCAACTCGGCGGCGGCCCGGTTCACGCCCGCGCTGTTCACCGAGCTGGCCGCCAACCGCTCCGTGGACGAGGCGGTCGCCGTCGCCCGCCACGACATGGTCAACCCGAGGGACGAGACGACCCTGGAGTGGGCGACCCCGGTCCTGCTGCTGCACCAGCAGTGCCGGCACACCTGGCTGTTCAAGACGGTGAAGGTGGTCGACCGGGGCGTGGTCCCGGTCGACCCGCTGGCCCGGGGCAGCCAGTCGATGTCCGAAGTGGACGATCCGCCGGACGGCGTGGTCCGGATCGAGGCACTGGTCGAGGCGAGTCGGTTCGCCCGCACGCTCGGCGACTGGCGGCAGGTCGCCCGGTACGCCGACATGGGCCGGGAGGAGCACCCGGAGCCGCTGGAGTGGCTGGCCCAGGAGGCCCGGCTGGAACTGGCCGTCGACCGGTGCGTGCGGCTGTGCGAGCTGCTCACCGGCGAGGACGGTCCGGTCAAGGCGGACGGCCTGCTGGACGGGCTGCGGGCCGCCGTCCCGGAGCAGGTGTTCGACTGCCTGGCCGGCGAGATCCGGTTGGCGGCCAAGGCGTCGGCCGCACTGGACGCCGCCACGCGCGCCGCCGAAACCGGCGACTGGAACTCGGCGGTGGCCTACTGCGACGAGATCCTCGCCGACCTGCCGGACGGCTACCGCGACGCCGCCGCGTTGCGCGCCCGGGCCGTGGCCGAACTCGAACTGGACGCGCTCTACGTGGTGGCGGAAGACCATCGGGACGCCGGCGACTGGCCGGAGGCCGCTGCCGCTTTCGCCGCCGTGGCGGACCGTTGTCCGGACGGTTACCGCGACGCCGGGCCGTGGCTGGACTACGCACGGGGCCGCGTGCTGGAGGCGGCGGAGGACTTACCGGGGGCGATCGCCGCCTACCTCTCGGCGGACGGCATCGCCGACGCGCAAGGCCGTGCGGCGCTGTGCCGTGGCCGACAGGCGGATGCGGACGAGGACTGGTCGGCGGCGCTCGACGGCTACCGCGCCGCCGACGAGTCCGGTGTGGACGTCGGGCCGGCACTTCGTTACGCCGTGGGACGGCTGGCCGCCGACCGGGGTGACTTCGCGACCGCCGCCGCCGAGTTCGGCGACCTGCCCGACCAGTACCGGGACGCCCGCGCCTACGCCCGGTTCGCCGAGGGCAAGGTCGCCTTCGAGGCCGCGGACTGGGCTCCCCTCCTGGACGCCCTGCACGTGCTGCCACCCGACTTCCACCACGGCGACGTCAGCCGGATGCGCGCGCTGGCCCGCGCCCACCTGGCGGCCGAACGCAAGAACTGGCAGGCCGTGGTCGAAGCGCTGCAAGGCATCGATGACGACGAGGTGTGGGTGCTCCGCGCCACCGGCCAGGCCCGCGCCGCCGAGCAACGGGGCGACTGGCCCGCCCTCGTCGCGGTCTTCCGCCAGGTCCAGGCCCCGACCGACGAGCTCGCGGACCTGTGGACGTACGCCACCGGCCGGGTCGCCGAGGCGTCCCGGGACTTGGCGGGCGCGCTCGCCGCGTACCGGCGGGTGCCCGACGACGTGCGGGACGTCAGGTCGCGCCGCGATCTGATCCGGGGCGCGGTCGCCGAGGACACCGCCGACTGGACCGAGGCGCAGCGGTGGTTCGGCGCGCTGCCCCCGAATTTCGAGGACTGCGGCCGACGTGCCGGGTACGCGGCGACCCGGGCCGCGTTCGGCCGCGCGGACTGGCCGTCCGTGGTCTCCGGCGCCGAGGCGATCGGCGGCTTCCGGGACGCCGACGCGATCGCGGTCTACGGCCGGGCCCGCATCGCCGAATCGGACGGGGACTGGCCGCTCGCGGTGGAACTGTCCGGGCGGTGCGGCTACGCGGACTCCGACGTCCGGTTCCGGTACGCGTCGGCCCGGGTGCTCGCCGCCGAGGGCCGGTGGAGCGAAGCGCTGGCGCACTACCGACTCCTGCCCGACGACCACGGCGACGTGGCGGCCCGCCGGGCCCGGCTCACCGAACTGGTGGCGTCCTTCGGCTGGGCGGAAGGACTGGGCGACGCGCGGCTCGCCCCCGACCCGAACGCGGCGGCCCGCGACGACTTCCCGTACCGGGTGCTCGCCCCGCTCGGCATCGGTCCGGGCGCGTCGATGCAGCGGCTCAAGGATGCCGAGATGCGTGCCATGCGGGAGAACCTGACGACCGCGATCGGCGTCGCGGCGGCCCTCCGGTCGTGGCAGCGGCGGCTGGCCGTGGACGCCGACCTCTACCCGATCCGGGACCCCGACGGGCTGCGCGCGGCGCTGGGCGGGCTGGCCGACGAGTCCACCGACGACCCGTTCGGCGGGCTGTGCGCCGCCGCGCCGGACGACACCCCGTTGCTGCTGCTGCACCACGTGGGCCGGGAGGCGGCGATCGCCGCGTGGCAGGAGCGGCTTCAGGCCGACCCGGGCGACGTCGTCACCGCGCACAGCCTGGCCGTCGCGCACCGCTGGGCGGCCCGCGACCTGGACCGGGCCGAGGCGTGGGAGCACGGGCGGACGGCGTGGCGGCTGTGCATCGGGATGTGGGTGACGGCGCTCGGCGACGACGCGTACTGGGAGCGGTGGCGGCGCGAACGGTCGTCCTGCTACCGGTTCATGGTCCCGGTCGCCGAGACACATGCGTTGCGCCGCAAGCTGATCACGGACTTGGCCGACGAACTGCACCGCGCGGCGGAACGGCACGACCAGGAGGACCGGCCCGCGCTGGCGGCGGACTACCGGGCACTCGGCGTCGCCATCCGGGTCGAGGTGCTGGGCCGGGAGGTGCTGGCCGAACTTCGCCGGTTACCGCTGCCGGACGGTGTCTCGTTCGACGTCGTCGGCGGCCCGGTGTTCCTGCGGGCGGCCGGGCTCTCCGGGCGGATCGCCGAGGTCGCCGCCCGGCTCGTGCACGCCCGCGACGACCTGCCCGACCCGGACCAGGACGACGAGAACATCGGATCGGCGCTGCTCGCCGAGGCGGTCACCCGGCTGTGCGCGGCGTTCTCCCGACTCGCGCCCGCCCGGGCGCTGCTGGAGGACGGCCGGCCGGAACGGGCGCTGGCGATGCTGCCGGACCCGCCCCGCAAACGGTTCGCCGAGACCGGCGGGAAACCGCGGTGCACGTGCGGCGGCAACGGTTCGGGGCTGTGCCCGGAGTGCGCCCGGTTCCTCGCCGAGGACCCCGCCTACCTGCACCTCGGGGGCCGGGAGGCACGGCTGTGGCAGGACTCGGTGCGGATCGCCGTCCGGTGCCACGTCGAGGTTGCCCGCGCGGCGGCCACAGGTGACGGCGCGACCGGCGTCGACATCGCGGTGCGGGCCGTCCGCGCCGCCCTGGAGCGGGCCGCCGAGGTCGGGTTGGCCGTCCGGGCCCGGCGGGAGGTCGCGGACTTCGTCGGCGCGGCCGTCGAGGCGCTGACCATGCCCGGACCGACCCGCGAACCGCGACCGGACCGCGCCGTCCGGCTCGTGGAGCGCATCCGGGACGAGGTCGGGCTGCATGCCGACGACTCGCTGCGCCGGACCCACGCGGAGGCGCTCTACCACCGCGCCCAGTCGACCGTCCTGGACGAGACACCGGACGGCGGAACGGACTACGACCTGGCCGTGGCGGACCTGCGGCTGGCGATCCGGCTCAGCCCCACCTCGATGATGGCGCGGGTCGGCCTCGCGCACACGCTCGCCCAGCGGTCGGCCGACCGGCCCCGGGCCGCGGACCACGCGGTGACGGCAGCGGAGGCGCTGACCGCGGTCACCGAGGGGCTGCGCACCGCGCCGATGATGATCCCGCTGCTGGACGCCCTGAAGGCGGTGGCGGACGAGGTGCGCGCGGTGATCTACCGGACGATGCCCAGCTCCGAACTGGACGAGCTGGAACCCAACGCGCCGCTGCCGGGCGAGTCCGGGCACGACACCGCGATCCGGCTGGCGACCGCCGCGCGCCGCGCCGAGGTGTCGACCGGCCGGATCGCCGCGCTGCTGCTCGCCGTGGACGCGGTCCTCGCCGAACCCCGCGAGCCGTCGGCCCGGGAAACGCTGGCGTCGCTGGTCGTCCGCTGGGCGGCCGACCAGGCGGAGAGGAGCCCGTCGTGAAGGACCCGCTGACCGAGTGGGACGGACCGTTCCCGTACGACGTGTTCGCCGACATCGGCATCTCCCCCGAGTCGTCGCACGCCGAGGTGCAGAACGCCTCCTTCGCGCTGCTGCGGGAGAACCGGTTCGACCGCGCGGCGCGGGCCGCCTGGGACGAGCTGCGACTGCTGGACAGACGGCTGTTCGTGGACCTCTTCGTCTACCCGGAACCCGGAGGCGACCATGACCGGTAGCCACGTCCCGAACACCCGGGAACTCTGGCTGCGCAAGCAGATCCAGGACGAGCTGGACGACCTGGTGGACGCGCTGGTCGACGTGCTCGACTCGTTCGACCGGGCGCGCGACGACGCCGGCGCGACCGACCCGGCGACGCTGCTGGTGACCTACCGGCGGATCGGCGACCAGCTCCGGACGGCCGTCGCCGAAGCCGGGCTGGAGGCGTTCGGGGCACCCGGCGACCCGGTCGACCTCAGCCGGTACGACGTGGTCGAAGTGGTGGCGCGCGCCGACGTCGAGGCGGACACCGTGGTCGACGTGGTGCGCCCCGGCTACCGGAAGGACGGCCGGGTCGTCCGACCGGCCGAGGTCATCGTCGCGGGACAACCGGAGGAACCGTGAAGGCAATCGGCATCGACCTGGGCACCACGAACACCGTCGCCGCGATCCACCGCCCGGAACGCAACCTCACCGAGGTGTTGCAGAACATCGAGGCGTCGGCGCACACGCCGTCTGTCGTCGGCGTGCGGACCCGGAAGAACGGCGAGGAGTCGACCCTGGTCGGCCAGGAGGCGGTGCACGGCGCGGCCGGCTCCACCAGCACGGTGTTCTCGGTCAAGCGCCTGATGGGCCGCGCGATGGGGGAACCGCAGGTCGCCGAGGTGAGCAGGCGGTTCGGCTACGAGGTCGTGCCGGCGTCCGACCAGGACCCCACGGCGTCCATCCGGATGGGGCGCACGGTCCGCACGCCGGTGGAGATCTCCAGCCTGATCCTGCGCAAGCTCAAACAGGACCTGGCCCGCACCCTGGGCAACGAGGTGACGCACGCGGTGATCACCGTGCCCGCGTACTTCGAGATCGCCCAGCGCGCCGCGACCCGGCAGGCCGCCGAAGCCGCCGGTCTGGTGGTGAAGCGGCTGATCGACGAGCCGACGGCGGCGGCGATCGCGTACGGGATGACCGAGATCGGCACGACCGGCAAGCGGGTGCTGGTGTACGACCTGGGCGGCGGCACGTTCGACATCTCGCTGCTCCAGATGGTGCAGGACGACGACGGCCGCAACCACTTCCAGGTGGCGGGTTCGGCGGGCGACAACTGGCTCGGCGGCGACGATTTCGACCACCTGCTGGTGGACGCGATCATCGCCGAGATCCGCGCCGAGCACGGCGTGGACCCGCCGTTGGACTACAAGTTCCGGCGGACGCTCAAGGAGCGCGCCGAGCGGGTGAAGTGGATCCTCGGGCAGAGCGACTTCGCCGAGGTGAACGTGCCCGGCGCGTTCCGGCTGGCCGAGGACGGGCCGCTGGTGGACGTGCTGGTGGAGTTCACCAGGGAGCAGTTCAACCGGCTCATCGCGCCCCTGGTGGACCGGACGATGTCGCTGGTGGACGCCGTGCTCGCGGAGGGCAACTTCACCGCCGACGACATCACCGACGTGCTGCTGGTGGGCGGGTCGACGCTGGTGCCGATGGTCCGCGACGCCGTGATCAGCCGGTTCGGCGCGGACAAGGTGCGGATCGACAAGCCGATGGAGTGCGTGTCGCTCGGTGCCGCCATCCTGGCCGACTCGGCGGGCGGCCTGGAGTGCCCGGCGTGCGAGGCGGCCAACGAGGACGAGGCCGGGACGTGTGTGGAGTGCGGCCACTCGCTGAGCGGCGTGGCGTCGAACTCCGGGCTGGTGATCTACGAGCAGACCGCGATGGCGCTGGGTATCGCGGCGATCGACGGGGACAACCCGGACGCGTTCGTGGAGATCATCCCGAAGGGCACCCAGTACCCGCTGACCGAGCCGATGACGAAGGTGTTCACCGCGGCGGGCAGGCACGTGCGGGTGCCGGTGCACGAGGGCGTGCACAAGCTGGCCGCCCGGAACCGGGTGCAGGGCGTCATCGAGGTGGAGCTGCCGGAGGGGCTGGAGCCCAACAGCGACGTGGAGGTCAGCTTCAACTACGACGGCGACCGGGTGGTGACCGTGGTGGTGCGGGTGCCCGGCACGACGTTCGTCCAGTCCGCGACGCTGCACCCGAGCGCCGTCGACCCGTCGCCCGCGCCGTCCGACGAGTCGACGGAGGAGTTGGAGCGGGCCATCGACATGGTGGAGAGCTTCGTCGCGAAGTACGACTTCTACATCGAGCCGTGGCACCGCGACCGGATCAAGGGCCGGCTGGCGAACGCGAAGGAGGCGTTCCGCAAACCGGACGAGAAGGAGCACCGCCGCTACGTCAGCCTGCTCTACCGCGACCTGGAGACCAGCGGCCAGGCCAGCACCCTGTACTACGCCGACATCGTCGCGGAACGGGCGGAACCCGCCGAGTGCGACCGGATCCGGCGCAAGGCGCAGGAGATGCGCGAGGCGCACGAGCAGAAGAACGACGCCCGGCGCGCGCTCGCCGAGAAGGTGCTGCGGGAGCTGGTCGAGCGGGAGCTGCGCAGGCAGAGCGGGGACGTGCTGAGCGACCCCAGCGACCTGCTCCGGACGAAACCCTCCTCGAAGAGCCGATGAACACGGCGGCGGTGGGCATCGACGTCGGCAGCCTGGGTATCCGGGCCGCCTGGGCGCGTCCGGACGGTCCGCCCGCGGTGGTGGCGGCCGGGGCGTCCGACGAGCCGTGGATCCTGGCCGAGCGCGGGGTGCGCGGGGTGCGCTTCCACACCGTCCGGGAGCAGCGGACGGCTGCGGCGGGCACCCGGCTGGTCGCCGAGCTGGCGGCGGTGCGGGACCGGGTCCGGGCGGACGCGGGCGGCGACATCGCGCGGGCGGTGCTGACCGTGCCGGCGCGGATGGAGTCCGCCGAGCGGGTGGCGTTGCGGGATGCGGCGCGGGCGGTCGGCTTCACCGACGTGCACCTGGTCAACGACTCGATCGCGGCGGTGCTGGCCGACGGCGAGGCGGGCGCGTCCCGGACCGTGCTGGTGTATTCGTTGGGGTACAGCGGTTTCGAGGTCGGGCTGCTGCGGACGGCCCGGCAGACGGTCCGGGTGCTCGGGCACGCGGGTTCCGGCGCGCCGAGCGGTCGCGGGCTGGACCAGGCGGTGATGGAAGCCTGGCTGGCCGGGCTCACCGAACCGCAGCTGGCCGAGGTCCGGGAGTGGTCGCCGGCGAGTTGGGTCCGCCTGCACTTCGCCGCCGAGGAGGTGAAACGCGCGCTCCTGGTGCGGGACCGGGTGGACTGCCCCTGGCCGCCGTGGTCCACGGTCGAGCCGGTGGTTCCCGCGCTCGGGACACCTGGTTCGGCGGCGTTCCGCCGGTTCGCCGCCGAGCAGGTCGCGCCCACCGTGGAGCAGGTGCGCGACGTGTTGGGTGAGGCCGGTCTGACCGTCCGGGACGTGGATGCCGTGCTGCTGGTCGGGGGTTCGACGGCCCTGCCCGCCGTGCGGGAGCTGCTCGGCGCGGAGTTCGGCGGCGTCGACCTGCCTGCCCGGCCGAGCGACCTGGCGGGCGGGGCGGCCGTCTACGGCACGAGCCTGTGGCCGGCCGCGCCGATCACGGACCTGGAGTTCGTGGAGGCGCAGGAGTCTCCGACGACGGCCTTCCTCGCCATGCCGGTCGCCGCGCGGTCGGAGACTGTAGAGGACGGGGTCTCCCCCGGTCCGATCGCCGAGGCGCGGCGGTTGTGGTCCGCGGGTCGGCCGGCGGAAGCGCGGGGCCTGCTCGCCGATCTGGTCGACCAGGCCACCCGGCTGATCGCCGAGATCGACCGGGCCGACGTCCCGAAGCCGTCCGACGGGTTGTCCGGGTCCACGGCCGAGGATCGCGAACGGGCCCGCCGGGCCATCGACCGGGCTGTCCGGTGGTTGCGTGAGGGACGGTTGAAGGAGGCGGTGCAGGAGTCGCACGTGGCGTGGAAGGAGGCCGAGGACGACACGGTGATCTTCCGGCAGATGATCGACGTGCACCTGCGGGCGGCACGTGCGGCGTCGGGCGCGGCGGGGTATCCGGCGGCCCGGAACTGGCTCCACTGCGCGTGGACGCACCACAGGTTCAACGAGGACGTGGTTTCCTACCTGCTGGAACGAACCCTCGAACAGGCCCGACACCACCACGACCGTGGCCAACACGACCAGGCCCGCCGACTGTTGGGCGAGTGCATGGACATCAACCCGGACTTCCCCGGCGTTCAGGAACTGCTCGCGAAGGTCACGGCAACCTGAAGTCCAGCCGGCGTCGACGGCCGACCACAGTCACCGCGAGGCTCCACGGCGGCACGAGATCGCCGGCACGACGAACGTGACCGCGACGGCGGGGACGTAGCGAGGACGGGCAGCGCTCCGGCAAAGGTCATTGTGGCTGTTCAGCCAGTGATCCCGGGCCAGGACGACCCGCTGCCCCTGGAACGCCGCCGCCCCGGAGCGCCTCCCACCAACCCCGTACCAGCGCTTTCCCTCAATGCCCTGTATGCAGCGGGACCACGGCAGCGGGACCGAGGACTCAGCGTGCCCGTCTTCTGCGCAGGTCTCCACTGGTGTCGGGAACGTCAATCAAAATGACCACATCATCCGCTTGTGACCAGTTCCCGGCCCCGGACGGGGACTGCGGGGAGAGGTCAGCCCGGCCACGAGCTCTTCGGCGCACCTCTGTGCACCTCACCCACGCCCCGACCAGAGCCACACCCGGCCGGGAGCAGGAGCCCACGCACCACCCGACCACGGCCGTCCTTGCCGTCATCAAGTCCGCATGGGGCGGGCTCGTGTGCACTGATCGGCCCCGAAGGACCAGTGGCCGGGCTGACCTCTCCGCGTCGTGTCCCGTCCGGGGCCGGGAAGTGGTGACAAGCGGATGATGTGGTCCATCTGAATAGCGTTCCCGACTGGAGTGGAGACCTGCGTAGCAGACGGGCGCGCTGAGTCCTCGGTCCCGCTGCCGTGGTCCCGCTGCATAGAAGCGAAGAGACGAGAGAAGTTCTTGGACGACGGTGATCTTCTCCCCCGGTTCCGACAGCACTCGCTGCATGGCAACCAGACGAAACGACTTTGCCGGAACCCTGGCGAGCACGGGGAGTAGTAGGCGTCGTGGCTCGGTATAGCGCGGGCGGGACGGGGTGTGGCATCGACTCACGGGCCAGAGGGTCGCGAAGCCGTCGCGGGCACGTGGTCAGGTCGGTGGTGGAGGCCGGAGTCGAACCGGCGCGGGCCTAGATCGCGGACTCCGGTAGGCCACATCGCCTACGCCGTCGTGTTCGGCGCGTCGCGGCGGCCGGCAGTGGCGGCGTTCGTAGGCACGGACGCGTCCAGATCCGCGTCGGCTCTGCTCCTGGCCACCACGGTGTGCACGTCGGCCGGTGTCCGGTTCGCCGGCGCGACCCGGCCGAACAGCGGGCACCCGTAGCCCGCCCGGAGTATTCGACCCGGGTCCCAGGCGCAGCCGGCACAAGAGTCGGTACGGTCGGCGCGGTTCGGAGAACGTGAGTGCTACGCATTGCGAGGTCGCGCATGACAAGTCCGGAAGACCGCCGCCCGTTGCCGCCGTCGTCGTTCATCGACACCACGGTGCCCAGCGTCGCCCGCGCCTACGACGCGGCGTTGGGCGGCAAGGACAACTACGAGGTCGACCGGCAGTTGCTCGCGCAGCTCGACGCCGCCGTGCCCGAGGTGCGGAGCATCGCCCTCACCAACCGCGCGTTCCTCATCCGCGCCGTCCGCTACCTGAGCACCAACGCGGGCATCGACCAGTTCCTGGACTGCGGCTCCGGCCTGCCCACCGCCGAGAACACCCACCAGGTGGCCCAGCGGCTCAACGGCGACGCCGTCGTGGTCTACGTCGACAACGACCCGGTCGTGCTGGCACACGGCCGGGCGCTGTTGGAGGAGAACGAGAACACCGCGTTCGCCGAGGCGGACATCTTCGACCCGGCCCAGGTCCTGGAGCACGACGTGGTGCGGACCAAGCTGGACTTCACCCGCCCGATCGCGCTGCTCCAGGTCGCCACCATGCACCACCACAGCGCCGAGTACGGCCTGGACCCGGCCGAGGTGATGCGGCGCTACATCGACGCCCTGCCAACGGGTTCCTACGTCGCGTTCAGCCACTTCCTGGACCCCGAGGACGAGCACAGCCCCATCGCCCACCGGGTCCAGGCGATCCTCAACAACAGCATCGGCCGCGGCTACTTCCGCACCCGGGCCGAGATCCTCCGCATGCTCGACGGCATCCAACTCCTCAGCCCGGGCCTGATCACCGCCGACCACTGGTGGCCGGACGGCCCCCGCCCGCCGCTCCCGGCGGCCGGCCACTGCATCGCCGCCGCCCTCGGCACGAAGCACTGACCAGTCCACTGTGGACGGTGCGGGTCACCAGTGTCCGAACCGCACCGTCTCCTCGAACGGCCTGCGCTTCCGCCTGACCACCGGGGCGACGGCCTCGTCGGAGTGCCCGATCGCGATCGCGCCGATCGGCACGTGGTCGGTCGGCACCCCGTACTCCTCGTGGATCTTCCCGAAGTCGCTCTCCTCGACCCCGAAGTACACCGCGCCCAGCCCCTCGTCCACGGCGGTTTGCAGGATCAGCAGCACGGCCATGCCGGTGTCGATGTGCCAGAACGGCACCGGCCAGTGGTCCTCGCTGCGGTCGGTCCAACCCTTGTCCGGCTCGGCGTACCGGTCGAGGTAGGCGTCCTTGACCGAGAACGGGATCACGACGACCGGCGCGGCCTTGACCGAGTCGTACACCCACAGCGCGTCGAGCAGCTCGTAGAACCGCGCCACCTCGCCGTCCCGCAGCACGAGGAACCCCTGCCCCTGGGTGAACCCCGCCGACGGCCCGCGCAACGCGTTCCGCATGATCCGCCGCACGCTCTCGTCCGACACCGGCTCGTCGGTGAACTTGCGCACCATCCGCCTGCGGCGCACCACGTCCTGGAATTCCACGAATCCCCCACACGTCGATCGGGCCCGGCCCACCATGCTAGAGCGGCGGACCCGGCCGACCGAAGATCCGGCCGTTCACGGATACGGCCTGGCCGCCGTCAGTCGACGGGCAGGAACGCCGTCTGGATGCGCTGTTGCCCGTGCCTTCGGGTCACCAGCGTCCCCCGGCCCGGCGGCTGCGCCGACGGCTTGACGTTGCCCACGATCGCACCTTCGTCCTTCGAGCCGGAACCGACCATGATCGGTGCCGCGATCTCCTTCAGCTTGCCCAGGATCGGGTCGAACATCGCCCGCGACGCGCCACCCATCCGACGCACCGCGATCACGTGCAGACCCACGTCCTTCGCCTGCGGGATGAACTCCGCCAGCGGCTGCAACGGGTTCTGCGAACCCTGCGGCGCGACCAGGTCGTAGTCGTCCACGATCACGAACAGCTCCGGCCCCTTCCACCAGGACCGGTTCTTCAACTGCTCCTGCGTCACGTCCGGGCCGGGCAACCGATTGCCCAACGAGCCGTGCACATCCTTGAGTATCGCGGTGAGCTGCGCCGACGACACCGCGTACGCCAGCAGGTGCTCCGTCTCGATGAACCCCAACAAGGTGCGCCGGTAGTCCACCAGCATGATCAGCGCCTCGGTCGGGCTGTAGCCGCTGGTGATCCCGCGCACGATCGTACGCAGCAGGTTCGTCTTGCCGGACTCGGAGTCGGCCAGCCCCAGGAAGTGCGGCTCGGCGTCGAAGTCCAGGTGGACGGGTGCCAGTCCCTCCTCGTCCAGACCGATCGGCACCCGGTGCCCGCGATCCGGTTCCAGCCGGTCCACCAGGGTCACGAGTTCCCGGTACGTCAACAGGTCCGGCAGCAGGCGGGTGGCGGGCGCGGAGCCGCCGCGCCACGCACCGGCCACCTTCGCCACCAGGTCCTTGAGGCCGGCCGCGACGGTGAGCGGGTCACCCGACCCGTCGATGCGCGGCAACGCGGTCAGGAAGTGCCGCTTCTGCGCGGTCAACCCCCGGCCCGGCCGGTCGGCCGGCACGTTCACCGCCGTCCGGCGGTCCACTTCGGAATCGGCCGGGTCGCCCAGCCGCAGTTCCAGCCGCGTGCCCAGCAGGTCCTTCAGCACCGGACGGATCTCCAGCCACCGGTTCGCCGTCACGACCACGTGCACGCCGTACGCGAGCCCCCGCGCCGCCAACGCGTGCACGGCCTGCTCCAGCACCTCGAACTCCTGCCGGAAGTCGCCCCAGCCGTCGATCAGCAGGAACACGTCGCCGAACGCGTCGTCCGCGATCGCCCCACGCCCCTTGCGGGCGCGGAACTCGGTCATCGAGTCGATGCCCTGCTCCCGGAACCGCCGTTCCCGCGCCGCGACCAGCCCGGTCAGCTCGGCCAGCGTGCGGCGCACCAGATCCACGTCCGCCCGACCCGCGACACTGCCCACGTGCGGCAGGCCGCTCAACGAGGACAGGCCGCCACCACCCAGGTCCACGCAGTAGAACTGCGCCTCCTCCGGCGTGTGGGTCAACGCCATGGCGGCGATCAGGGTGCGCAGCACGGTGGACTTCCCGGAACGCGGCCCGCCTACGATCGCGCCGTGGCCCGCCGAGCCGGAGAAATCCGCCCACAGCAGGTCACGCCGCTGCTCGAACGGCTTGTCCACCACGCCCAGCCACGCCTGGAGCCGGCCGTTGAACTCGAAGTCCGGCACGCACAGACCGCGATCACCGGTCGGCAGCAGCGGCGGCAGCAGCACGTCCAACGACGGCGGCTCCGCCAGCGGCGGCAGCCACACCTCGTGCGCCGGCGGGCCCGCACCCACCAGCCGGTCGACCACCACGTCCATGAGCGACCGGCCGCCGTCACCGTGCGGCGCGGACACGTAGGCGGCGTTGAACCGCACCAGCGACGCGCCCTGCACGCTCAGGTAGCCCGCACCCGGCGCGGACGGCAGCTCGTACGCGTCGGGCACGCCGATCGCGGCCCGCGACTCGGCGGCGGAGAACGTCTTCAGACCGATCCGGTAGGACAGGGACGTGTCCAGACCGCGCAGCTTGCCCTCCTCCAGCCGCTGCGACGCGAGCAGCATGTGCACACCCAGGCTGCGCCCCACCCGGCCGATCTGGAGGAACGTGTCGATGAAATCCGGCTTCGCGCTCAGCAACTCGGAGAACTCGTCGATGCACAGGAACAGCAGCGGCATGGGGGCGAGGTCCCGACCGCCGACCCGCGCCCGCTCGTACTCCCAGCGGTTCGTACAGCCGTGCGCGGCCAGCACCTCCTCCCGCCGGGCCACCTCGCCGCCGATCGCGTCCTGCATGCGGTCCACCAGCGTGAGGTCGCCCGCGAGGTTCGTGATGATCGCCGCGACGTG
>CBHFOL010000084.1:0-25354 GCA_965995405.1 uncultured Saccharothrix sp.
ACCGAGCTGAAAAAGCTCGGCATCGAGTGGCAGGGTGCGGCCGGTGACAACGCCGGCAAGGCGGTCACCGTGTCGGCCGACGTCGCCGCCCAAGGCGACGAGGCGGGGCAGCGGAACTCGCAGGCCACGGCGGTCCAGGGGGCCACCTACAGCCAGTCCCGCAACAGCATGCCGGACCCGCAGGCGCTGCGTGGCGACACCGACACGAACTTCGTGGACGACGTGGGCGGGTTCTTCGGCTACGAGACCGACCACGCCAGGCAGGTCAAGGAGACCCAGGCGGCCCGGGAGCAGACGATCCGCGGGTTCGACCAGTACGTCGGCGCGAGCCGGGACTCGCTCAACCAGTACCAGGGCATGAACAAGCCGCCGAGTTTCGAGGTCACCTCGGCCTCCAGCGCGGTCGCCACGCCGGTCGCGCAGGTGGGCCAGTTCAGCGGCGGCATTCCGGGAACCCCCGGCAGCGTGCCCGGCTCGTTGCCCGGCGGCGGCACGGGGCACGTGCCCGGCGGCGGCACGGTGGGGCTCCCGCCGCAGCTGCCCGGCGGCGGGTCGACCGGCGTCTCGCCGCAGCTACCCGGCCAGTTCGGCACCCCGCCCACCGGGCCGGTGCTGCCCGCCAAGGTCGGTGGGTCGAACCTCGGTCTCGGCATCGGGCTCGGCCTGGCCGGCGGCACGGCGTTGGGGCTGGCCGCGGCGTCTGCCAAGGGGCCTCGGGTCGTGCGCAACGAGGCCAAGGCCGGCGCGCCTGGCGGCAAGCCGGCCGGGGACGGGCCGCACGCGTCCGGCAAGGGCGGGGGCGGTGCCGGCAAGCCCGGGGTGCCCGGGTCGTTGGCCGGGAAGGCCGGCGTTTCCGCGACGATCGGTGCGATCGACCCGGACGAGCGGCCGGCCGCAAAGCCCGGTGCGGCCGGTGGCACCGCTTCGAGTCGCGGCGTGCCGGCCGGCAAGGGCGCGGTCGGTGCCGGGTCGATGATGCAGCCCGCCGCCCGGAGCGGCGAAGAGGAAGAGGACGGGGAGCACATCCGCAAGTACGGGGTGGACTCCGACGACGTCTTCGGCGACGAGCGGATGGTCGTCCAGTCCGTCATCGGTGACGACGAGCCCGAGCAGAAGTGACCGCGGCGGGCACTGTCGTCCTGTCCACGCTGGAGTTCGACGTCGCGTGGGAGGGCGAACGGCTGACCCGGCGCAACGTCGC
Organism: uncultured Saccharothrix sp.; assembly: GCA_965995405.1. Lineage (GTDB taxonomy): Bacteria > Actinomycetota > Actinomycetes > Mycobacteriales > Pseudonocardiaceae > Actinosynnema. The sequence goes on from CBHFOL010000084.1 coordinate 1,202, forward strand.
GCTCGACGTGCCCAGCCCCGGTGTCACGCACACCGAGCGCGCGGTGTTCGTCGGGCAGGCGTGGGGGTCGATGGAGCAGCGCGGGTTGGCCAGTGGGCGGCGGCTGACGCCGGAGTTGGCGGACGCCTTCGCCCTGCTCGCCAACCCGCAGGTGTCCGTCGACCTGTGGATCTGGGTGGACGGGCGCAAGATCAAGGGGCTCGCGGCGGCAGCCGGGGACGAGGCGATCCTCGCCGTGGTCGACGGGGACGAGGTGTGGCTGATCGAATCCCGGGCCAGTGCGCTCGCCGAGGCCGCCGTGTCGGTCACCGGGGAGATGCCCGCCGGGTACGGGCGGTCGATCAGCCTGCCGAACGACGTGCTGCGCGCGGCGTCCGAGGAGGCCGGGCGGGACGCGGAGAAGCTGGTGCTGGCGTTGGAGCGGCAAGGGTTGCCGCTGTCCGACGCGCAGGAGCTGGCCGGGATGTGCGACGGGATGGGCACGCGCGGCCAGTTCGGTGCGGAGCGTGCTCGGCACGGCGGGCCGCCGGTTCGCGCGGCGCGGGTGGTGGCGTGGCACGACACCCCGTCCGGGCGGTACCTGCACCAGGTGCGGCCCAGTTCGGACGGCCGGAGCTGGAGCACGATCACCCCCATCGACAACCCGCGGCTGGCGTCGTACGTGTGGGAACTGGTCCAGGAGGTCTAGGTCCGGGAGGTCCGACCGGAACCCGGACGGCCGCCGCCGCGTCAACACCGATGCCGGAGAAGTACCCGCCGTCATTTCGGGAGTGACGTCTGGTGACCACCGCGACGCTCGGCACAGCCGCGTTCCGCACTGCCTGGGACCACCTCGACCTCGGCGCGATGCCGATCGTCCTGCACGTGCCGGACGATCCCGCGCCGTGGCGGGAACTCACCGCGCAGGGCCTCGCCCGGGGCGGTGAGCTGGACCCGTGGCTGGTGGCGGCCTTCAAACTGATCGCGAACCCGCCCCGGTCGGCCGACCTGCGGTTGGGCTACGGCCGCTCGGCGGTGCGGGCGCTGGCTGCGTCGGCGGGCTCGGGGTCGGTGCTGGGTGTGCTGACCGGTGACGTGCTGGTCGTGCGGGAACTGGACTCGGACGTGGCGGCTGCGCTGGTCGGGCTGCTGCCGGTGCTCGGCGAGGGCCGGGTCGGCGGTCCGGACCTGCGTGGCCGGTTCGGGGCGTCGGTGATCGGGGCGGACGGGCGGCGGCGGCGCGCGGCGGACGTGGTCGACTTCCACGGTCCGGCAGATCCGATGGTGCTGAGATCGGCAATTGCCGCGCTGCTGGATGAACTTGGGGCATAGCGGGGGTACTCGCGGTGCGGGACGCATAAGGTGGGGAGAATGGCGGTCGCGAAGTTCAACGCCGAGGCGATGGAGCAGTGCCGGAGCACGGTGAGTGCGCAGGCGGGACAATTCGGCGCGGTGGGTGACGGGTTCGCCGGCCATTACCCCGATCCGGACATCTTCGGCAAGCTGGCGAATTCGGGCGGCCTTTCCTCGGCCGCCGCCGGGCTCGACGAGAAGGCCGGCGCCGAGTTCCTCGCGGCGGAGACGTTGCTGGGGAAGGTGGAGCGCGCGCTGGACGCCATCCAGGGCGCCGTGGTCGACACCGAGGACGCCGTGGCGGCCTCGTTCCGGGCGGTGTGAGCCGATGAGCGCGGTGGACGAGGTCGCGGGCCTGCCCGGTGGGCAGCCGGTGGCGGCGCTGGCGGAGAAGGTCGCGAAGGCCCGGCCGGAGGCCGTTCGGGAGATCGCGACGCGGTGGCAGCAGGCCGCGTCGAAGGGCGCGGAGTCGGGTAACGCCATCACGCGGTCGGTCGGCCAGTTGGACAGCGCCTGGGAGGGCGGGTCCGCGGACGGCTTTGTCGCCTACATGGGTGAATTCGCCAAGGGCGGCACGTCGCTGAACGACGCGTTGACGGCGGCGGCCGGCGATCTCGAATCGGCTGCGGCGGCGTTGGAGTCGGCGAAGTCCTCGGTCGAGCGCATTTGTGAGACTTTGCTGGGGCGGGTGCGGCAGTTGCGCGCGCAGAGCCAGGGGCGGTCCCCGGAGGAGGTGGACGGGGCGATCCGGGGGTTGTGCGCGGAGGCCGCCGGTGACCTGCAACCGGTGATCGCCCAGGCGGACCAGGCGTTGAGCGGGGCTCTGGGTGCTTTGAAGGGCCGGGCCGGCGCGATCACGCCCGCGTTCTCCGGCATGGCCGATCCCGGGACGCAGGCGTTCGTGCCCGCTCCCGGGCAGGGGATCGTGTGGAACCCGACGCCCGAGGCCGTGACGCAGACTTCGTCGGCGGAGCCGCCGCCCGCGTCCGCTCCTGCCCAGTCTTCGGGTGGGTCCGGTGGCGGTTCCGGGTCTGGTGGCGGTGGCGGCGGTTCCCACGGCGGTGGCGGTGGTGGCGGTGGCGGTATGGGTGGGCTCGGGCCAAGTGGTGGTCCGCCTTCCAGTGGCCCGCCTCCCGGGAACGTCGAGCAGTGGATCCGCGAGGCGATCAAGATCCTCCAGGCTGCGGGTATTCCGGTCACCGAGGCGAACATCAATCAGATCTGGACGATCATCGAGAAGGAATCCGGCGGTAACCCGCACGCGATCAACGACTGGGATTCCAACGCGGCCAAGGGAACCCCGTCGAAGGGGTTGATGCAGTGCATCGACCCGACATTCCAGGCGCACAAGCTCCCCGGACACGACGACATCTGGAATCCGGTGGACAACATCATCGCCGGCGTCCGGTACACGTTCGACCGTTACGGCGGATTCGAAGGCCACCCGGGCCTGAAGTCGATGGCCGGCGGCGGCGGGTACCAGGGCTACTGACGAAGCCGGGACAAGACGCCCGGCTTTGCCGGTGGCGGGGTGGGGACGCGGCTAGCCTGGGGGCATGTTGGGTGTCGCCGGTCGGGCCGATGTGCCGCCGTTCCACGTCATGGAGATCGTTTCCGCCGCCGCGCGCCGGCAGCGGGAGGTCGGTGACGTCGTGTCGCTGGCGGCCGGGCAGCCGTCGAGTTCCGCGCCCGAGCCGGTGTTGCGGGCTGCCGAGCGGGCGCTCCGGGAGCACGCGCTGGGGTACACCGAGCAGTTGGGGATCGTAGAGCTGCGCGAAGCGCTCGCCGGCCACTACAGGCGGCAGTACGGGCTTGAGGTCGGCGCGGACGATTTCGTGGTGACCACGGGGTCGTCCGGCGCGTTCCTGCTGGCCTTCCTGGCTTCCTTCGACGCCGGCAGTCGGGTCGCGCTGGCCCGGCCCGGCTACCCGGCGTACCGGAACATCCTGCGTGCCCTGGGCTGCGAGGTCGTGGAGCTGCCGTGCGGCCCGGAGACCCGGTTCCAGCCGACGGTGGCGATGCTGGAGGACGTCGGGCCGCTCGACGGGCTGGTGGTGGCCAGTCCCGCCAACCCCACGGGGACCGTGCTGTCCCCGCAGGAACTACAGAGCCTCTCCGAGTGGTGCGTCGAGCACGGCACCCGCCTCGTCAGCGACGAGATCTACCATGGCATCAGCTACGGAGCCCCGCTCGCCTGCGCCTGGGAGTACTCGCGGGACGCGGTCGTGGTCAATTCGTTCTCCAAAGCCTTCGCCATGACCGGCTGGCGGCTGGGCTGGATGCTCCTGCCCCCGGACCTCCGCCGCGCCGTGGACCGCCTGACCGGCAACTTCACGCTCTGCCCGCCCGCGTTGGCGCAGTACGCCGCGATCGCCGCGTTCGAGGACGAGTCGTACGCGCAGACCGCCCTCCTGGTCGACGGCTACCGACGCAACCGGGACGTGCTGCTGGACGGCCTGCATGGCCTCGGGATCGACCGTGTCGCACCCGCCGACGGGGCTTTCTACGCCTACGCCGACGTCTCCCACCTCACCGGCGACTCCATGACGTTCTGCCGAAAGCTGCTGGACGACACGGGTGTGGCGATCGTTCCGGGCATAGACTTCGACCCGGTGCACGGCCATGAGTTCGTCCGGATGTCCTTCGCCGGCTCGGCGGCGGACATCGACGAAGCGCTGCGGCGGCTCAAGGCTTGGCTCTGAGCCGGGGAAGCCAAGGAACCCGTACGTCGCACGGTGCGTTGGAGGGGACATGGTCAAGGTAATCCTGTGGCTGCTGGCGGCATGGCTGGTGCTGTCGCTGGTCGGCGCGGTGGTCAAGGGGCTCGTCTGGCTCGCGGTGATCGGCGGGGTGCTGTTCCTCGCCACGGCCGCGTACGGCGCGATCAAGAGCAGCAACCGGAAGGGCATCAAGGGGCCCCGCTAGCTGGAATAACGCCGCCCGAGGGGTCACCATGGGGCGGTGTTCGAGACTGATGAGCGCCGCCTGGCCCGGTGGGAGCGGCGCGTCGAGTGGCCGCTGACGGTCCTGGCCGTCGTCTTCCTGGTGGCCTACGCCTGGCAGGTGCTCGACGACCGCTCGACCCCGGGGCTCCACGGCGTCCTGGAGGTCGCGCTGTGGGTCGTGTGGCTGGTGTTCGCCCTCGACTACGCGGCGCGGTTCAGGCTGGCCGTGAACAAGCGCAAGTTCTTCGTCACGCACGTGTTCGACCTGCTCACCGTCCTCCTCCCGATGGTCCGGCAACTCCGGGTGCTCCGCCTGGTCACCGTGCTGAAGGTCCTCAACCGGAAGTTCTCCGGCAAGATCCGGCAGCAGGTCGGCGTCTACGTCGCCGGCGTCACCGTGCTGGTCGGGCTGTCCGCGTCACTCGCCGTCCTGGACGCCGAGCGCCACCACCCGGACGCCACGATCACCACGTTCGGCGACGCCGTCTGGTGGACGCTCACCACGATCTCCACCGTCGGCTACGGCGACCGCTACCCGGTCACCTGGGAGGGCCGCCTGGTCGCGGCCCTCCTGATGATCGGCGGCATCGCGCTGCTCGGCGTGATCACCGGGACCATCGCCTCGTGGCTGGTGGAACGGCTCAGCGGGGTCGAGGAGCAGGTGGTGGAGGCCGAGCAGGCGACGTTGGCCGAGCTGCGGTCGGTGAAGGCCGAGCTCGCGGCGCTCAGGGCCGAGCTGCGGAAGGGCTGAGCACGCCGAGCGCGACCAGTTCCTCCCTCGCCCGGGCCGCGTCCCGCCACAGCACGCCGGTGAGGCCGGCGACGACCGCGCCTTCGACGTTCTCCGCCCGGTCGTCGAAGAACACGCAGTCCCGCGTGCCCAGTCGGCCCGCCAGCGCGGCCCAGATCGCGGGCGCGGGCTTGGCGACACCCAGGTCGCCGGAGAACACCAGGTGCCGGAAGTGCGCCGCCCACGGCTCCTCCTCCACCAGTCGGCCGAGCGACGACGGCGCGTTCGACAGCAGCGCCAGCGGCACGTCGGCGGCGGCCAGTTCCGCGATCAGGTCGAGCGCGGCGGGCGACGTCCGGAGCCAGCCCTCGTTGTCCAGGTCGGTCAGGCCCTCCGCCTGCTCGTCGGACACCTCCACGCCCAGGTCGTGGCCGACCGAACGCCAGTACTCGACGTCGGAGATCCCCTCGTCGTAGGCGTGCCGGGAGGCCCAGTACGCGGCGGCGAACCGGTCCTCGGGCACGCCGAGCCGCGCGGCCAGTCCGGGCAGGGCGGACGTGGACTCGCTGATCACCCGGCCGTAGTCGAACACCACCCAGCGGCTCACGCGCTCACCGACTTGATCCGGCGCAGGGCCTCGGCCACGTCCTCGGCGTTCACGTCGCGGTGCGTCACGAATCGCACCTTCCCCGCCATCGGCCCGGCGTAGACGCCGAGGTGTCGCAGTGCGTTCAACGTCAGCTCCGGATCCGGCACACCGGCCAGCACGATGTTGGTCTCGGGCGGCACGACCTGCCAGCCGAGTTCGGTCAACCCGTCCGCGAGCGTTTGCGCGTTGGCGTGGTCGGCGGCCAGGTCGTGGATGCGGTCCAGGCCGACCAGACCGGCCGCGGCCAGCACGCCACCCTGCCGGACGCCGCCGCCGAGCATCTTCCGGACCCGCCGTGCCTCCGCCACGAAGTCGGCCGTGCCGGCCACCACCGAGCCGACCGGTGCGCCCAGCCCCTTGCTCAGGCACACCTGCACGGTGTCCACGCCCACGGTGAGCGCCGCCGGCGGCACGCCGAGCGCCACGGCCGCGTTCCACAGCCGTGCCCCGTCCAGGTGAACCTTGAGACCGGTGTCCCGGGCCGCCGACACGAGCAGCGCGTGTTCGTCGGGCGGCGTGACGGTGCCGCCGGCGGCGTTGTGGGTGTTCTCCAGGCAGAGCAGCGTGGTCCGCAGCGAGTAGTACGGGCCGTCCGCACCCGCCATGGCCCGGACCGCGTCCGCCGAGAACCTGCCGGGAGATTCCCACTCCAGCGGGTGCGGCATCCCGCCGGCGATCCACGCGGCGGTGCCCAGTTCGCTGTCCAGCACGTGCGCGCCGCGCGCGGCCAGGTACCGGTCGCCGGGGCGCAGGTGCACGACGAGCGCGATCAGGTTGCCCATCGAACCGGACGGCACCCAGAGCGCCGCCTCGGTGCCGAGCAGGTCGGCGACCCGCTCTTCCAGCGCTTTCATCGTCGGATCGTGTTCGAGGACGTCGTCGGCCACCTCGGCGGACGACATGGCCAGGCGCATGTCCTGGTCCGGTCGGGTGACGGTGTCGGAGCGGAAGTCCAGGGGCGCGGGCTGGGTCACGAATGGATCACATCACACCGGGCAAGCCCTTACCCAGCCCCGTCGGACCTACCACCATGGGGGTGACGCAAGTCTCGGACGGCCGGCGTGCAACCGTGGCGCGGTCCGATTCCGTCCCGTAGGTGCAAGCACGACGAGCGGAGAGAGTCCGCGTGGATCAGCGCGACGAGCAGGAGTTCGCGGAGTACTTCGCAGCTCGCCGGGAGGCCGTGCGCCGAACGGCGTTCCTGCTCTGTGGTGACTGGCACCGGGCGGACGACTTCGCGCAGACCGCGTTCGTCGCGCTGCACCGCCGGTGGCGGAAGGTCCGGGACAAGCAGGCCCTGGACGCCTACGTCCGCCGGACCCTGGTGCGCGCGGTGATCGACGAGTCGCGCCGACCCTGGCGGCGGGAGCGCTTCGTGGACGAGGTCCCGGAGACGCCCTCGACGGACGGGGAGATCGCGGACTCGGTGGCGACGCGCGAGGCGCTGGTCGCGGGTTTGAAGCGGGTTCCGCCCCGGCAGCGGGCGGTGCTCGTGCTGCGGTTCCTGGAAGGCTTGGACGTGTCGGCCGCGGCCGAGGCGCTCGGGTGTTCCGAGGGCACCGTGAAGAGCCAGACCTCACGGGGGCTGGAGGCCCTGCGCGAGGCGCTGGGCGACACGATCGACGACCTGAGGCCTGCGTCGTGAAGGGACGGTGGGGGTAGGTGGACGAGCGCAAGATCGCGGAGCTGTTCCGCGACGCCGCGAGCGACGCGCCGCCCGCGTCCTTCGGCGTGGACAACGTGGTGTCGGCGTCGGCGCGGGAGACCGTGCGGCGGCGCAACCGGCTCGCGCTCGGGTCCGCCATGGCGGCGGTGTTGGTGTTCGGCGGTGTGGTGGCCTACGCCAATCTGATGTCGGTGGAGAACGGACTCCCGACGTCTGCGGGTTCCGCTTTGGAGGCCGAGTCCCCTAACCTCACCCCGTTCGGCGTGCCCGAGCCGCGTGACGGCGGGACGCTCGCCGAGCCGGACCTCACCGGCGGCCTGCCGCCCAAGAGCATCCCCGAGAACACGTCTACGCAGGGGGACGTGGAGCCGGGGAAAGCCGGTCGTCCGACGACCGGTGGCACCTCCGGGTGCCAGGAGGTGGACCGGGAGCTCGCCGTCGCCCTCGCCGACGAGCTCCCGGCCGCCGACGGGTTGCAGCCGTCGCACGCGGTGGCGAACTGCCCGCCGGGCGCGCGCGGGGCGTCGTTCCTGGTGCGCGACGGCCGGGGCGTGTACGGGGTGGTGTCGGTGGTGCTGCTGCCGGTGGGGCAGCAGGCGTTGGCGTCCACGTCGATCGCCGAGGCGCACCACGATTCGGCCAAGGGCGTGGTCTACGTGCTGAGCGAGCCCGCGCAGGGTGCCTCGGTGGGGCCGTTCGAGGCGGAGCTGGGGTCGTTGGCCGAGCGGATCGCGGCCAGGTTCTGAATCCTTTGGTGTGAAGTCGTGGCCTTCGGGCTGCGCGGTGGAGACCCCACGCACATTCTGGTACACGTGTACCACTAATCTGGTACGGTCGTGCCAAGTGTGGAGGTGGTTGGTCATGGCGTGGGCCGTGCTCATCGTGTCCGGCTTCTTCGAGGCCGGTTGGGCGGTCGCGCTGAAGCTGTCGGACGGCTTCAGCAGGCTGTGGTGGACGGTCGTGTTCGCGGTGTGCGCGCTGATCAGCTTCGCGGGCCTGGCGTGGGCGATGAAGCAGCTGCCCGCCGGACCGGCGTACGCGGTGTGGACCGGCATCGGCGCGGCGCTCACGGCGGTGATCGGGATGATCTGGCTCGGTGACGGGGTGTCGACGATCAAGCTGGTGTCGATCGTGCTGATCATCAGCGGTGTCATCGGCCTGAACGTGGCCGGTGGCGGGCACTAGTACCTTGTCTCCCCGATGACAGCCGCGACACCCAAGGGCGAGCGCCGCCGGCAGGCGCTGGTGGAAGCCGCCGCCGGCCTGCTGGTCGACGGTGGCTTCGACGCGATCCGGCACCGGGCCGTAGCCGAACGCGCCGGACTGCCGCTCGCGTCCACGACGTACTACTTCGACTCCCTGGACGAGTTGGTCACCGCTGCCCTGGAGTTCCACGGGCGGGCGGAGTTGACCTATGGCAAGGCCCGGTTGGACGAGTTGGATCCCGGGGAGTGTGGTGGTGAGGGGTTCATCGATCTGGTGTTGGACTTGTTGCTCGGGCCGCCGGCGGGTGAGCGGGACGCGGAGGCCGTGTTGTTGCGGTACGAGCGGCTGGTGGCGACCGGGCGGCGGCCGTATTTGCGGCCGTTGATGCGGCAGTTGAGTGGGGAGTTGCACGGGCTGTTGATCGAGATTTTCGCGCGGGCCGGGAAGCCGGTCGGGCGGGAGCGGGTCGAGGAGCTGATCGCTCTGGTGGACGGGGCGGTGGTGAACGCGCTGATCGAGATCAGCCCGGATCCGCGGGCCGCCGCGCGGCGGATGCTGTCGAAGGCGATGCGTGCCGGCTGAGGCGGTTCTCAGCTTTGCCCGGCGGGATTGTCGTACCTCTGTGGTCGAATGAAAGCAGGGGACCCCCTGGGCGGGGACGTCTGCGAAAGCTTGCCTGGGTGCGGCCGTCGGTGGGTGTTGGTCATGCCGGTTGCAGGGGCTGTCCTGCTGCCTCGCCTGCCGCTTGGACTTCGTTCGCCGCGTCCTCGGCCACGCCCATCAGCTCGAACGCGGTGCGCACGGCGTCTCCTACGCCCGGTTCGCGGCGTCGTCGGCCTGTCGGGCGGCCTCGGCGGCGGTTCGGGCCTGTGCTCCGGCGTCCCAGGTGTCCGACACGGTCGTTTCGGCCGCGTGGACCAGGGCTGTGTCGTCCAGGGCGGACCGAGCGACGCCCCCGGCCGACCGGGGGCGTTCGTCGTCTCTGTGACCCCGGTCGTGCAACCCCGACGAGCCGACCCACGTGTAACGGGGTGGAGGGTGCGGAGAGGGGGTCGGGATGCGGAAGGCCGACGAACAGGCGTTTCGCGACTTCGCGGTGGGTCACGCCGCCGCGTTGCGCCGCACGGCGTTCCTGTTCTGCGGTGATTGGCACACGGCGGAAGACCTGATGCAGTCCAGCCTGCTCAAGCTCTACCAAGCGTGGCACCGGGTGGAATGGCGCGACCACCCCACCGCGTACGCGCGGAAAGTGCTGCTGCGGACGTGGCTGGACGAGAAGCGCCGACCGTGGCGACGGGTCGAGCAGCGGGACGGCGAGGTGCCCGACGTGGCCGACTGGTCCGTCGACCCGGACGCGGCCGAGCGGAAGCTGTGGGCGAGGGACCTGGTGCACGCGGCGCTGTTGCGCGTCCCGCCCCGGCAGCGGGCCGTGCTGGTGCTGCGGTACTTCGAGGACCTGCCGGTCAGCGAGGTCGCGGTGGCCATGGGGTGCACCGAGGGAACGGTCAAGAGCCAGACGGCGCGCGGGCTGGTCGCGTTACGCGTGGCCGTGGAGGACCTGGAGCAGGGGGCGGTGGTGGCGTCATGAGCGAGGCGGAACTTCGGGAGCGCCTGCGCGATGCGGTCGCGGACGAGCCACCGCTCGACTTCGACCCGGACGCGTTGATCTGCCGTGCGCAGACCGTTCGCCGGCGGCGGTGGACATTGGCCGCGGCCGGGGTGGCTACGGCGGCGCTGACGGCGTCCGTCCTGTTGTTACCCGGGGCGTTGACGCCTCGGGAGACGTCGGACGCGCTGTCGGAGTCCGTGCTCACCACGACCCCGTCCGCGGTCGCGCCGACCACCTACCGGACCAAGGCGACGCTGCCCCCGTTGGCGGACTACATCACCAAGCGGTTCGAGGAGGTCGTGCCGGGGGTGGCGGGCGTTCGCACGGAGTTCCTGGACGTCGGCGCGCCCAAGCCCGCGCCCGGCTACCTGATCGCGAACGTGTACTTCACGGACCGGGTCGGGAGCGGTGTGGTGGAGGTGCGGTTCGTCGGCTCGGACCTGGTGCCGGACGCGAAGGTGCTGTGCTCCAAGTACAAGTGCGACGCGATGTGGGAGCAGGAGGACGGCAGCGTCGTGGAGTACGCCATGGGGAACAGCGCGGACCCCGGCATGGTCGTCTACACGGTCGCGCACTTCCGCACGGACGGTTCCGTGGTGGAGGTCGTCGCCCGGAACTCCGACGCGTCCAGTCCCGGCAGGCTGCGGCCCGGGTTGCCGGTCACCCCGGTCCAGATGGTGGAGCTGGTCACCGATCCCGTGATCAGTCTGGACTGACGATTTCCAGGACCCCACCCCCAGGTCGGCGGGCGCTGTAGACCCCCCACGGCGTCCGCCGGCCGCCTCCGGCCGGCAGGCGGGTGCGAGCGCGCCGGGTATGTTTGCCGGGTGACGAGCAAGCCGCGTATCGCCAACGTCCTCGCAGGTCGCTATGCCTCGGTAGAGCTGGCCACGCTGTGGTCCGCCGAGCACAAGATCGTGCTGGAGCGGCAGTTGTGGCTGGCCGTGCTGCGGGCGCAGGCCGACCTCGGGGTGGGCGTGCCGGACGGGGCGGTCGCCGACTACGAGCGGGTGGTGGACCAGGTCGACCTGGCGTCCATCGCCGAGCGGGAGCGGGTCACCCGGCATGACGTGAAGGCCCGGATCGAGGAGTTCAACGCGCTCGCCGGGCACGAGCACGTGCACAAGGGCATGACGTCGCGGGACCTCACCGAGAACGTCGAGCAGTTGCAGGTGCTGCGGTCGTTGGAGCTGGTGCGGGGCAAGGTGGCGGCGGTGCTGGCGCGGTTGGCGCGGCTGGCCGCCGAGCACACGGACCTGGTGATGGCCGGCCGTTCGCACAACGTGGCCGCGCAGGCCACGACGTTGGGGAAGCGGTTCGCTTCGGCGGCGGACGAGACTTTGGTGGCGTTCCAGCGGTTGGGCGAGCTGGTCGCCCGGTATCCGTTGCGGGGCGTGAAAGGGCCGGTCGGGACGGCGCAGGACATGCTGGACCTGTTGGGTGGCGACCACGAGAAGCTGGCCGAGCTGGAGCGGACCGTGGCCGGGCATCTCGGGTTCGAGAAGGTGCTGACGAGTGTGGGGCAGGTTTATCCCCGGTCGTTGGATTTCGATGTGGTGGGTTGTCTGGTGCAGTTGGCGGCGGGGCCGTCGTCGCTGGCCAAGACGATTCGGTTGATGGCGGGGCACGAGTTGGTGACCGAGGGCTTCAAGCCTGGTCAGGTCGGGTCCAGTGCCATGCCGCACAAGATGAACACGCGGTCTTGTGAGCGGGTCAACGGGTTCGCGGTGATTCTGCGCGGGTATCTGTCGATGGTGGGGGAGCTGGCCGGGGACCAGTGGAACGAGGGCGACGTGTCGTGCTCGGTGGTTCGGCGGGTGGCTTTGCCGGATGCGTTCTTCGCGTTGGACGGGTTGCTGGAGACGTTCCTGACGGTGTTGGACGAGTTCGGGGCCTATCCGGCGGTGGTCGAGCGGGAGTTGGACCGGTATCTGCCGTTTTTGGCTACTACCAAGGTGTTGATGGCTGCGGTTCGGTTGGGGGTTGGGCGGGAGACGGCGCACGAGGCGATCAAGGAGAACGCGGTCGCGGTGGCGCTGGCGATGCGGGAGCAGGGGGCGGAGAACGACCTGTTGGACCGGTTGGCTGCGGATTCGCGGTTGCCGTTGGACCGGGGTGAGTTGCAGGCGCTGTTGGACGACCGGCTGTCGTTCACCGGGGTGGCCGGGGAGCAGGTGGCCGCGGTGGTGGCCGCGGTGGCCGATGTGGTGGCCAAGTTCCCGGCGGCTGCGGGGTACGCGCCGGAGCCGATCCTGTAGGCGTTCTACCTGCGACTTTGACCGGATTGTCGTACCCCTGTGGTGGAATGAAAGCAGGGGACCCCCTGGGCGGGGACGCGTGCGTGAGCCTGCCGGGGAGGCGGACCGGGATCGTCGTAGCCCGGTGGGAGCCGGGCGGGAGAACCCGAGCTACGGCCTGCCCCAGGACAGTCGGCCCCGCCGGCCCTTCTCGCACACCAGCGGCCTGCCCGCCGGGTCCACTGCGGTCGCGCCCTCGTCGTGGCAGGGGAAGCCGTGGAGCGCCACCTCCAGCTCGTCCGGCTCGGTGGGCTCCACCGGCGGCGGTGCCGGCTGGGTCTGGACCGGGGGCTCTTCGGCCGGCGGCGGGGGTGGTGGCGGGGGTTCGGTGGTGACTTCGACGGGTGCCACCGTCGTGGTGGTCGGGCGGACCGAGATCGACGCTATCGCCGGGAGCGAGGCCGGTGTCCTGGACGTGGAGATGCTCGGGATCGACACCGGGGTCGGGGCCGCCTGGGGTTTGCCGCCGCACGCGCCCAGCAGCACGGCCAGGCCGACGGTCGCCGCGGCCGTCGTACAGGCCGCCTTCAGGGCCATCACGGGTAGCCAGGGTAGGGGGCCTCGTCCCATTGCCCAAGCCTGGTCCGTTCACAGCCGGCCGGCGTCGATGATCCTCTTCAGGAACTCCCTGGTCCGCTGGTGTTCGGGGCTGCCCAGCACCTGTTCCGGCGGGCCGGTCTCGATCAGCACGCCGCCGTCCAGGAAGCACACCCGGTCGGCCACCTGTCGGGCGAAGCCCATCTCGTGAGTCGCCATCAGGATGGTGCGGCCTTGGGCCGCCAGCTCCCGGACCAGGGACAGCACTTCGCCGACCAGCTCCGGGTCCAGGGCGCTGGTCACCTCGTCAAGTAGCAGCAGCCTGGGCGAGTAGGCCAGGGCGCGGGCGATCGCCACCCGTTGCTGCTGGCCGCCGGACAGGCGGTCGGGGTAGGCGTCGGCACGGTCCGCCAAGCCCACTCGGGCGAGTAGTTCACCGGCCCGCTGTTCGGCTTCGGCGCGGGGCGTCCCGTGCACGACCCTGGGTGCGAGGGTGATGTTGTCCAGCACGGTCATGTGCGGGAACAGGTTGTAGGACTGGAAGACGATGCCCATGGCGCGCCTTGCCGAGTCGGCGTCGACCCGTGGGTCCGAGACGTCCACGCCGTCCAGGAGCACCTGTCCGTCGTCCAGGTCCTCCAGCAGGTTCACGCAGCGCAGCAGCGTCGACTTGCCCGAGCCGGACGAGCCGATCAGCACCACCACCTCGTGCTCCCGCACGTCGATGTCGACGCCGGCCAGCACGGTGTGCGTCCCGTACCGCTTGACCAGGCCCCGGACGCTCAGCACCGGCGAGCTCATCGTCCCCCCTGACGACGTTCCGCACGCCGCGCCACCGCGTCGGCCAACCGTGCCGAAGGCACCGCGAGCAGCACGAACAGCAAGCCCGCCACCACGTACGGGGTGAAGTTGTACGTCCGCGCCTGCTCGATCTGCGCGGCCCGCACCGCGTCCACCGCGCCGAGCACGGAGATCAGGCCGCAATCCTTTTGCAAGGCCACGAAGTCGTTCAGTAGCGCGGGGAGCACCCGTCGGATTGCTTGGGGCAGCACCACCAGGCGCATCGTCCGGCGTGGGCCCAGGCCCAGCGAGCGCGCCGCCGCCACCTGGGACGGATGGACCGATTCAATCCCGGCCCGGAATACCTCGGCCACGTACGCCGTGTACGCCAGGACCAGCGCGGCGCCGCCCAGCACCACGAAGTCGTTCGGGACGCCGGTCAGCCGCAGCGCGGGGAGGCCGAAACCCACCAGGTACAGCAGGATGATCAGCGGCAGGCCGCGGAACAGGTCCACGTACGCCGTCGCCAGCGCGCGCACCGGGAACCACACCGGGCCGCGCAGCGTGCGCAGTGCCGCGATACCCAGCGCGAGCACCAGGATCAGCGCGCCGCACACCAGCAGCACCCGCAGGTTCAGCCACAGGCCGTCGAGCACGGCGGGCAGCGCGCGCCACGCGATGTCGACGTTGAAGAACGAATCCCTGACCCGCGCCCAACCGGGGGCGCGGGTCACCGTGAAGTAGCCGACGACGGCGAACACCACGGTCGACAGCAGGGCGACCAGGGTGGACCGGCGCGCGCGGGAACGCTTGTACGCCAAGCGTTCCCGCTGCAACTCGCTGATCGTCACTTCAGCTCGGGTGCGTTGCCCGCCGACGACAGCCACTCCTGCTCCAGCTGGGCCAGCCTGCCCTTCGAGCGCAGCCCCTCCACCGCGTTGGACACGCAGCCGGTCAGCGGGCTGCCCTTGTCCAGCACGATGCCGAACTGCTCGGGCCGCCCGTCGCCGCCCGCGATCTGGCCGATGATCCGGCCGTCCTCCAACTCCGCCGACGTGATGTAGAACGCCGTCGGCAGGTCCACCACCAGCGCGTCGATCTGCCCGGCCCGCAGGGCGGCCTTGGCGTCGTCGTTGGTGTTGTAGACGGCCACGTCCTGCTCGGTGGACAGCCGCTTGGCCGCCTCGAACGACGTGGTGCCGACCTGCGCGCCGATCTTGACCGACTTCAGGTCCGCCAGCGTCTTCGCCTCGGCCGCCTTGGACGACTTCAGCGTGATCACGACCTGGTCCACGTCGTAGTACGGCGCGGAGAAGTCGACGGCCTGCCGGCGTTCCTCGGTGATGGAGAACTCGTTGATGTCGGCGTCGTAGGTCTTCTTGCCGGGCTGGATGGCCGCGTTGAACGGCACCCGCGTCCACACCACGTCGGCCTTGGTGTAGCCGAGTTCCTCGGCGACCGCGTAGGCGATGGCGGACTCGAAGCCCTTGCCGTTGGTCGGGTCGTCGTCCACGAACCACGGCGCGTAGGCGGGCTGGTCGGTGCCGAACGTGATCTTCCCCGGCGTCAGGGTCGCCAGTTTGTCCTTCTTGCAGGCGACACCGTCGACCGCCGTCGGTGTGGGGGCGGCCGTTTCGGCGGGGGCGCAGGCGACCGTGAGCAGGGCGGTCACGAGCAGGACGGTCGCGGTCGGTATCAGGGCTGGAGCGCGCATGGGGGGAATCTTGCCGCAGGTGGGAAGGGCCGCCCACGGGTTGGGAGGCGCGTCGGGCCGACATGGTGCGGGATTCCAGCCGGGAGGGTTCGAGTTCGACTGTCTCGATTCGGCGGTTCGGCCGGTTCGGTGGGTGGCGTTCGGTGGTGTCGGGTGCCGGACGGGTGGTGTGCGGGACCTGCCGGCGGGGGTTCGGCGCGGGTTCGGCGCGGGTGGGCAACTAGGCTGCGGGGCGTGTCCAAGCTCGCCGACTACCGGCCGATCGCCGCAGGCAAGGTCCGCCACCTGTACGAGGTGGACGAGAAGCTGTTGCTGCTCGTGGCGTCCGACCGGATCTCCGCGTTCGACCACGTGCTGTCCACCGAGATCCCGGACAAGGGCCGCGTGCTCACCGCGATGAGCGTGTTCTGGTTCGAGAAGTTCGCGGACCTGGTGCCCAACCACGTGGTGGCCTGGGACGACCCACGCATCCCGGACGAGGTGCGCGGCCGGGCGCTGCTGGTGCGCAAGCTGGACATGGTGCAGGTGGAGTGCGTCGCGCGCGGCTACCTGACCGGGTCCGGCATGGTCGAGTACCGGGAGTCCGGCGCGGTGTGCGGGGTCGCGCTGCCCGAGGGCCTGGTGGAGGCGTCGGAGCTGGCCGAGCCGATCTTCACGCCGGCGACCAAGGCGGTGATCGGCGAGCACGACGAGAACGTCAGCTTCGAGCACGTCGCGGCGGCGGTCGGCGCGGACCTGGCCGGGCGGCTGCGGGACGCGACGCTGGCCGTCTACGGGGCGGCGCGGGAGTTCGCGCGGTCGCGGGGCGTGATCCTGGCGGACACCAAGTTCGAGTTCGGGCTGGACGACGCCGGCACGCTCGTGCTGGGCGACGAGGTGCTGACGCCCGACTCGTCCCGCTTCTGGCCGGTCGACGGGTACCAGGCGGGGCGGGTGCAGCCGTCGTTCGACAAGCAGTACGTGCGGGACTGGCTGACCTCGGACGCGTCCGGCTGGGACCGGGCCGCCGACACCCCGCCGCCGCCGTTGCCGGACGACGTGGTGGCCGCGACCCGCGCCCGGTACGTCGAGGCGTACGAGCGGATCAGCGGGCTGTCGTTCGCGGACTGGATCGGCGCGTAACAGTTCGCGCGATCGGTTACCAACCGTCACCTGGCGGTCAAGCCGACGACATGCCGGTGCGGCGCACTTGACGTCATGGTCGCCACCCTGGTGGTTTCGCTGTCCGGCATCGGGCCGAGCACGCTCGCCCGGTGCGTCGACCTGAGTGCCGAGCTGGACCGGCGGCGGGTGCCGTTGTCGCTGCTGCTCGCGCCGCGCAAGGCCGTGCCGGGGCCGGCGTTGGACTGGGTGCGGGAGCGGGTGCGTGGTCGGGACGTGCTGGTGTTGCACGGGTTCGACCACAGTGCGGACCCGTGTCACCGGCCGGTGTCGCTGCGGAAACGCGCCGAGTTCTCGGCGTTGCCCGCGCACGAGGCCGGGCTGCGGCTGGTTGCCGCGCGGGCCGCGTTGCACCGGTTGGGGCTGGCTACGGACCTGTTCGCGCCACCCAGCTGGCTGGCGTCACCGGGGACGTTGATCGCGTTGCGGCGGCAGCGGTTCGCGGTGTGCGCGGACATGGCGGGCGTGCGTGATCTGGTGAGCGGGGACGTGCGGGCCGGGCGGGTGCGGATGGTGTCGGACCACTGGAGTTATGCGGTGGGGGTGGGGCGGGCGGCCCGGCGCGGTGGGCTGGTGCGGCTCGGGGTGGATGCCGCCGATCTGGGGTGGGCGTTGGACGTGCTGCTGGAGTCGGTCGATCTGGCGCTGCACCACGGTGCCGTGGCGACGACCTACAGTTCGGCCGATTCGCCGCGTGGCAGCACGAAGTACTCGGTGCCTTCCGGTGCGGTGGCGGCCAGGACTCGGTAGTAGAGGTCTGTGCGGGCCAGGATCGCCTCGTGGATCGGGATGGCGATCCGGGGTTTGACGGCGGCCAGGAAGTCGGCGGCGTCGGAGAGCTTCATCCAGGGGGCGGCGGTCGGTGTGGCCAGGATGTCGATGCGCTGGTCGGGGACGGTGAGCGAGTCGCCCGGGTGGTAGAACGCGCCGTGGTCGACCAGGTAGCCGACGTTGACCGGGACGTCGACGCTCGGGTGGATCTGCTCGTGCGGGGCGTCCAGGACGTGCACGGACGCGCCGGCGATGGTCAGCACGTCACCCGGTCGGGCGGGAGTCGCCCCGTCCAGCTCCTCGGCCGCGTAGAGGGTGGCGTCCGGGTTGGCGGCCAGCAGGTCGGGCAGGCGTTCGGTGTCCAGGTGGTCCTGGTGGTGGTGCGTGATGAGGACCGCGTCCAGGCCGGTGACCTCCTCGAAGCCGGTCGACCAGGTGCCCGGGTCGAACAGCAGCCGGGCCGTGCCGGTGTCCACGAGCACGCACGAGTGTCCGAAGTGGACGATCCGCATGACTGATCCCCTTCGTGTGGTGGGTGTTCGGGGTCAGTTCTAGCCCACTGCGGAGAGCAACGCGTCCTCGGCGTCCCTCGGCAATCCGGCGCGGCGTTCGCGGTCGAGACCGAGGGTTCGTTCGTATTCCAGGGTGTCGACGGCGGTTTCGGAGGTGGGGCGCTGGCGCAGGCCCGCTGCGAGGACGGGGCCGGCGTCCCGGAACATCAGTGAGCGGTGGGAGTCCGGCAGCCAGAGCGGGAGGCTGCGCGGGCCGGCCCACGGTGTGATGTCGTGGCTTTCGAGGAGGGCGGGCGGGATCCGGACGAGTTCGGTGCCTTGCGGGGCGGTGGCTCCGGCGATCTCGCCGAGCAGCAGGCTGAGCGGGTTGGCCGGGCCGACGGCGTCGAACGTGCCGGTGGTGCGGTTTTCGGCGGAGTCGACTATCCATGCGGCCAGGTCGCGGACGTCGATGTGCTGCGCGGGCTGGTCGGGGGTGTCGGGGACGGCCACCCGTCCGCCTTGGGAGAGGCGGTTGGGCCAGTAGCCGAAGCGGTCGCTCTTGTCGCCCGGTCCGGTGATGAGGCCGGCGCGGACGATGAGCGCGTCGTCGCCTCGGGCGTCCCGGATGGCGTTCTCGCTCGCCATTTTTACGGAGCCGTAGCGCTCGGGGGTTTTCGGGGCGTTCGGGTCGTCTTCCAGGGGCGGCAGCGTTTGGGTGCTGCCGGGGGTGGTGTGGTCGGCGTAGACGGAGCAGCTGGAGACGAAGGTCCAGTGGTCGGTGCCGATGCCGCGCAGGGCGTCGCGGACCCATGTGACGGACATGTAGGCCATGTCGACCACGGCGTCGAACGACTCGCCGACCAGCGGGCCGAGTCCCTGGTCGCGGTCGACGGGGACGAGCAAGGCCCCGTCGGCGACCTGCCCGGACTCGCCGCGAGCCGCGCAGATCACTTCGTGACCGCGCCGCACCGCCTCGGTGGCAACCGCCTTGCCGAGGAAGACCGTTCCGCCGAGCACCAACATCCGCATGATCCCCACCCTGCGTGCCCGCCGCCGTTCCCGCCAGTGCGTCCGCCGACGGCGAACGGGGCGGGGTGGTGGGGAATTCAGGGTTGTGGCTGGTCAGCGCGTCGTGTTCGGGCAGTCCGGTGACGGGGCTGTACCGGGTGGGCATACACAGAGTGATCACCATCGCGGGTGGGTGCCGGCTGTGTCGACCATCGGACGCGGGATGCCGGCCCCGGAAAGCGCGAAACGCGGCCGACGTCCGTCCGGACGTGGACCGCGCTCACTTCACCGGCTTACGGGCCGGAGCAGGAATGAGATTAGTGGAGGAGCGCGAAGTCCGACATTCCTCGATCGAGTGGACTCTGAGGTGCGTATAACCGGCCCACTACCTGCGGATTTGGCGAACGATCAGAATCTGCTCAACGGTCGGGAGTGAACGCACGTTCGGGTCGTGTGCTTCCAGTTGGTGCAGTCGGGTGCCGATACGCGTTCGTGACCGTGCACGTTTTCGTTGACGAATCCCGCCGTAACGACACGTACTACCTTGCTGCCGCCATTGTCCGGCCGAACAACCTGAACCCGCTGCGGGCGCGGTTGCGGGGACTGCTCTGTCCCGGTCAGCGGGAGTTGCACTTCTACAAGGAGAAGGCGGCTCGCCGCCGGTTGATCCTCTCGAAGGTGTCGGAGTTGGAGGTTCGGGTCGACATCTACCGGACCCGCTGTCGGACGAGCGAGGAGCACGCCCGGCAGGAGTGCCTGGCTCGGCTGACCGACGACATGCTCGACATCGACGGACGTCGGCTCGTACTGGACAGTCGGCGGGAACGGGACGTGCACGACAAGTTCACGATCCGGCGGGCGTTGGGCAAGCACGCCCAGGAGACCGGGGTGGTCTACGAGCACCTTGACAGCTCGACCGAGCCACTGCTGTGGCCGGCGGACATCGCGGGCTGGTGCCACGGCGCGGGTGGTGACTGGGCTCGTCGCATCGCGCCGGTGATCGGCAACGTCATCCGACTGGACTGACCCGGATAGCGCGAAGCGCGGTCGCCCACCGTCCGGAGAGGGACCGCGCTCACTTCCCCGGCTTACGGGCCGGAGCTGACACCAGGTTAGCAGAGGCCCGTAGATCCTTGCGCTTCTCGATCGGGTGAACTCGGGGGTATCGATGGAGCCTGCTACCTGCGGAGTCAGCGGGGCCTCGGTTGCGAGCTGCGCCTGCACGTGAACACACGTTCGGGTCGTGTGCTTCCAGGTGGTGGTGGCTGGTGCCGATACGCGTTCGTGACCGTGCATGTTTTCGTTGACGAATCCCGCCGCAACGACACGTACTACCTCGCGGCGGCCATTGTCCAGCTCAAGGATCTGGCCCGGTTGCGGCAACAATTGCGTCGCCTGCTCTTTCCCGGCCAACGTGAGCTGCATTTCCAGCGGGAGAAACCGGCGCGTCGGCGTCTGCTGTTGGCGAAGGTCGTGGAGTTCGACATCAGGGTGGACATCTACCGGTCGAGCTGTCGGGCCGGCGAGGAGGCCGCGCGGCAGGAGTGCCTGGCGAGGCTGACCGACGACATGCTGGACATCAAGGCGGGCCGGGTGGTGTTCGACAGTCGGCCGGGTCGCGACAAGCTCGACGTGTTCACGATCCGGCGGGCGTTGGGCAAGTGGGCGCGGGAGACCGGGGTCGCCTACGAACACCTGGACAGCACGGCCGACCCGTTGCTCTGGCTGGCGGACATCGCTGCCTGGTGCCACGGTGCCGGCGACGACTGGGCCCGGCGGATCGCACCCGTGATCGGCAACGTCATCCGCCTGGACTGGCCGTAGAAAGCGCGAAGCGCAGCCGCCGACCGTCCGGACGGGTGCTGCGCTCACTTCCCCGGCTTACGGGCCGGAGCTGACACCAGGTTAGCAGACCCGCACCCGCGACAACCGGTCCCGATCAGGTGAACCTGTGCCGCCCACCACCTGTGAAGTTGATGAACACCCAGGTCAGGTAGGCTCTGCCAGTACCGCCAGCCCTCCACCAGGGAGCAGCCTGTCGTGGCCCGTGTCGTTGTCGACGTCATGCCGAAGCCCGAAATCCTCGACCCGCAAGGACAGGCGGTGGCGAATGCGCTGCCCCGTCTCGGGTTCGACGGAATCACCACCGTCCGCCAGGGCAAGCACTTCGAGCTGGAGGTCGCCGACGACGTTGACGACGCCGCGCTCGCCAAGATCGCCGAGACCTTCCTCGCCAACCCCGTCATCGAGGACTGGGTCGTCAGGCGGCTCGACGCATGAGGGTCGGGGTCATCACCTTTCCCGGCACCCTGGACGACGTCGACGCCGCCCGTGCCGTGAAGCACGCGGACGGCGAGGCCGTCCCCCTCTGGCACGCCGACCACGACCTCAAGGGCGTGGACGCGGTGATCGTGCCCGGCGGGTTCTCCTACGGGGACTACCTGCGCTGCGGTGCCATCGCCCGATTCGCGCCCGTCATGCAGGAAGTGGTCGACGCGGCCCGGAAGGGCATGCCGGTTCTGGGTATCTGCAACGGTTTCCAGATCCTCTGTGAAGCCCACCTGCTGCCCGGCGCGCTCACCCGCAACCACAAGCTGCACTTCGTGTGCCGCGACCAGTGGCTCCGGGTCGAGAACAACGAGACGCCGTGGACCACCCGCTACGACAAGGGCGCGGAGATCCTGGTCCCGCTCAAGTCCGGCGAGGGCGGCTACCAGGCCGACGACAACACCCTCCGCGAACTCGAAGGCGAGGGCCGGGTCGTCTTCCGCTACGTGGGCGAGAACCCGAACGGCTCGCGCAACGACATCGCGGGCATCGCCAGTGCCAACGGCCGCGTCGTCGGCCTGATGCCGCACCCGGAGCACGCGATCGACGCCCTCACCGGCCCGACCGACGACGGCCTGGGCATGTTCCTGTCCCTGCTCGACGCGGTGGTAAGCGCATGACCCTGGACACCGTCAAGAACGCCGAGACCACGCCCGACCAGGACCAGCCCTACAAGGAGCTGGGCCTCAAGGACGACGAGTACGCCCGCATCCGGGAGATCCTCGGCCGCCGCCCCACCGACGCCGAGCTCGCCATGTACTCGGTGATGTGGAGCGAGCACTGCTCCTACAAGTCGTCAAAGGTGCACCTCAAGTACTTCAGCGACACCACCACCGACGAGATGCGCGCCAAGATGCTCGCGGGCATCGGCGAGAACGCCGGCGTGGTCGACATCGGTGACGGCTGGGCGATCACGTTCAAGGCCGAGAGCCACAACCACCCGTCGTACGTCGAGCCGTACCAGGGCGCGGCGACGGGCGTCGGCGGCATCGTCCGCGACATCCTCGCGATGGGCGCGCGCCCGCTGGCCGTCATGGACCCGCTGCGCTTCGGCCCGGCCGACGCGCCGGACACCCGTCGGGTGCTGCCGGGCATCGTGGCCGGCGTCGGCGGCTACGGCAACTGCCTGGGCCTGCCGAACATCGGCGGCGAGGTCGTGTTCGACGCGACCTACGCGGGGAACCCGCTGGTCAACGCCCTGTGCGTGGGTGCGATGCGGGTCGAGGACCTGCACTTGGCGCACGCGTCGGGCACCGGCAACAAGATCATCCTGTACGGCGCGCGGACCGGTCTCGACGGCATCGGCGGCGTGAGCGTGCTCGCGTCCGAGACCTTCGACGACACGGCGGGCAAGCGCAAGAAGCTTCCCAGCGTGCAGGTGGGCGACCCGTTCACCGAGAAGGTGCTGATCGAGTGCTCGCTGGAGCTGTTCCGCGAGCAGCTCGTCGTCGGCATCCAGGACCTCGGCGGCGCGGGCCTGTCCTGCGCGACGAGTGAGCTGGCCAGCGCGGGCGACGGCGGTATGCACGTCTACCTGGACCGCGTTCCGCTGCGCGCCACCGGCATGACGCCGGCCGAGGTGCTGTCCAGCGAGTCGCAGGAGCGCATGTGCGCGGTCGTGCGGCCGGAGGACGTGGACGCGTTCCTGGCGGTCTGCGCCAAGTGGAACGTCATCGCGACCGAGATCGGCGAGGTCACCGAGGGCGACCGACTGGTGATCACCTGGCACGACGAGGTCGTGGTGGACGTCCCGCCGCGCACCGTCGCGCACGAGGGCCCGGTCTACAACCGGCCGATCGAGCGCCCGGCGGACCAGGACGAGCTCCAGGCCAACACCCCGGACGCGCTCCCGAAGCCCGCCAAGGGTGAGCTGCTCGGCCTGATCAAGACCATGGCCGCGTCGCCGAACCTGGCGTCGAAGCGCTGGGTCACCCAGCAGTACGACCGGTACGTGCGCGGCGGCACGGTGCTCGCGCAGCCGGCGGACTCGGGCATGATCCGCATCGACGAGGACACCAACCGGGGCGTGGCGCTGTCCACGGACTGCAACGGCCGCTACACCCGGCTCGACCCGTACGCGGGCGCGCAGCTGGCGCTGGCCGAGGCGTACCGGAACGTGGCCACCAGCGGCGCGACGCCGGTCGCGGTCACCAACTGCCTGAACTTCGGCTCGCCCGAGGACCCGGGCGTGATGTGGCAGTTCGAGCAGGCCGTGAAGGGCCTCGCGGACGGCTGCGTCGAGCTGGGCATCCCGGTGACCGGCGGCAACGTCAGCTTCTACAACCAGACCGGCGCGACGGCGATCCTGCCGACGCCCGTGGTCGGCGTGCTGGGCGTGATCGACGACGTCCGCCGCCGCATCCCGACCGGCATCGGCGCGGAGGCGGGCGAGACGCTGGTCCTGCTCGGCGAGACGCGGGCCGAGTTCGGCGGCTCGGAGTGGGCGCACGTGGTCCACGGCCACCTGGGCGGCGTGCCGCCGAAGGTGGACCTGGCCCGGGAGAAGCTGCTGGGCGAGGTCCTGGTGGCGGGTTCGCGGGACGGGATGCTGTCGGCCGCGCACGACCTGGCCGAGGGCGGCCTGGCGCAGGCGCTGGTGGAGACCTGCCTGATCGGCGAGACCGGCGCGCGGGTGTTCCTGGAGGGCGACCTGTTCACCGAGCTGTTCAGCGAGTCGGCGGGGCGGGTGCTGGTCGCGGTTCCCCGTACGGAGGAGCTGCGGTTCACCGACATGTGCTCGGCGCGCGGGTTGCCGTGGCGGAAGGTCGGTGTGGTGGACCCGGAGTCCAGTTCGCTGGAGATCCAGGAGCTGGGCCAGCTCGATCTGGACGAGCTGCGTGCCGCCTGGGAGGGCACCCTCCCGGCGTTGTTCGACTAGCCGTGAGCGGGTGGTTGGAGAGCGGGCGGAGTGCCGCTCTCCAACCAC
>CBHFOL010000085.1:0-25160 GCA_965995405.1 uncultured Saccharothrix sp.
CCTGGCGGGGGGGGGGACCCGGGTGGGCAGCCCCCGCCGGGTGGGGGGCGCCGGGGTGGCGGGGGGGGGGGTGTGCCCCGCCCCCACCGCCGCCGCCCTCGCGGGCCGGCTGACCACCGCTCGGAAAAGCCGGCCCGCGTTGCGGCCCAGGCAGAAGGAGACGTCTTGATCCCCCTGTCCTCCGCCCAGCGCCGGCTCTGGCTGCTGCACCGGCTCGACCCGGCGAGTGCGCTTTACAACGCCACGCACCAGCTCCGGTTGCGCGGGTCGCTGGACGCCGACGCGTTGGAGGCGGCGTTCGGCGATGTCGTCGGCAGGCACGAGGCGTTGCGCACGGTGTTCCCGGACGTCGAAGGGGAGCCGCACCAGTTCGTGCTGGACACGCTGCCACCGTTCATCCGGCTCGACGTGGACGAAACGGGCCTGGAACCGGCGTTGCGCGCCGCCGCCGCACACGAGTTCGACCTGGCCGCGGAACTCCCGCTGCGGGCGGTGCTGCTCCGGGTGTCCCCGGTGGACCACGTGCTGCTGTTCGTGGTGCACCACATCGCGACCGACGGTTGGTCGTGGGCACCGCTGGACCGCGACCTGGCCACGGCCTACGCGGCCCGATGCGCCGGGAGTGCGCCGGACTGGGCGGCGCTGCCGGTGCAGTACGCGGACTACGCGGTGTGGCAGCAGGACGTGCTGGGTGATGCGGACGACCCGGACAGCGAGCTGGCCGAGCAGTTGGGGTACTGGCGGAAGGCGCTCGCGGACCTGCCCGAGCAGGTGCCGTTGCCCACCGACCGGCCACGTCCGTCGGTCGCCGGCCACCGGGGCGCGGCGGTGCCTGTGGCGGTCGGCGAGGACCTGCTCGGTCGGTTGGCCGCGATCGCCGAGGCGACCGGCACCACGCTGTTCATGGTGGTGCAGGCCGGGTTGGCGGCCCTGCTGTCCCGGTTGGGCGCGGGGGACGACGTGCCGTTGGGCACGGCGGTGGCCGGTCGTGGTGACGAGGCGTTGGACGACCTGGTCGGGTTCTTCGTCAACACTCTGGTGCTGCGCAACGACTTGTCCGGCGACCCGACGTTCCGCGAGCTGTTGGGGCGGGTCCGGCGCGCCGACCTGGACGCGTACGCGCACCAGGAGGTGCCGTTCGAGCGGCTGGTGGAGGAGCTGAACCCGGAGCGTTCCCTGGCCCGGCACCCGCTGTTCCAGACCATGCTGGTGCTCCAGAACATGCCTGAAGAGCTGCCGGTGTTCTCCGGGTTGGCCGTCGAGACAGGGTCGACCGAGCTGCACCCGGCGAAGTTCGACCTGACGTTCGACCTGGCCGAGACCGCCGACGGCCTGCACGGCTGGCTGACCTATGCGGTCGACCTGTGGGACGAGCCGTCCGCTCAAGCCCTGGCCGAGCGGTTCGTGGCGCTGCTGGACCGCCTTGTCGCCGCGCCCGACGCTCGGGTGTCCACTGTGGACATCCTGTTGCCGGGTGAGCGGGGTGCGTTGGCGGATTGGCACGACACCGCCGTCGAGTACCCGCGCGACCGCACGTTGGTCGAGCTGTTCGAGGCGCGGGTTGACGCCGAGCCCGACGGGGTCGCGCTGGTGTTCGGCGACGAGACCGTGTCGGCGGCCGAGCTGGACGAGCGCGCGAACCGCGTGGCGCACCGGCTGATCGCGGACGGTGTCGGCCCGGGCGACTACGTGGGTGTCCTGGTGCCCCGCTCGACGGCGACCGTCGAGGCGATGCTCGGCGTGCTGAAGGCGGGCGCGGCGTACGTGCCGCTGGACCCGGCGCACCCGGCCGAGCGGATCGCGACGGTGTCGGCCGAGGCGCGGCTGCGGTACACGATCACCGAGGACTTCACGCCCGCCGACGACACGTCCCGGCCGCGTGTCCGGATGCGGGCCGACAGCGTGGCGTGCGTGCTGTTCACGTCCGGCTCGTCGGGCGTGCCGAAGGGCTCGATGGCGACGCACCGGGGGATCGTCCGGACGTTCTTCGGTCAGTCCTATGTGGACTTCGGTGGTACGTGGCTCCAGGTCGCCCCGGTGTCGTGGGACGGCATGGTGCTGGAGATGTGGCCGCCGCTGCTGCACGGCGGCACGTGCGTGCTGGCACCGGGCCAGGTGCCCGAGCCGGCATTGATCGCGGACCTGGTGGTGCGCAACGACGTCGGCACGATGTGGATGTCGGCCGGGCTGCTCGCGGCGGTGCTGGACACCCACCCCGAGGTGTTCGGCGTGCTGCGTCAAGTGATGACCGGCGGCGAAGCGCCGTCGCTGCCACACCTCGCCCGGCTGGTGGCGGAGTTCCCGGAGTTGCGGCTGGTACACGGCTACGGGCCGGCCGAGAGCCTGGTCTTCGTCACCGCGCAGCAGGTGCACGAGGTCGAGAACCCGCTGCCGGTGGGCGCGCCCATCGCCAACACCAAGGTCCACCTGCTGGACGCGGCGCTCAACCCGGTGCCGCCCGGCGTGCCCGGCGAGTTCTACCTGGAGGGCGACGGCGTCGCGCACGGCTACCTGAACCGGCCCGGCGCGACCGCCGAACGGTTCGTGGCGTCCCCGAACGGCCGGATGTACCGGACCGGCGACCTCGGCCGGTGGCGGCCGGACGGGACGGTCGAGTTCCTGGGCCGGGCCGACGACCAGGTCAAGATCCGGGGCTACCGGGTCGAGCCGGGCGAGGTCGAGGCGGCGTTGCTGACCTGCCCCGGCGTCGTCCGGGCCGCCGTGGAGGTGCGCACCGACCCGGTCACCGGCAAGCGGCTGATCGCGTACGTGGTCGGCGACGTCGAGCCGGACGCGGTGCGCGAGCACGCCCGGACCCGGCTGCCCGACTACTCGACGCCGTCGGTGGTCGTGGTGCTCGACGCGTTCCCGTTGACCTCCCACGGGAAGCTCGACCGGCGTGCGCTGCCGGAACCGGTGGTGGAACGGCCGGCGGGCCGCGCTCCGCGTACCGCGCGGCAGGAGGTGCTGTGCGGGATCTTCGCCGAGCTGCTGGGCGCGGACGAGGTCTCGGTGGACGACGACTTCTTCGGCCTGGGCGGGCACTCGCTGCTCGCGGCCCGGCTGGTCGCCAAGGTGCGGACCGCGTTCGGGGTGGAGATGGCCCTGCGCGACGTGTTCGACCGGCCGACTCCGGCCGCGTTGGACGACCGCCTGGACTCGTTGGGTGCCCGACGCCGTGCCGTGACGCCTGTGCCGAGGCCGGAGCGGGTGCCGCTGTCGTCCGCGCAACGGCGGCTGTGGCTGCTGGAGGACGTGCACGGGCCGAGCGCCGCCTACAACGTGCCGATCGCGCTTCGGATTGCCGGTGAACTCGACGTCACCGCCTTGCGTGCGGCGTTGCGGGACGTGGTCGAGCGGCATGAGCCGTTGCGGACCGTGTTCGCCGCCGTCGACGGTGAGCCGCACCAGGTCGTGCTGGCGGCCGACGTCGAGTTGACCGACACCGACGACCTGGAGGCCGCCGCCGACCGGCCGTTCGACCTGGGTGTCGAGCCGCCGTTCCGCGCGCACCTGGCCACGTTCGAGGACCACCGCGTGCTGCTGCTGGTGATGCACCACGCCGCGTGCGACGGCTGGTCGGTCGGCCCGCTGCTGCGGGATCTGGCCGACGCCTACGAATCGCGGCTGGAAGGCGACGCGCCGGACTGGGACCCGTTGCCCGTCGGGTTCGCGGACTACGTGCTGTGGCAGCAGGAACTCGCGGACGAGGTCGCCGACGACCAGTTGGCGCACTGGCGCGCCGCGCTGGCCGACCTGCCCGAGGAGGCGACCCCGCCCGCCGACTTCGCCCGTCCCGCCACGCCGAGTCACCGGGGCCGCACGGTCACCGCTTCGGTGGGTGGCGACGTGCACCGGGCGCTCGCCCGGCTGGCGCGGTCCGGCGACGCCACGCAATCGATGGTGGTGCAGGCCGCGTTCGCCGCGCTGCTGTCCCGGCTGGGCGCGGGCAAGGACCTGCCGATCGGCGTGCCGGTCGCGGGTCGGGACGACGAGGCGTTGGACGACCTGGTCGGGTTCTTCGTCAACACGGTGGTGGTGCGGGCGGACGTGTCGGGCGACCCCACGTTCCGCGAGCTGCTGACCAGGGTGCGTGCCACGAGCCTGGCCGCGTACGCCAACGCCGACGTGCCGTTCGACCGCGTGGTGGAGACCTTGAACCCGGTCCGCACGCTCGCGCGGCACCCGCTGTTCCAGGTCATGGCGGTGCTCCAGAACAACGCCGAGACCCGGCCCGAACTCGCCGGGTGCGAGGTCGAGCCGGTCGACGTGACGCGCCACGCGGCGAAGTTCGACCTCACGCTGACCGCGACCGAGACGGCCGACGGCCTGTCCTGCGTGCTGGAGTACGCCACCGACCTGTTCCGGGAGGATACCGCCGAGGCGATCCTGACCCGGTATGTCCGGTTCCTGGAGGCGATCGCCGCCGATCCGGACGTGCTGGTGTCCACAGTGGATATTCTGGATCCGGCGGAGCGGCGGACGGTTGTCGAGACCTGGAACGAGACCGGCACTCCGCGTGTCGGGTGCGTGCACGAGGAGTTCGAGCGGCAGGCCCGGTTGCGGCCGGACGCCACGGCGTTGGTGTACAACGGGATCCACACCACCTTCGCCGAGCTGGACGCGTACGCCAACCAGCTCGCCCGGCACCTCGACGTGCCGGCCCGGTCGCTGGTCGCGGTGTGCCTGCCGCGCGGACCGGAGCTGGTCGCGACCGTGCTGGCGGTGCTCAAGCTCGGGGCGGCCTACGTGCTGCTCGACCCGGATCACCCGGTCGACCGGCTGGCCGCGCTCGTCGAGCAGGCCCGGCCGGTGCTGACCGTCGTGGACGGCGTAGACCTGCCCGGGACGCTGTCGTCCCTCGATGGCGCGCGGGCACAGGACACCACCCCGCTGGGCCGCGACGTGCGACCGGACGACGCCTTGTGCCTCATGTTCACGTCCGGTTCGACGGGCGTGCCGAAGGGCGTGCTGGTGTCGCACCGCGCGGTCGTGGCGACGATGACCGGGCAGGACTACGTCGCTTTCGACCCGGACGACGTGTGGCTCCAGTGCGCGCCCGTGTCGTGGGACGCCTTCGCGCTGGAGCTGTTCGGCGCGCTGCTGGCCGGCGCGGCGTGCGTGCTGCAACCGGGCCAGTCGCCCGAGCCTGCGCGGATCGTGGATCTCCTCGCTGCGCACGACGTGACAACCGTGCACCTGTCGGCGAGCCTGCTGAACTTCGTGCTGGACGAGTACCCCGAGGCGTTGCGTGGGGTGCGGCAGGTGATGACCGGTGGTGAGGCGGCGTCGCCCGCGCACGTGCGGCTGCTGCTGGACCGGCACCCCGGAATCCGCCTGGTGAACGGGTATTCGCCGCTGGAGAACACGATCTTCACGCTGTGCCACCACGTCACGCACGCCGACCTGGAGCGGCGCTCCATCCCGGTCGGCAGGCCACTTGCGGGCAAACAGGTCTACGTGCTGGACGAGTGGCTGCGGCCGGTGCCGCCCGGCACGCCCGGCGAGCTGTACATGGCCGGCATCGGGCTGGCGTTCGGGTACCTGGGCCGGGCGGCGGCGACGGCTGAGCGGTTCGTGGCGTGTCCGTTCGGCGGCCGGATGTACCGGACCGGCGACCGGGTGCGCCAGGGCACCGACGGTGTCATCGAGTTCCTGGGCCGGGTGGACGACCAGGTGAAGATCCGCGGCTTCCGGGTCGAACCGGGCGAGGTCGCGGCGGCCCTGCACGACCACCCGGACGTGCGGCAGGCCGAGGTCGTGGTGATCGACGGGCAGCGGCTGGCGGCCTACGTGGTCGGCGCGGTCGACGCGTCCGCGGTGCGAGCGTTCGCCGCCACCAGGCTGCCCGACCACTTGGTGCCGTCGGCTTACGTCGTGCTGGACGAGTTGCCGCGTACCCCCAACGGCAAGCTGGACCGTGCCGCACTGCCCGCGCCCGAGGTGGTGTCGGGCAGCGGCGAGGCGGCCCGCACCCCGCGTCAGCAGATCCTCTGCGACCTGTTCGCCGATGTGCTGGGCCTGGAGTCGGTGTCGGTGGACGACGACTTCTTCGCCCTGGGCGGCCATTCGCTGCTGGCGGCCCGGCTGATCAGCCGGGTGCGTGCGGCGCTGGGCGTGGAACTGGGGCTGCGGGACGTGTTCCGCGCGCCGACCGTGCGCGGGCTGGACGGGCTGGCCGACTCGCTCGACCCGGCCCGGTTCACCGTGCGGCCGACGAGCCGCCCGGACCCGGTGCCGCTGTCGGCGGCGCAGCACCGGCTGTGGTTCCTGAGCAGGATGGACGGCGACAGCACCTACCACGTGCCGATGGCGCAACGGGTGCACGGACCGCTCGACGTGGATGCGCTGCGGTCGGCGCTGGGTGATGTCGTGGCGCGGCACGAGGTGCTGCGGACGGTGTACCCGGAGCGCGACGGCGTGCCGGAGCAGCGGATCCTGGCGCACGCCGTCCCGGAACTCACCCTGGTGGAGTGTGCGGAGCCCGCGTTGGAGGCGGCGGCGGCCGAGCCGTTCGACCTGGCGGTGGACCTGCCGATCCGGGCCGTGCTGTTCCGACTGTCCGAAGAGGACCACGTCCTTTTGTTGGTGCTGCACCACATCGCGACCGACGGCTGGTCGTGGCGGCCGTTGCTGCGCGACCTGGGCGACGCCTACCGGGCCCGGCTGGACGGCGGCGCGCCCACGTGGCCGCCGCTGGCCGTGCAGTACGCGGACTACGCGCTGTGGCAACGGGAATTCCTCGCCACCGAGCCGGTCGACCACTGGCGGGAGGCGTTGGCCGAGCTGCCCGAGGAGATCACGCTGCCCACCGACCGGCCCCGGACCGACACCCGCACCCATCGGGGCGGGCAGGTGCCGGTGGTGCTGGACGCCGAGGCGCACCAACGGTTGTCGGCCGTCGCGCGGGAGCACCACGCCACGTTGTTCATGGTGGTGCAGGCGGCGTTCGCGGTGCTGTTGTCCCGGTTGGGCGCGGGCGAGGACGTGCCGTTGGGCACCGCCGTGGCCGGTCGTGGCGACGAGGCGTTGGACGACCTGGTCGGGTTCTTCGTCAACACGCTGGTGCTGCGCACCGACCTGTCCGGGCGTCCGACGTTCGGCGAGTTGGTCGAACGGGTCCGTGAGGTCGACCTGGCCGCGTACCAGCACCAGGAGGTGCCGTTCGACCGGGTGGTGGAGACCTTGAACCCGGTCCGTTCCCCGGCGCGGCACCCGCTGTTCCAGGCGTTCGTCGTGGTGCAGCCCGCCCCGACGGACTCGGAGTTCGCCGGGTTGACCGTCGAGTCGGTCGAGGTCGAGGTCGAGTCGGCCAAGTTCGACCTGGCGCTGATGCTCAGCGAGACGACCGACGCCGACGGCCGCCCGGCCGGGTTGACCGGGTCGCTGGAGTACTCGGCCGACCTGTTCGACGTGGCCACCGCCGAGGAACTGGCGGACCGGTTCACCCGGGTCGCGAGTGCGGTCGACGCGGCGCTGCCGGTGTCGCGGGCGGAGGTGCTGTCCGCCGCCGAACGTGCCCGGTTCGCCGAGTGGAACGACACCGCCGTCGACTACCCGCGCGACCGGTCGCTGGTGGAGCTGTTCGAGGCACAGGTGGACGCCTCGCCGGACACGGTCGCGCTGGAGTTCGGCGACGAGCGGGTGACGTACGCCGAGTTGGACGTCCGGGCCAACCAGGTCGCGCACCGGCTGCGCGCGGAGGGCGTGGAAGCCGGTGACCGGGTGGGCATCCTGATGGAACGTTCGCCCGCGGTGGTCGCGGCGCTGCTGGGCGCGTTGAAGGCGGGCGCGGCCTACGTGCCGCTGGACCCGGCGCACCCGACCGAGCGGGTCGCCACCGTGGCCACGGAGGCGCGGCTGCGGTTCACCGTGACCGGGAGCCTGGTGACGGCCGACCAGCCGACGACCAGGCCGGGCGTGTCGACGCCGGCCGGCGACGTGGCGTGCGTGCTGTTCACGTCCGGCTCGACGGGCGTGCCGAAGGGTGTGATGGCGACCCACCGGGCGATCGTCCGGACGTTCTTCGGTCAGTCCTATGTGGACTTCGACGGCACGTGGCTCCAGATCGCCCCGGTGTCGTGGGACGGCATGGTGCTGGAGATGTGGCCGCCGCTGCTGCACGGCGGCACGGTCGTGCTGGCTCCCGGCCAGGTGCCGGACCCGGAGCTGATCGCGGAACTGGTGCCGCGCCACGGGGTCACCACGATGTGGATGTCGGCCGGGCTGCTGGCGACGGTCCTGGACACGCACCCCGAGGTGTTCGACGTGCTGCGCCAGGTCATGACCGGCGGCGAAGCGCCGTCGCTCGCCCACCTGGCGAAGCTGCGCCGCGAGTTCCCGGACGTGCGGCTGGTGCACGGCTACGGGCCGGTGGAGAGCATGGTGTTCGTCACCGCGCACCAGGTCGGCGAGGTGGACGGGGCGGTGCCGGTCGGCGCGCCCATCGCCAACACCAAGGTGCACCTGCTGGACACGGCGCTGAACCCGGTGCCGCCCGGCGTGGTGGGCGAGATCTACCTGGAGGGCGACGGTCTGGCGCAAGGCTATCTGCACCGGCCCGGCGCGACCGCCGAACGGTTCGTGGCCGCCCCGGACGGCCGGATGTACCGGACCGGCGACCTCGGCCGGTGGCGGCCGGACGGCCTGCTGGAGATCGCCGGCCGGACCGACGACCAGGTCAAGATCCGGGGCTACCGGGTCGAACCCGGCGAGGTCGAAGGGGTGCTGACCCGGCACGAGCGGATCGGCCGCGCGGCCGTCGTGGTGCACGACGACCCGACGACCGGCAAGCACCTGGTGGCGTACGTGGTTCCGGTGCCGGGCGCGCAGGTCACCGCTCGGGAGGTGCGGGAGCACCTGAAGGCCCTCCCGTCCTACATGACGCCGTCGGCGATCGTGATGTTGGACGCGATTCCGTTGACCGCCAACGGGAAGCTCGACCGGCGGGCGCTGCCCGCGCCCGAGACGGACATCGCCTACCGCGCGCCGCGCACGGCCCGGCAGGAGGTGCTGTGCGGGATCTTCGCCGACCTGCTCGGCGTCGCGGAGGTCGGCCTGGACAGCGATTTCTTCGCCCTGGGCGGGCATTCGCTGCTCGCCGCCCGGCTGGTGGCGCGGGTGCGGAGCGCGTTCGACGCGGAAGTGGCGCTGCGGGAGGTGTTCGACGCGCCGACCGTGGCCGCGCTGGACGCCCGGCTGGACACCGCGCGCCGCGCTCGGGCGGCGGTCGTGCCGGTGGAGCGGCCCGACCCGTTGCCCCTGTCGTCGGCGCAGCAGCGGCTGTGGGTGGTGGAACGGGTGCAGGAGCCCGGTGCCGCCTACCACGTGCTCTGGTCGCTCCATGCGGGAGAGTCCGGTGCCACCGTGGCCGCTCGCCTAACCGGGACGCCGTGGGTGACCGACCCGTTGGTGGCGGGACTCCTGGGCAGCGCGCCCGTCGCGTTGCGGCTGAAGGGAAGTCTCGACGTCGGGGCGCTGCGCGCGGCGTTCGGTGACGTCGTCGGGCGGCACGAGTCGCTGCGGACGGTGTTCCGCGAGCGGGACGGTGTGGCCGAGCAGCACGTGCTGCCGACCGCCGACGTCGAGTTCAGCTCGGTCCGGTGCGCCGAGGCGGACCTGGAGCAGGTGGTCGCCGAGGTGTCGCGCCGGCCGTTCGACCTGGGTGTGCGGCCGTTGCGGGTGTTGCTCGCCGAAGTCGGTGCCGAGGACCACGTGCTGGTCGTGGTGGTGCACCACATCGCGGGCGACGGCTGGTCGATGACACCGCTGGTGCGCGATCTCGGCGAGGCGTACGACGCCCGGACCGAGGGCCGCGCGCCGGGTTGGGCACCGCTGCCGGTCCAGTACGCGGACTACACCCTGTGGCACCGAGATCTGGACCTCACGGAATCGCTCGACCACTGGCGCACCGCGCTGGCCGGGTTGCCCGAGGAGGCGACCCTGCCCGCCGACCGACCCCGTCCGGCGCGGCCGACGCATCGCGGTGACGTGCTGCCGGTGACCGTGGACGCCGCCACCCACCAGCGGATCGTCGCCCTGGCCCGGGCCACCGGGTCGACCGTGTTCATGGTGCTGCGGGCCGCGTTCGCGACCGTGCTGTCCAGGCTGGGCGCGGGCGACGACGTGCCGGTCGGCGCACCTGTCGCGGGCCGTGGCGACGAGGCGTTGGACGACCTGGTCGGGTTCTTCGTCAACACGCTGGTGCTGCGCACCGACCTGTCCGGCGACCCGACGTTCCGCGAGCTGGTGACCCGGGTCCGGCGGTACGACTTGGCCGCGCACGACCACCAGGACCTGCCCTTCGAACGGCTCGTGGAGGAGCTGAACCCGGCCCGGACCGCGATCCGGCACCCGCTGTTCCAGGTGATGCTGGTGTTGCAGGGCAACGCCGAGGGCGACTGGCAGCTCGGCGACCTGGAGATCGGGCAGCTGCCCGCACCGACCGGCGCGGCCAAGTTCGACCTGACGCTGGGGCTGCGCGAGCGGTTCGCGGACGGAGCGCCCGCCGGGCTGGTGGGTGAGCTGGAGTACGCGACCGAGCTGTACGACCGGGAGACGGTGGCCGCCGCGCTGTCCCGGCTGCTGCGGTTCCTGGACTCCGTCGCGGCGGACCCGGACCAGCGTGTGTCCACAGTGGACCTGTTGACGCCGGAGGAGTTCCACGAGGTGATCGCCGGTTGGCGGGCCGACGAACGGCCGCGCCGCGACGCCACGCTGTCCGAGCTCGTCGCGGCCGGGAAGCCGGACGCGCCGGCGGTGGTGGACGAAGCGGAAACCCTCACCTACCGGGAACTGGACGTCCGGGCGAGTCGCCTCGCCCACCGGCTCGTCGCGGACGGCGTGCAGGTCGGGGACGCGGTCGCGGTGTGCGTGCCGCGCGGCGTCGGGCTGGTGGTGGCGCTGCTGGCCGTGTTGAAGGCGGGCGCGGCGTACGTGCCGCTGGACCCGGACCACCCGGTGGACCGGTTGCGTGAGTTGGCCGAGCAGGCCGGTGCCCGGCTCACGGTCGGGGCGGACGGGATCACCGAGCGGACGCTGGACCCGGCGGACGTGGGCGACCAGCCCGACGAGTTCGTCTCCCGGGCGGTCGCGGACGGGCCGGCGTGCGTGATGTTCACGTCGGGCTCCACCGGGCGGCCCAAGGGGGTCGTGGTGTCCCACCGCGCGTTCGTCACCACGTTGACCGGCCAGGACTTCGTTCGGTTCCACGCGGACGACGTGTGGTTGCAGTGGTCCCCGGTGTCGTGGGACGCGTTCGCGCTGGAGCTGTTCGGAGCGCTGCTGTCCGGCGCGAAGTGCGTGCTGCAACCCGGTCAGACGCCCGATCCCGGGCTGATCGGCCGGCTGGTGGCCGAGCACGGGGTGACCGTCGTGTACGCGTCGGCCAGCCTGCTCAACTTCCTGGTGGACGAGGTGCCCGAGGTGTTCGCGGGTCTCCGCGAGGTGATGACCGGCGGCGAGCCCGCGTCCGTCCCGCACCTGCGCGCCCTGCTCGACCGGCACCCCGGGCTGCGGGTGGTGAACGGGTACGCGCCGCTGGAGAACACCGTCTTCGCGCTGTGCCACGAGGTGGAGCAGCGGGACCTGTCGCGGGCCGCGATGCCGGTCGGCCGGGCGCTGCCCGGCAAGCACGTGTTCGTGCTGGACAAGAACCTGCGGCCGGTGCCGCCCGGCACCCCCGGCGAGATGTACATGGCGGGCGACGGGCTGGCGCACGGCTACCTCGGCCGGCCGGACGCGACGGCCGAGCGGTTCGTGGCCAACCCGTTCGGCGCGCCGGGCGAGCGGCTCTACCGGACCGGCGACCTGGTTCGGCCGGACCGGGACGGGCTCGTGCACTTCCTCGGCCGGGTGGACGACCAGGTCAAGATCCGGGGCTTCCGGGTCGAGCCCGCCGAGGTGCGCGCGGTGCTGGCGCGCCGGCCCGACGTGCGGCAGGTGGAGGTCGTGGTCCGCGAGGACCGGCCGGGCGACAAGCGCCTGGTGGCGTACGTGGTCGGCGAGGCCGACGGGTTGCGTGAGTTCGCCGCCCGGCACCTGCCCGAGCACCTGGTGCCGTCCGCCGTGGTCGCGGTGGACGAGTTGCCCCGGCTGCGCAACGGCAAGCTCGACCGCGCGGCGCTGCCCGCGCCCGAGGCGAAGTCGGCCGGGCGGCCACCGGCGACCCCGCACGAGGAACTGCTGTGCGGGCTGTTCGCCGAACTGCTCGACCTGCCCTCGGTGTCCGCCGACGACCACTTCTTCGACCTCGGCGGCCACTCGATCCTGGTGATGCGCCTGGCGGCCCGCGTGCGCGCGGTGTTCGGCGTCGACATCGGCGTGCGCACGGTCTTCGACCACCCGACGGTCGCCGCGCTGGCCGCGCTGCTGCCGGACCGCCGTGCCACCGCGTCCCGGCCCGTCCTGCGGCCCCGACCCAAGGAGTCCCTGTGATCCCCCTGTCACCCGCCCAGTGGCGGCTGTGGTTCCTCGACCGGCACGAGGGCGTCGGAGCCACTTACCACGTCCCGATCGCACTGCGGCTGCGCGGCGGACTGGACACGGTGGCCCTGGAGTCGGCGCTCACCGACGTGGTCGGCAGGCACGAGGCGCTGCGCACCCGGTTCCCGACGATCGACGGCGAGCCGCACCAGGTGGTCGCGGAGGACGCGAAGGTGGTGCTCCAGGTCCTCGACCCGGACACACCGGTCGACCGGGTCGTGGCGCAGACCTTCGACCTGGCCGAGGACCTGCTGTTCCGGGCCCACCTGCGGGCCACCGGTCCGGACGAGCACGAGCTGCTGCTGGTGCTGCACCACATCGTCGGCGACGGCTGGTCGACCGGGGTGCTGCTGCGGGATCTGGCGACCGCCTACACCGCGCGGCTGGCCGGCCGTGAGCCGGGCTGGGAGCCGCTGCCGGTCCAGTACCCGGACTACACGCTGTGGCACCGGGAACTGCTCGGTTCGGCCGACGACCCGGACAGCGCGCTGAGCGCCCAGCTCGGGTACTGGCGCGACGAGCTGGCCGGGTTGCCCGAGGAGATCGCGCTGCCGGCCGACCGGCCCCGGACCGACGACAACCCCCGTGGCGATGTCGTGGAGGCGCGGTTGGGCGCGGCCACCGTCGAGGCGCTGGGCGAGGTGGCCCGGTCGACGGGCGCGACGCTGTTCATGGTCGCGCAGGCCGCGTTCGCCGCGCTGCTGGCCCGAACCGGTGCGGGGGAGGACATCCCGGTCGGCACGGTGGTCACCGGGCGGTCGGAGGAGGCGCTGGACGACCTGGTCGGGTTCTTCGTCAACACGCTGGTGCTGCGTGCGGACGTCTCCGGCGACCCGTCGTTGCGCACCCTGCTGACTCGCGTGCGCGACCGGACCCT
This sequence comes from uncultured Saccharothrix sp., assembly GCA_965995405.1. Classification (GTDB taxonomy): domain Bacteria; phylum Actinomycetota; class Actinomycetes; order Mycobacteriales; family Pseudonocardiaceae; genus Actinosynnema. The sequence goes on from CBHFOL010000085.1 coordinate 13,361, forward strand.
GGATGCCCTGGGCAACCAGGACGTGCCGTTCGACCGGCTGGTGGAGGAACTGGCCCCGGTGCGCGCGCCGGGCAGGCACCCGCTGTTCCAGGTCATGGTGCTGGCGGAGACGGCCGCCGCCGGGGCGGATCCCGGGTTCCCTGGTCTGGTCACGTCGGTTGAGCCGGTCGGCACAGGGGCGGCGAAGTTCGACCTGACGTTGGTGCTGCGGGAGGGCCCGGCGGGCGTGACGTGCGTGCTGGAGTACGCGGAGGCGCGGTTCGACCGGAGCACGGCCGAGTCGCTGCTGGCCCGCCTGGTCCGGCTGCTGGACCGGGCGGCGGCGGAACCCGACCGGTCGGTGTGGGAGCTCGACGTGCTGTCGCCGGTGGAACGGGCCGGACTGCTGGGTGTGACTCCGTCGCCCGCGCCGGTTGCCACCCTGCACGAGCTGGTCGCCCGCCAGGCCCGGCTGACCCCGGACACGGTCGCGCTGGTGTCCGGCGCCCAGGCGGTCGACTACCGGCGGCTGGACGCCGATGCCGACGGGATGGCGGGATTCCTGGTATCCCAAGGGGTTCGGCGCGGTGACGTGGTGGGTGTCCACATCGGACGCGGGGTGGGGATGGTGACCGCGCTGCTGGGCGTGCTCAAGGCCGGCGCGGCGTACCTGATGCTCGACGTGGACTTCCCGGCCGCCCGGCTCGCCCGGATGGTGGTGGACGTGCCGGTCCGGCTGGTGCTGACCGACCGGCCCGCGCCCGTGGACGCGGTGCACCTGGACGACGTGGTGCCGTGCCCGTTCACCGCGCCGGAGGTCGGTCCGGACGACCTGGCGTGCGTCATGTTCACCTCCGGCTCCACGGGGGCGGCCAAGGCGATCGGCGCGCCGCACCGGGCTGTGGTGGGCACGCTCGTCGGGCATGAGTACGCGCCGTTCGACGGGGTGTGGTTGCAGTGCGCCCCGGTGTCGTGGGACGCGTTCGCCACCCAGTTGCTCGGCCCGTTGATGGCCGGCGGCACGTCCGTGCTGTATCCGGGCCAGCGGCCGGAACCGGCCGTGGTGGCGCGGTTGGTGCGTGAGCACGGGGTGACCGTGCTGGACGCGTCGGCGAGCCTGTTCAACCACCTGTGGGACGAGTACCCGGAGCTGTTCGCGGGCGTTCGGTGGGCGTTGACCGGTGGTGAGTCGGCGTCGGCGGCGCACGTGAAGGCGGCGCGTGACGCGGGTCTGCGTGTGCTCAACGGCTACGGGCCGGCGGAGAGCATGGGGTTCACCACGACGTTCACCGTGCCGGACGACTGGGACGGCGCGGTGGTGCCCATCGGGGGACCCCTCGCGGGCAAGCGTGCGGTGGTGCTGGACCACCGGCTGACGCCCGTGCCGCCGGGTGTGGCGGGTGAGTTGTACGTGGCGGGTGCCGGGCTCGCGCACGGGTACTTGGGGCAGCCGGGGCGCACCGCCGAGCGGTTCGTCGCCGACCCGTACGGCGCGCCCGGCGGACGTCTCTACCGGACCGGTGACCTGGTGCGCCGACTGCCCGACGGTGGTCTGGTGTACCTGGGCCGGGCGGACGACCAGGTCAAGATCCGGGGCTTCCGGGTCGAGCCCGCCGAGGTCGAGGCGGTGCTGGCCGCGCACCCGGACGTGACGGCGGCGGCCGTGGTGCCGCGCGACGACGGGCCGGGTGGCAAGTGGCTCGTGGCGTACGTGGTGGCCAAGCCGTCGGGGAGCGTGCCGACAGAAAGCGTGCCGTTGGAGGGCGTGCCATCGGGCGGCGTGCCGACAGGAAGCGTGGTTTCGGGCGGCGTGCCGTCTGGGAGCGTGCAGACGAAGAACGCGGCATCGGGCGGCGTGCAGTCGGGGGGCGTGCTTTCGGCGCGGGATGTGCTGGCATACGCGGCCGATCGGCTGCCCGAGCACCTGGTTCCCGGCGCGGCCGTCGTGCTCGACGCGCTTCCGTTGACGCCCAACGGGAAGCTCGACCGGAGCGCGCTGCCCGCGCCGGACCGCGCGACCACCGGCGGCGAGCGGGCGGGCACCCCGCGCCAGGAGATCCTGTGCGGCCTGTTCGCCGAGGTGCTCGGGCTGTCGGTCCCGGTGGGCCTGGACGACGGGTTCTTCGACCTGGGCGGGCACTCGCTGCTCGCGGCCCGGCTGCTCGCGTCGCTGCGGTCGGTGTTCGGGGTGGAGCTGGGCATCCGCGACCTGTTCCGCACACCGACCCCGCGTGGCCTGGACGCGCAGTTGGACAACGCCGAGGCGGGCCCCGAGCCCGGGCCGGTGACCCGACCCGACCGGGTGCCGCTGTCGCCCGCGCAGCGGGGTGTGCGGTTGGCGTCCGAGGTCGCCGGGCAGGCGTACACCGCGCCGCACGCCCTGCGGCTGACCGGGGAACTCGACCTCGCGGCGCTGCACGCGGCGCTGCTGGACGTGGTCGACCGGCACGAGTCGCTGCGCACCGTGTTCCCCGAGGACGAGCACGGCTGGCACCAGGTGGTGCGGCCGGCGGCCGAGCTGGTGTTCGAGGTCGCCGACTGGACCGAGGACGCGGTGACCACCGCCGTGGCCCGCCCGTTCGACCTGGCGGTCGACCTGCCGCTGCGGGCGTACGTGCTGCGGGTCGCCGGCGACGAACACGTGCTGTTGCTGGCGCTGCACCACATCGCCACCGACGGCTGGTCCCTCGGCGTGCTGCTGCACGACCTGGCCGAGGCGTACCGGGCACGGGTGGCCGGTCGCGCACCCGACTTCAAGCCGCTGCCGATCCAGTACGCCGACCACACGGTGCGCCAACTGGCCCGGCTCGGCTCGACCGACGACCCGGACAGCCCGCTCAGCCGCCAGCTCGGGTTCTGGGTGGAGACGCTGTCCGGCGCGCCCGACGAGACGCGGCTGCCCGTCGACCGACCCCGGCAGGTCACGTCGGACCACGTCGGGGCCGAGGTGCGGGCCCTCATCGACGCCGAGACGCACCGGGCGCTGCTGGCGGTCGCGCGGGCCAACCGGACGACCGTGTTCATGGTCCTGCACGCCGCCGTGGCCGCGCTGCTCAACCGGGTCGGCGCGGGTACGGACGTGGTGATCGGCGCGATTTTCGCCGGTCGCGGCCAGGCCGACCTCGAAGACCTGGTGGGCCTGATCGTCAACACGCTCGTGCTGCGCGTCGACCTGTCCGGCGACCCGGACTTCACCACCGTGCTCCGGCGGGTGCGGGAGGCGGACCTGGCCGCGTACGCGCACCAGGACGTGCCGTTCGACCGGGTCGTGGAGCGGATCAACCCCGAGCGGTCGGGCAGCAAGCACCCGCTGTACCAGGTGTCCATGGTGCTCCAGGACGGGGTGGGCGGTGTCGAGGACGACGACCTCGGCCTGCCCGGGCTGACCGTCCGGACCGAGCCGACGACGACCGGCGGGGCGAAGGAAGACCTCTCGTTCGGGTTCGGCCAGGACCGTGACGCGTCCGGTGCGCCCGCCGGGGTGCAGGTGTGCCTGGAGTACGCGGTGGACCTGTTCGACCAGGCCACCGCGGAGGCGCTGGTGGGCCGGTTCCTGCGGCTGCTGGGCACGGTGCTGGCGGACCCGTCGACGCGGTTGAGCGGCATCGACGTGCTGACCGACGCCGAACGCGAGCTGCTGCGGACGTGGAACGACACCGCTGTCGACGTCGACCCGAGGCCGGTGCACGAGGTGATCGCCGAGGTCGCCCGCCGGACACCCGACGCGACCGCGCTCGTCGGCTTCGACGGCACGTTCACCTACGCCGAAATGGACGCGGGCGCGAACCGGCTGGCGCACCACCTGATGGCGCTCGGCGCGCGCCGGGGCACCGCGGTCGGCGTCTGCCTCGACCGGCACGCGGCGAACATCGTCGCGTTGCTCGCGGTGCTGAAGACCGGTGCGACCTACCTGCCGGTCGACCCCACCTACCCGGCCGACCGCCTCGCCTACATGATCGCCGACGCCGGCGCGTCGATCGTGGTCACCGAGACCTCCATGGCGCACCTCGTGTCCGGGGCCGACGCCATCGCGGTCGTACTCGACGTGGACGGCCCGGCGATCGACCGCCGGCCCGCGACCGACCCCGGCGTCCGGGTGCACCACCTGGACGCGGCGTACGTGGTCTACACGTCGGGGTCGACCGGGCGGCCCAAGGGTGTGGTGATCGAGCACCGGGGGTTCGCCAACTCGGTCGCGTGGCACGCGCGAGGGCTGGGCCTGCGGCCGACCAGCCGGATGGCCTACCTGTCGGCGCAGGGGTTCGACTCGTTCGTGTGCGAGATCTGGCCCGCCCTCGTGATCGGCTGCGAGCTGCACATGCCGATGCAGCACGTGCTGGAGGACGCCGAGGCGCTGCCGGCATGGCTCGCGGACAGCGAGATCACCGCGTGCATCATCGCCACGCCCCGGCTGGAAGCCATGCTCGACGACCCGGTGCTGCTGGGGTCGTCGCTGCGGACCATCCACACCGGCGGCGACGTGCTGCGCCGGCGGCCGGGTCCGGAGGCCCGGTTCGAGCTGTACAACGCCTACGGGCCCACCGAGACCACCGTCGTGGCCACCGCCGAGGTCGTGCTGCCGGACCTGGAACTGCCGCCGGTCGGCGTGCCGCTCGACAACTACCGGGTCCACGTGGCGGACGAGCACCTCATGCTCGTGCCGCCGGGTGTGATCGGGGAGGTGTACATCGCGGGCATCGGCCTGGCGCGCGGGTACATGGGCGCACCCGGGCTCACCGCGAACCGGTACGTGGCGGACCCGTTCGGCGCGCCGGGTGCCCGGATGTACCGGACGGGTGACCTGGCGCGGTGGCGGTCGGACGGGCGGCTGGTGTTCCACGGCCGGGCGGACCGGCAGGTCAAGATCCGGGGGCTGCGGATCGAGATCGGCGAGATCGAGGCCGCGCTGTGGGACCGGCCGGACGTGGCGCAGGCGACCGTGATCGTGCGGGAGGACCAGCCCGGGAAGCAGATGCTGGTCGGGTACGTGGTGCCCGCCGGCGAGTTCGACGTCGAGCGGGTGCGGGCGGAACTCGGCGCGTTCCTGCCCCGGTACATGGTGCCCGAGGCGTTCGTGCTGCTGCCCGAGCTCCCGTTGACCCCCAACGAGAAGGTCGACCGGGCGGCGCTGCCCGCGCCGGAGGCGGCCACCCGGACCGCGCGACCGCCGGCCACCACGCGCGAGGCGGTGCTGTGCGGGCTGTTCGCCGAGGTGCTGGGCGTGGCGTCGGTGGGGCCGGACGACGGGTTCTTCGACCTGGGCGGGCACTCGCTGCTCGCGTCCCGGCTGGTGTCACGGGTGCGGGCGGAACTGGGCGTGCGGCTGGAACTCCGGCTGCTGTTCGACGCGTCGACCCCGGCGGCGCTGGCGGTCCGGCTCGGCACGCCGGGCTCGTCCGGCTCGGCGGGGGGACGCGACCCGCTGGGCGTGCTGATCCCGTTGCGCGCCGGGGGAGACCTGCCGCCGCTGTTCTGCGTGCACCCCGCCGCCGGTCTCGGCTGGGACTACTTCGGGTTGCTGCCGCACCTGGACCCGCGTCGGCCGGTGTACGCGCTCCAGGCGCGCGGGTTGGCGGGCGGCGACATGCCCGGCTCGCTCGTCGAGATGGCGGCGGACTACCTGGAGGTGATCCGCGCCGTGCGCCCGCACGGGCCGTACCACCTGCTCGGGTGGTCGTTCGGCGCGGTCGTGGCGCACGAGCTGGCGGTGCGGCTGGAGGCGGCGGGCGAGGAAGTCGGCCTGGTCGCGTTGCTCGACGGCTACCCGGAGGAGCCCGGCGACCACCCGCACCTGTCACCCGACGACGTCCTGGGGCCGCTGCTGGTGTCCCTCGGGCACACGCCGCCGTCGTCCGCGCCGACCCGGGAGGAGTTCGACCGGGCGGTGCGGGAGAGCGGCGGCCTGCTGGCCGACATCGGCCCGGACTCCCCGCTGCCCGAGGTGTTCGCCGCCAACGTGATGTTGCAGGACCGGCACCGGCCGGCCCCGTTCGCCGGCGACGTGCACATCTTCCACGCCGTACAAGGGAAAACCGCCATCGATCCGACGCCGGACAGCTGGCGTCCACACGTCACCGGGCGAGTCGACGTGTACCCGGTCGACGCGACCCACGGTGGCCTCACCGCCCCCGAACCCCTGGCGGCCATCGCCGCCGTCCTGTCCACCCACCTGTCCTGAAAGAGGATCGCCATGACCACGACCCGCATCGACCACGTCGCCTCGGTCCAGCACTACTACGAGTTAGTGGACGCCGGTGACATCCCCGGCCTGGTCGACTTGTTCACACCGTCCGCCGCCTACCACCGTCCCGGCTACCAGCCGATCGTCGGCCACGAGGAGATGACCGCGTTCTACAGCGGTACCAGGGTGATCCGCACGGGCGCGCACACGATCGACAAGGTCGTGGCGGGCGAGGACGAGGTGGCCGTGCACGGCTCCTTCGCCGGCGTCCTGCACGACGGCAGCGAAGTGTCGCTGAGGTTCTCGGACTTCTTCGAGTTCGCCGACGACGGCCGCTTCAGCCGCCGCGACACGTTCTTCTTCGCCCCGCTGGTGTGACCTCCCGGGCCGGCTGACCCCCGGGTCGCTGACCTCCAGGGCCGGCTGACCTTCCGGGCCGCTGACCTCCCGGCCGGGAGGCCCTCGGACCGGGATGCCCCTCGTACCAGGGGCGACTGCCGGACCGGGACGACCGCCGACGCCCCGCCCACGCCAGGGCGGGGCCCGGCCGTCAGCCGGTCGACGTCAGGGTCGCCGGGCCGAGTCGCAGCAGCCCGTCGTCCAAGGGGACGCACCGGATGCCGCCGTGACCGCGAAGGGCACGGAAAGCGCCCGGGGCGATGACGGCGTCCATCCACGCGCACGGGTTCGCCGGGCGGTGCGCCTCGAACCGCACCGGGCCGTCGCCGGAGTCCAGGCTGAACACGTCGTGCCGGGCGAGTCCGTCGACGTCGAACCCGCGCAGCACGATGTTGCGCCGCACGAGCAGCGGATCCGGAACGGCGGCCAGTCCGAGGCCGTCCGCGATGTGGTCGAGCGCTTCGGCGGCGAAGACCGTCACGGCGGCTTGGCGGTGCGCGGCGTGGTTGAAGTACCGGTCGCCCACCAGGCCGAGGCCCGCTCGGACCACGACGTGATCACGCGAGACGGGCTCGGGATCGGGTCGCGGTCCGTCGGCGGGCCGGCCTTCGTATGCGTGCACGGCCGAGACGTGCAGCGCCACGATCTCGACGGTCCTGCTCACCGCAGGCGCGTTCACCGCAGTCATGGTCACCGTGTCGTGCTCACGACAGTCGTATTTGCCGCTGTCGTGCTCACGGCTGTCGTGCTCACGACGTTCCCGCTCGCCGTTGTCGTGGTCACCGCTCGCCGAGCTGCCATTCGGGCCGGACGTAGTGGCAGGTGTACCCGTTCGGGTAGCGCTCCAGGTAGTCTTGGTGCTCCGGCTCGGCCTCCCAGAAGTCACCCGACTGGGTCACCTCGGTGACGACCCGGCCCGGCCACCGACCGGACGCGTCCACGTCGGCGATGGTCGCCTCGGCGGCCTGCTTCTGCTCGTCGCCGTCATAGAAGATCGCCGAGCGGTAGCTGGTGCCGATGTCGTTGCCCTGGCGGTCGCGGGTCGTCGGGTCGTGGATCTGGAAGAAGAACTCCAGGATCTGCCGGTAGCTCAGCTGCGCCGGGTCGAAGACGATCTCGATGGCCTCGGCATGGCCGCTGTGGTTGCGGTACGTCGCGTTGGGCACGTCGCCGCCCGTGTAACCCACACGGGTGGAGACGACGCCCGGATGGCGGCGGAACAGGTCTTGCATGCCCCAGAAGCAGCCGCCCGCGAGGACGGCCTTCTCGGTCACGGTGGTCATGTGGTCGCTCCGCTCTTCGGCTGATCGATGCCCATAGGGCTGAACGCTCGCCAGCCCCGCTGTCATCCCACTCCCGATTGTGACCCACGACCCGCCCGCCGGGCTCCCGGTAGGGTCGAGGCGCCTGGACGGCACTGCGCGACGGAGCCCCGGCATGACTGGTCCCGGCACGACTACCGCCACCGAGTTGGCCGACGAGCTGCTGGACGCGGTCAACGAGCAGGACCTGCTGGTGGCCACGCTGTGTGGGTTCCGGGATCGCGACGACCGGCTGCGGGCCTGCACCGAGGCGGGTGAGGCCGCCATGGCCGCCCGATTGGCCGACATCAGGGCACGGGCACGCGAGCTCGACCCGGCCGGGTTGTCGACCGGTGACCGGTTGACCTGCGCGGTGATCCACGCCGTTGGCGGGGTGGTGGCGGACCGGTTGGCCGCGCGGAGCGTCGAGTACACGATCTCGCCGCTCTTCGTGGCCCCGGCGGCCCAGCTCCTGTTCGGTCTGCCGATGACGGGGACAGTCGAGCCGACGCACGCCGACGGCTACCTCGCGCGGCTGCGCGCCATCCCCCGGCTGCCGGCGCACGTCGCGACCCGGCACCGCGCCGGCGTGGCGGCGGGCCGGTTGCCGGTGCGCCGCCTGGTCGATGCCGCCGTGGCCCACCTCGACCGGTACCTGGCGAACGCGGAGGACAACGCGCTGCGCCGGCCGCGCCCACCCGCAGACGGCACGGCGTTCACCGCCGAACGGGACCGGCTGGTCGACGGAGAGGTGCGCGAAGCGTTCGTCCACTACCGAGCCGTGCTCGCCGACGAGACCGCGCCGCACGGCCGTCCCGACGACCGTGCCGGCCTGTGCCGGCCGCCTGACGGCGAAGCCACCTACGCCCGGCTGGTCCGCGCGCGCACCACCGTCACCTGTTCCGCCGGGGAACTGCACCGCACCGGCCTGGAGCTGATCGAACGGCTGGCCGAGGAGTACCGGACGGTCGGCGAGCGCGTGTTCGGCCCGATCGACCTGCCCGACCTGTTCGAGCGGCTGCGCACCGACCCGGCGTTGCGGTGGCGCGACGGCGCGGAGATCCTGGCCACCACCCGAACCTCGATCGCCCGTGCCGAACAGGCCGCGCCGCGGTGGTTCGGCAGGCTGCCCGCCGACCGCTGCACGGTGGCGGCGGTGCCCGCCGACGAGGCACCGGGAGCCCCCGCCGGGAACTACCTGCCCGCCGCACTGGACGGCAGCCGCCCGGCCACCTACTTCGCCAACCCCCACCGGCCGCGGAAGGGGTACCGCCACAGCGCCGAGGCGATGGCCTACCACGAGGCCGTGCCGGGCCACCACGTCCAGGTCGCGCTGGCCCGGGAACTGCCCGGCTTCCCCTTGTTGCGGAGGGTGGCCAAGATCGACGCCTTCGCCGAGGGCTGGGGGCTCTACGCCGAGCGGCTCGCAGACGAGATGGGCCTGTACACCGACGACGTGGCCCGACTGGGCATGCCGGCGGGCGACTCGGCACGCGCGGCCCGCCCGGTGGTCGACACCGGCATCCACCGCGTCGAGCGTTCGCCGGCGGTGCGATCGGGACGTCGGTGTCCACCCGGACGACCCCGGCCGGTCCGGTGCGTTGCCGCACGCGGCGGTGCTGCCGACCCCGTCAGGCGGGCCGCCTTGGTGCGTGCCGCGAGCGGCGCGGGGTGGGCCTTCGTCACCTTCGCGAACGCGTACCCGGTCAGGGCAGTGAATCCGGTCGTGATCGCCTGGGGCCGGCCGAAGCCGCTTTGGCAGGAGGCGGGTGAGGGTACGAAGAAGCCTGCGAGTGCGCGGAATACGACGACCCGCGCCGCGTCGTCCTTCGACCGTTCGGCTGCCTGTGACGCCACGACCGCGCATGGGAAGAACGCGGCGGTCCGGGCCGGCGGCAACCCACGGGGCCACCGCTGCGAGTGGCCGTTCGGCGTGTTGTCGGCAGGTGTCCGGCCGCTCACGGCCGACCGGGCGAGGTAGCGGTCCGGTGCCGGATCGGGTGTGGAATGACGTAGCCATGGTATTTCGACCTCCTGGGTGTCGAATGTGGAAATGCGGTTGGTGGCTGGTCTGTCTGTATTCATGGTCGTGGGGCTGAGCGGGTCGTGCGGGTGCGGTTTTTCATGGATCGACCATGACATTTCTCATGGGTCCACCGCCGAGATGAACGTCCATCGCCCAGGGCGGTCGGAGGGCGACTGGACCGGGGGGCACCGCGAACCGGGACAGCTGGAGCATTCCGGTGTGGACGGACCCCACCGGGCCACCGTTTCGTCGAGCTCGATCAGCTCAGGATCATGGTGTTCCACCAGTAGCCCAGGTCGTCCAGTTCCTCCGCGCCGGTCGCCGCCGTGGACAGCAGGCTGCCGGTGGTGGACGTACGGGTGTCCACCCACCACAGTTGGCCCACGCCGTCCTTTACGAAGCACGTCACGAACTCGCCCGGTGTCGCGCCGGTGCCCTCGCCCCGGTAGTACAACGCGTAGTGCGCCGGCTGGGTCTGTGGACGGCATCCGCCCCACTGGTCGTCGCGCGGGATGTTGTTCTCCTGGACGATGCCCTGGAAGTGCGCCTGTTGTGCGGTGCCGTCGGTGAACAGGTAGAACACCGCACGCTGCGGTGCCGGGAACCGTCCGTGCTCCGAGTTGGCCTTCGTGCACACTACGGTCGCCGTGACGCCCGTGTACTCCGGTGCGGTCGGGACGCACGACGGGTTGCCCCGGTACGTCGCCGGGAGGCGTTCCAGAAGCGTCCGGTCGGCCGTGCTGACGGCCTGTGTGGTCGTGGTGGTCGTCGGTGGGGCGGTCGTCGTCTTTTCGGTTGTGGTCGTCGCGGTGGTGGTTGCCGTGGTGGTGCCACCGGCACGGCCATCCGTCGACCAGTCCATCGCCGCCCACACGACCAGAGCCATGACCAGCACCAACGCCACCCCGCCGGCGACGAGTGGCGCAACCGGCCGACGCCTCGGCGGGACCGCCTGCCGGGCCAGGGTCACGGGTGGGGAAGTGAAGGGCCTTGGCGTTACGGGTATCGGCCCCGAGGTGACAGGTCCCGGGGCGATCGGCCGAGGAGCGACGCGTTGGGCGGGGACCGTGCGGGGGAGTGCCTGGGGGAACGGACGTTCCAGCGCCGCCGACGCGTCCGCGGCGAACTCCCCTGCGGTCGGGTGCCGGTGCGCCGGGTCCTTCGCCATGCCCCGGCGGATCACCTCGTCCAGCGCGGGCGGCACGGCCGGGTTCAGCCGGGAAGCCGCAGGCGGCGGCTGGCGCATGTGCGCCCAGATCTGCGCCGCCAGCCCGTCGACCTCGAACGGACGGCGGCCGGTGATGGCCGCGAACAGCACGCACGCCAGCGCGTACACGTCGGCCCGGCCGTCCACGACGCCGTCGAACCGCTCGGGGGCCATGTAGTCGACGGTGCCGACGACCGCGCCGGACGCCGTCGCCGAGGTCCCGTTCGGCAGGATGTCCCGGGCGATGCCGAAATCCGCCAGGTACGCGAAGTCCTCCGGCGTGACCAGGACGTTCGACGGCTTCACATCGCGGTGCACGACGCCGTCCGCGTGCGCCGCGTCGAGCGCCCCCGCCACCTGGACGACGATCCGCACAGCCCGTGCCGGGTCGAGCGGACCGGCTGCGACGAGCACGCCCAGATCGGTCCCCTCGACCAGGCGCATGTCCAGGTACAGGCGGCCGTCGATCTCGCCGTAGGCGTGGATCGGCACGACGTGCGGCTCACGCAGCCTCGCCACGATCCGCGCCTCGCGCCGGAACCGGGCGCGGTACTCCTCGTCGTCCAGCGCCGGGGAGAGCCGCTTCAACGCCACCACCCGGTCGTGGGTGGTGTCGTGGGGGCGGGGGACCCCACCCCAGCCCCCCCCCCCCCCGGGCACCCCCCACCCGGCGGGGGCCCAACCCCAGGCCCCGCAAACCACCCCAC